>JAZQYO010000007.1:0-199938 GCA_045633565.1 Clostridia bacterium | reverse complement strand
GCCATTCTGGTGATCAATTATTATTATATTGCCATAGCCGTTTTCCTGATATTCCGCAGTTATAACAATTCCATTATCGGCAGCCTTTATGGGATCACCAATATCACCGCCAATGTCCGTACCTTTATGAGTTCTTCCCCATCTTGAACCAAAACGTGAGGTAATTGTCCCAAAGTATGGCTGAACAAATATCCCCGTTCCTACCGAGGGACGTTCGGTAGTTCCCACCATTACAACCTCACTCACCGGTTCTTCTACAACAGTTTTTGATACAATCGATGCATCACACACGGCTCCGTTTATTTCTGTAATCTTAGCCGTTACCTCCATAACACCGGACTTGCCTTCAGTGAGAAGTTTTTCCTCGTTTACATACATTTCCCCTGAAGGATTTGTGATGGTCTGATACATGAGCTGAGCCTCATAAACAGATTTTCTCTCCGTCTGAACCTTCAAAACATTTCTAAGCAGCTTAACTGCCAGCTCATCACTTGTAAGACGGCTTGTAAGCTCATATCTGCCTTCTATTTCTACATTGTTTAAAATTTTTATGTTATCTCCATCATACAGCGATGCGGCTTTATCAACAAGATTTAACGCAACCTGCTTGCTTTCTGATGTAGCAATATCAAATCCATCAACTTTTATAACGTAAACCTTACTTATCACATCTGACCTCTGCATAACAGAGTCAACAATCTCGTCATTATCCGAAACCAATGATTTTGCCGCAATGGTGAAAACATATTGGGGAATTTTATTTATTCCATATCCTTCTCCGGCAAGTGCGGTTATTTTTGCATTCGCTCTATCAAGTCCCTGTTCAAAATCCGCTTTTTCTCTTACGACAGCAATCTTTTCGCCGTCCATGTATACTTCATATCCGCTTGTAAAAAAAACGGCAATTAAAAGCGAGCAAACTATTATTCCAACTGCTACGCCGCCTGCTCTCACAACCTGCTTATGTTCTCCTGCGAGACTGATAAGATTGTTTATATAACTATTAACTTTTTCTTTTAACCTTTTTAATTGTAAAATTAAAATATCCATGTCATTCTCCTTTTGTCAAACAACGCCCTTTATTATACTATAAATTAAATTATTTGTCAAATTATTCCATGAATATTTTACACAGTTTTCATATTAAATATAACAAAAAAAGATGCGGCTCTTACGAGTCGCATCTTTTTTTATATGACTTAAATTACTTAAGTTCAACTTTAGCGCCAGCTTCTTCGAGCTTAGCTTTGATGGATTCAGCTTCTTCTTTAGCAACAGCTTCTTTAACTGTTTTGGGAGCGCCATCAACGATGTCTTTAGCTTCTTTGAGGCCAAGACCTGTGATTTCTTTAACAACTTTAACAACGCCGAGTTTAGAAGCACCAGCATCAGCAAGGATAACGTCAAATTCGCTCTTTTCTTCAGCAGCGCCGCCTGCAGCAGCACCACCAGCAGCAGCTACCATTACAGGAGCAGCAGCGGATACGCCAAATTCTTCTTCGATTGCTTTAACCAGTTCAGAAAGTTCAAGAACTGTCATGGATTTAATTTCTTCAATAAATTTTTCTATGTTAGCCATTTTAAATATACCTCCATATTTAATATTTTATTTTTAATTATTCAGCATCTGCTGTTTCAGCAGGCGCCTGTGTTTCAGCTGCGGGAGCAGCTTCTTCTGCAGGAGTAGCTTCCTCAGCGGGAGCTTCAGCTACAGTTTCTTCAGCTGCGGGAGCAGCCTCTGCTACGGGTTCAGCGGCAGGAGCTTCGTTTGCTGCAGGAGCAGCTTCTTCGCCGTCACCTTTTTTCTCAGCAACTGCATTAAGAGCAACTGCGAGACCACGTACTGTTCCGAGAAGTGCAGAAGCAAGCATTGTGAGAAGTGCTTCTCTTGACGGAAGGTCTGCGAGTGCATTGATTTCGTCGATGGAAAGAACTTTTCCGTCTGCGAAACCGGATTTGAAAGAAATTTCAAGTGTTGAGTTTTCTTTCACAAAATCTTTGAACACCTTCGCGGGTGCAACTGCATCATCAGCAGATGTAGCAATCGCTGTTGTGCCATCTAAAACTGCTTCAAGTTCATCAAGGCCAGCTTCTCTTACAGCAAGCTTTAAGAGAGTGTTTTTAACAACCTCATATTTAACGCCTGCTTCTCTGAAGCTTCTACGAAGTTTTGTGTCCTGTTCAACGTTGATACCTTTGTAGTCAACGAGTACGCCGGCTGCGGAATTTTTAAGTCTTTCAGCGAGCTCAGCAACAACTTGTTTTTTCTGTTCAAGAATTTTTGCGCTTGGCATGTAATTCACCTCCATAATCTAAAAGTGAGTACATCTTTTAAAAAAACGGTTTCCTTCCAAAGGAGAAGGAAACCGCCTGAAATTTTAAAGCAGTGTACTCCTGGGCAGGTCTTACCTTTGTGCCTGCTGTCTTTGGAATAAAATATATTTTAAATAAATTAAAATATCAAAATTAACCCATCAGTTTAGCTGTGTTAACTTTAACACCGGGGCCCATTGTCGATGTAACTGTAACGCTCTTAAGGTACTGACCTTTTGCTGCAGCCGGTTTAGCTTTAACAATAGCGTTCATAAGAGTTTCAAAGTTTTCACGGAGTTTGTCCGCACCAAATGAAACTTTACCTACAGGGCAGTGAATGATATTGGTTTTATCGAGTCTGTACTCAATTTTACCTGCTTTAATATCATTGATTGCTTTTGTAACGTCCATTGTAACTGTGCCTGCTTTGGGGTTAGGCATAAGTCCTTTAGGACCGAGAACTTTACCAAGTCTGCCCACAACGCCCATCATGTCAGGTGTTGCAACGATAATATCATAGTCAAACCAGTTATCGTTCTGGATTTTGGGGATGAGCTCTTCGCCACCAACAAAATCTGCGCCTGCAGCTTCTGCTTCTGCGAGTTTGTCACCCTTTGCAAATACTAAAACTCTAACTGTTTTACCGGTACCGTGAGGCAGAACAACTGCACCACGAACCTGCTGGTCAGCGTGTCTTGAGTCAACGCCAAGTTTAATGTGTGCTTCAACAGTTTCATCAAACTTTGCTTTAGCCATTTTTACTGTAAGTGCAACGGCTTCTGCAGGGTCATACTGCTGAGCTCTGTCATACATCTCGATAGCTTCGAGATATTTTTTTCCTCTTTTCACTATTTTTACCTCCTAAGTGGTTTTACGAAAGACCTTTTAGTCTTCCTCCCACAGTTTTAAAGGGTCTAGTCCCAATTAGTCTTCAACAACAATACCCATGCTGCGAGCTGTTCCCGCAATCATGCTCATTGCAGTTTCGATGTTAGCTGCGTTAAGGTCAGCCATTTTTGTTTCCGCAATAGCCTGTACATCAGCTTTTGAAATTGTAGCAACCTTTGTTTTGTTAGGTACGCCACTTGCTTTTTCAAGCTTACAAGCTTTTTTCAGAAGAACTGCTGCCGGCGGAGTCTTTGTGATGAATGAGAAAGATCTGTCAGCAAAAACAGTAATTACTACAGGTATGATAAGACCTGCATCCTTAGCGGTTTTTTCGTTGAATTCCTTACAGAACTGCATGATGTTAACACCATGCTGACCCAGGGCAGGACCAACCGGGGGTGCCGGAGTAGCTTTGCCCGCAGGAATCTGTAATTTAATAAAACCTGCTATTTTCTGAGCCATGTTTTACGCCTCCTTAATAAACAATGTGGTGATGGCAGATGCATGAAAATTTACATCCTCCCACTATAACAATCCGCTTTAGAAGCGGAAGCCATACTAATCTAAAACTTCTACCTGACCAATTTCAAGGTCTACCTCTGTTTCTCTTCCCATAAACAGGTCAACAGAAAGCTTAACCTTGCTCTTGTCAGCTTTAAGTTCCATAACTTTACCCAGATATCCGTTTAAAGGTCCGTCAATAATTCTGACTGTATCTCCTTCAGCAAAGTCAATATTAACCGGTTTCACTTCAAGCTTCATGCTCTGGAGTTCTTCTTCGGTTAAAGCGACCGGTTTGGATTCGGGGCCGACAAAGCCTGTAACGCCACGAATATTTTTAATATCGTGCCATGCGTCATCAGACATAACCATCTTTATAAATACATAACCCGGGAAAAGCTTTCTCTTGCTTTCTTTTTTGGTTTCAGGGTCAACCGACACCTCTTCAGGAACTCTTATATCTGTAATCTGCTCCTGCAGACCACGGTTTTCTATAAGCTTTGCAATGTTGGTTTCTACCTTCTTCTCATAACCCGAGTAGGTATGTATAACATACCATTTTGCAACTTCAGCCATACGCTCAAAAAAGCGGAACTGCGCCGCTTTTCTCCTTCCTTATAAGATTAGCCAAGCAGTTTTTCAATACCTAAATGGAATACCCAGTTAAGCACTGAAAGAAAAGCTGCTACGATAACAACAGTAATGATAACAATACCGGTATCTTTTGCAATCTTATTAGGTGTAGGCCATATTATTTTTTTAAGTTCGGATTTAACACCACGGAACCAGTTTGCAATTCTGGTGCCAAATTTTGCTTTTTCTTTTTTGTCTGCCATAAAAGATTCCGTCCTTTCGGCTACTTTTTACACGGGGAAAATTATTTTGTTTCCTTGTGCATTGTGTGTTTTTTGCAGAACCTGCAGTACTTTTTCATTTCCAGTCTGTCAGGATCGTTTTTCTTATTTTTCATGGTGTCGTAATTTCTCTGTTTACATTCACCGCAAGCAAGTGTGATTTTAACTCTCATTGCTGTATCCTCCTTTTAGTTTCAGGCTACGGCTTTATCTGAATTGTCGAAAAAAAAAGAGCCTATGCCAAGGTATAATCCATTGTACCACAATCCACCCCGATTGTCAATAGTTTTTTTAAGATTTTGAAAAATCTTTTATTTTTGGTATATTTGCACAATTTCTACATATATTATAATATATATCTCTCCGTATTCCTACAGTGTTTTTACAAAAATGTATTGACAAAGTCTGTTTCCTGTGCTATAATAATTTATGCTCTCAGAAAAACATCTTTTCAAGAGACTGCATTAGAGGCAGAATCGAAAAACGCTTTGCTGGGAACATTCGCTCGAGTGGCGGAACTGGCAGACGCACAGGACTTAAAATCCTGCGGGATTTAACCCCCGTACCGGTTCGATTCCGGTCTCGAGCACCATTTTTATATCGCGGAGTGGAGCAGCCTGGTAGCTCGTCGGGCTCATAACCCGAAGGTCGGTGGTTCAAATCCGCCCTCCGCAACCAAACTAAAACCTCGTAATCTATATGATTACGAGGTTTTTGCTTTTCTGTTTTAGTCTTTTCTATTGCCGAAGTATTCCCATCTAGTCGAAGTTTATTGGTCGGCTCAAAGTCGGCTTGGGTTAAGGCTTGGGTTAATATCCTTCGCTTAATGCCCACCGCATAGAAACGATTCCGCGATGAATTATGAATAAAAACTTTTGTTACAAAAAGGCATCAACTAATTATTCCCAGTTAATATGAATTTTCTACGCAAGTTTTTGTCTATTATTCTTGTTACAATTGTCGCAGCTTCAGCACGAGTTATCGTGGAATCTGGTGAAAAAGTTCCTACCGAATCAGTTCCTGCTATTACTCCTGCTTTGTACAACATATACACCTCGTCATAGTACGACGATTTTTTAGACACATCCGGAATCACTCTGTCTTCAACATAGTTTATTTCATCAAAATCAACCTTATCAATAGATTTTGCAAGAATCTTTACAAACTCCGAACGAGTTATCGGTACCTCGTAATCCTCATATCCTTTAATTATCAAAGAATTTTCTTTTGCATAATTAACGCACGGACTATACCATTCATATCCACTTTCCACAGGATATTCAGGAACAAAACCAACATAGTAAATACTATGTATTCTCATTGCGATAGCCAACGTTTCTGCAATTGTAATTTGACCGCTGACATCAAAAACATTATTGCCCTTCCCTTGCATTAATCCGAATTGATAAACAGATCTTATATTTTCATAATACCAATCATTTTTATCAACATCAGAAAATTGTTTTTCATCATAAAACAGTCTTTGTTCAAAATTATTTATTCCGCCAACAACATAGTGAGCATATGACGAAAGAAACAAACTCAGAGCCATCAAAACCGAGAGTAATAAAGAAATATATTTTTTCATTTTTCCTCCTATTAATGCCAGTTAGGGCGCACATAAACCGCAATATCTTCACTGTCTTTATAATTAACACTTGACTTGCAATACTTGCAATTAACTGGCGAGCATACGCACGAGACCTCTCTTGAACAATGCCAATTACCATGTACTATGTATATGTGTGTATCAGTAGCTTCGCAGACAATTCCTGTGTGTGCATATCTACCCCACGTTCCTTTCCAAAAAACAACATCACCAGGCTGTGGAGTTGAAACCTCTTCCCCTCCTGCATCAATTATAGCATCATGCAGATCGCCTGTATTTGTGCTGTACGGTATTATATCACCATACCCCAAATTTTGTGCACAAGCACTTACGAACATTGCACACCATGCGGCATTGCTGATTGATAAACCGTTTTCCACGCATTCTTTTCTCGTTTTTCCCGAGAATGTTAACGCATATTTTGATAGCAACTGACCATCAGATTGTGAAGCTTTCACTTCCCATAAAGCATAAAGTGTAATATTTTTACCAGACGGCAATCCGCTTCCTGGTTGATAATCTGCTTTTTTAGCAGATTTCGATGTTGCCCAGCCCACAAAGTAATAACCATCTCTTACAGGAATAGGCGAGGAGGGAACTCGCGGGGCGGTATTTGCCGTTGTAGTTATAGTTCCAGGCACGTTAGTTCCGCCATTTGCCTCAAACTTTACTGTATATTTTTTTGGCGCAGTAGTTGTTAAATTACCACCATATATATAAAAACCGTCTTCAGTCTGATACCAGGTGTTTCCAAACGCATTTTTAACAGATTTAACTACCTTAACCGCGGTATCGACATTCAGCGTTTTTATAACTTCGCTATTTTTATCATAATAGTTTTTTCTAACAGGAGCATTGTTTTTAACTACATACATTGTTTTATTAATAGTTGTAATTTTAGTTTCGTATGTGTAACTACAAACAGTGCATGTGTCTCCTGAAAAACTATGTTTTTCGTCTGTTGCTAATTTCTTATTTGTCGTTGCTATTTCTCCGCAAGAACAATATTCATCGTATATTTGTGTGAACGTATGATAAGTTGAGTTCTTTTTTGTATATGTCGTACTTTTTATTTCCCCACAAGAAACCGCCTGATGTTTGTGGTTGTTCTTAGTAACATTATCGCTATAAACCCAATAGCCATCAAATGTTTTGTACCAAACATTCCCCGCTTGGTTTGTTGTTTTGCCAACAATCGAAATGGATGTGCCTTTTTCTAACGTTTTAATATGATTTGAGTTGTTAGAATACGGCCGGCTCCATATTTTTGCTCCATCTGCATTTGATACAATATATGTTCCAGATAGGTCACTCACAGAGTATTGCCATTCGTAATCGCACTTACTACATATTCCGCCAGAATAAGAATGTTCTTCTTTCTCTGTAGCTTTAGAGCCACTCTCTATTACACTTCCACATGAGCATAACACATCATATGTGCTAATAACATTGTGATAAGTTTTGTTTGATTTTTCATAATCTACAGATGTTTTTTTCGTTGCATTTGCGATATGCTCATGAATTGAAGAATTCTCATTCGAAGAAGCTTTTTTTACATTGCCACTATAAACCCAATAACCATCAGATGTTTTATACCAAAGGTTGTCTGCTTGGTTTGTTGTTTTTGCAACTATCGTTAGATATGCCCCTTTATTCAGCGTCTTTATATGTTTTGAGTTGTTAGAATATGGTCTACTCCATATTTTCGCTCCATCCGCCGAGGTTACCTCATATTTTGTTTCGTTCAGTTTTTCCACCGAATATTTCCATTCATAATTACATTTGCTACATATCCCGCCAGAATAAGTGTGCTTTTCTTTAGATGTTTCTTTTATATTCTTTTTTATAATTTCATCACAATAACAAAACGCATCATATGTTTCGACCACATCGTGATATGTTGCATTGTTTTGTTCGTATGAAGTTGACTTAACCTTCCCATAGTAACCCAATTCATGAAAATGAGTCGCTTCTGCTACATTTCCACTATAAACCCAATAGCCATCAGACGTTTTATACCAAAGATTGTCTGCTTGGTTTGTTGTTTTTGCAACTATCGTTAGATATGCCCCTTTATTCAGCGTCTTTATATGTTTTGAGTTGTTAGAATATGGCCTACTCCATATTTTCGCTCCATCTGTCGAGATTACCTGATATTTTGTCTCGTTCATTTTCTTTACCGAATATTCCCACTCAAAGTTGCATTTGCTACATATCCCGCCAGAATAAGAATGCTTTTCTTGCGTTGTATTTTTTACGTTTTGCTTCACAACTTGTCCACAAGAACAATATTCATCATATACAATTATTATGTTATGATATGTATTATCTTTAACAGTGCATGTGGAGGATTTTGTTGAGCCACATACGGTTGCAACATGTGTATGTTCATCTTTCTTAACATTTCCGCTATATACCCAATAACCATCAGATGTTTTATACCAAATATTCCCCGCTTGGTTTGTCGTTTTACCAACAACAGAAATTTTTGTTCCGTATGAAGCGGTTTTGATATGACTTGAGTTGTTAGAATATGGTCTACTCCATATCTTTGCTCCATCTGTACTTGATACAATATATGTTCCTGACAGGCTACTCAAAGAGTATTGCCATTCGTAACTGCATTTGCTACATATTCCGCCAGAATAAGAATGCGAGTGGCTTGTTAGGTTTTCGCTGTAAATCCAGTTTCCGTCTGAAGTTTTATACCAAAGATTTAAGGAAGAATTGATTTTTGAAGACGTAATATATACAACAGTTCCTTTGTTAGCGATGGTCTTGACTTTGGTTGATTTTGAGCTTGCTTCACTCCACACCGGAACATTTGCTTTTGCTGTTTCGTAATATCCTGAAACGGCAAGAGCAGTTATGCTTAATGTTGAGATTAATAAAACTGCGATAAGCATTAACGAAATAATCCTTGAACAAATTTTCATTTATAAGTCTCCCTTCTTTTCTCTTACCATATAACGAGAAATGCTATATAATGGAAATTATATCATAGTTTTCATATGTTTGCAATAACTATTAAATTTTTTCATCACTTTGCATATAACATGCAATCGCTATCATTTAGATAAAAAGAGAATTGTCCCTTCCATACTAATTTGCATACGCACATCATTAACGTTGCCACAAATTTGCTCCCCCGTATCATAATCCATTCCTCGACAAGTGTGGCTCTCTCCAGTCTTTGCTTAACGACCCGAACAGATAGTAATTACATTACTTTTAATGTAAAGTCCTCAAAAATAAATATATATTATTTTTATGAATCCATAGTGGCGAAAGCCGCTATGGATATCTTTTTATTTTTTGGAGGAACATCAAAATGAAAAACAAAGAAATCACAGTTTTAAAGGTGGAGCCTTTAAAGAAGCCTTGTATCTGTACACTTATTAACGAACTTGAGGAATTACAAAAGGCTGTTTCTATTGAAGCCGAGAATATAGGACTCATAGAAATCATTGAAGTGGGTAATCAATTAGGCTATCAAGGAGAATACGTTTGTTTGCTATGCAACGAGGAAGGCAAGCTTATAAACCTTCCACCTAACCGCAGAGTCGGCAACGATATTATCTGTGGTACTTTTTACATAACCGGCCAAACCAAGGATGGTGATTTAGCATCACTTTCCGAGTCAGCCATCAAGTACTACACAGAATATTTCAGCAAAATAGAAATATTAACCCACCAAGACGCGGATGACTCCTTTATATTTGGGTTCAGGGCATATTAAGGAGGGTCGAAAGATGATTTACAAGATAGGAAATGTTAAAGGTATGAATGATATCCCCGCACTATCAGACAACTCCAAATCTGCCATATCAAAGTTTACAAACATCCTGTCGGCAGAATATGGCGAGAACCGAGATATAGACCACGATTATGGCGGGTATGTTCTGTATGCAACTCCGGGAACAACCATCGATGATATCAAGAAGCATTTCAACTACGAGGAGTTCATCCTAGAATATGCCGAACTGTTCGGAAATGATATTTGTGCCGCAATATACTTAACCAGTACAGAGTATGCAGTTGTACTTATTATGTCAGTTGACGATGCTCCTGACGTCATAATCGGGGCATTGCCGAAAGCTAGAGAAGAAAACAAAATTGTTGATGTTAATTTTAAGGAGGATATTTAATTATGATTACAGAGAAGACCACTATAAAATGTGAATCCGTTTTTAACGACGACAGAACACACAGGCTCCTATGGAAACGTGTATGGGACAAAGATAAACCCACAGCGACGGTTATAATGCTGAATCCTTGCATGGCAGATAACATCATAACCGATACCACAACTTCGTTGGTGGTAAATAACGTAGCAAAGATAGAAGGTGTCGGAGGCGTAGAAATACTTAATCTTTACTCTAAGTTAACCACTAAGTTAAGATTTACCGAACCAACCAAAGACCTTAACGACAAAGAAAACGATACATACATTCTAAAATCGGTCGAATCAAGTTCCATAACGATACTAGCCTGGGGGAAGGCCTCAAATAGCAACGAAAAGATTGAAGAACGAGTTTGTGAAGTTCTTAATTTGCTTGTGCCATACAATGACAAGCTGTATATTATATCCGACGGAATAAGAACCGGCTTACATCCACTTACTCCTAGTATCCGTAGTAACTGGATTCTTGAGAAATTCAACTTCCCGGGTTGAATATAACAAATGCTCCTACACGTTTTGTGTAGGAGCATACAAAAACATAGGAAAAACCTATGTTCCTTAAGTAACGTGATATGCTTGCCGGTTTTTTGTTTTTAAACGACACTATGTTAATTTATTTTTATGTAATATACTTTAGCTATGCTAGAAGAAATTACACCTTCTGTGCATCGTGTTTCGCAAACTACTGCAGAGTGAGCAAAACGCACCTTATAATTTTTACAAAAGATTGCTGAAAAACTTCCCATAGACCAATTAGTCTACAGTGCACTTGAATTATAATATCAGGCTACGTGAGTCCGAACGAGAAGTTTAAAAGCGGTTAACTACCGCAATACAAGTAATCGGAAAGGAGAGTCTTATGAGAACTTACGAACTAGACTACGCCGATTTCGATGTCCCTATGACAAACGAAAAATATCGCGCTGTAGTAATTGACACAAGTTATTCCGTTTCAACAGACGGCATACATTTTCTTTCTCTCGACTTCGTCGTAATGGGAAGCATCTCTCGCAACTCCTTTGCTTTTCGCGAAGAACTTGTTAACGACGTTTCGAACCCTCGCAGTCAAGAATTTTTTAAATTTCTTGCTGACGCAAATATTCAGTTTGATAATTTCGATGAACTTGTCGGTTTAACATTTGATGCCGACATCGTTTTCGAAGCACACAACTACAAAACCTATCGTATTTTTGCGAATAGAAAACTTGTGGAAAGACCGCTAATGGCAGCATAATCAAATGAGTGGGAGGGCGTTCAGCGCCCTCTCCTAGTACAGAAAGGATGGTCCCAAATGAAAATCAAATTAATTTCTAATCCCTTAAATGCTTCTGATGTTATATTCAACATCATCGCACAACAATGTGAAGTCTTTAAAGACCAGAACGGTGAACTTTATGTTCTATGCACCTTGGGTACAGACACTACACTCGTTTACCTCTCAGAAGCACATAACGCGAAGTCACTTTTCCGACAGTTGTATTTCACTCAAAAAAACAAGACTGTCAAAAGTGGCGATGTCTCAAATGCTTATGATACTGTTTGTGCTTTGGCAATGCATAATGCAGAAACAGTCCCGGTGTTTCAACGAATTGCTTGCTTTGACGATTCCATTTATTACGACTTGAACAACCCCGCAAAGCAAGTGGTAAAAATCACTGCAAACAACGTAAGTATTATAGGAAAAAACACCATAAAAGACGTGAATTTCCTATCTCCCCCAACGCTGAAAGAACAGAAATTCCCAGTTTCCACAGAATACAGCTTAAGAGCTTTCCTTGCAGATTTCCTCGGTTTAAACGAGCAACAATCGCTTTTAGTCGCGGTATATATTTGCACAGCTTTTATTCCAGGTATTAGCCATCCAGTGTTGGTAGTCGAAGGGGAAAAAGGTGCTGGCAAAACCACCTTTATGAAAATTCTTTCGCTACTCATAAGTCCTACAAGCAAAGATGTTTTTGTTATGCCTGACGAGAGCGATGATCTTATCACCACGCTCAGCAACAACTATTTTTGCATCTTTGATAACGTCGGCAAACTAAAGGCTGATACTGCTAACGTCCTTTGCCAAGCTTCCACCGGAGGAACGCTTATTAAGAGAAAGTTGTACTCCGATAACTCTGAGATTGCCATCAATATTAAAAGATTAGTGGCGCTCAACGGAATAAATTTGGAAATTTCGCAGAGCGACTTGCTCGACCGTACAATTATAGTATACTTGGCCCGTATCGACGAGAAAAAGAGATGTCCCGACCAAGAGTTATATCAGAGGTTGGATGCGTGCTTACCCGGCATTCTTGATGATATTTTCTCTGTAATTTCTAAAGCACTATTGTTATACGAAACTGTTAGGCTAGGTAAATATCCACGCATGGCAGATTTTGCAAAATACGGCTACGTCATAGCAGAAGCTATTAAGCAAGGCTTGGGCGATGAATTTATCGTTGCCTATGAAAACAACATCTCGCTAGCAACAGAATCAGCCGTTGGCGAAAATCCGTTGATTGAATGTGTGAAATACTTAATTGACAACGAAGGCTCGTGGTATGGTTCGGCTAGTGACTTGCTGTTAAAACTAAAATCATACCTACCCCTAGTTTATGTAGGGGTTGGTATTCCGTCGTCGTTTCCAAAAATGGCAAATAGTCTATCGAGAAAATTATCTTTATATAAGGCTGAATTCGATAGTCTTGGTATCTCGGTTAAAAAAGGTCGAAATAAAGACCGGTATTTGACCATAGAAAGAAAAAAATCATCGTCGGCACCGACGATATCGACGATAAAAAGTCCCACAAAATTTAAGGTCAGCTAGTGCGAATGCTCCTGTTTTAAAATTAATCAATCACCTGCTGCATTTTGAAGTTTTCTAATGTTTTAGCTCTCATTTGCGGCAGGTGACAAATAATAGGACATATATAGAAAAGGAGAGATATCAATGCATATCAAAAGAAATATTAAAAAAAGAAACCCCGCAGAAGTTATAAGTCAGCCCCGTCGTATAACCAGCAACAATCAAGGCAAGTACAAATATCCGATAATTGACGAAGTTCCTCCCGGCCACTATTTTTCCAAAATAGACGGTGCAGCCTTTACTATAACTAGCAAAGGCAAAGATGCAGTCGAAGTCCTTTATGAGCTCAAAGATTACACAACTTGTTATAAAATTGCAACAGGTATGTTGCCTGAAGATACAGAAATTAGCTCTTATTATATCAAACAAACATACCCCGAAAAAACACAGTATTATGACACCTTTGCCGATTCAATGGCAGAGGCATTAGGTGCGAAAGAGTTTTTACCTGAAGAAGTTATAAATATTACTGAATATGTAACCTTAGCCTACGATAAGAGTACTATCGGCGGCTTTACAAAAAGATTTTACCTCACTTGGGAGGAGTTTGTTGAAATCTGCAAATCACAAGAAGAAAAAAGCAGATGCGTTTATGAATGTTGTGATGATGGCTATATTACTCCGAAAGAATCTCCCGCTTCTCAAACAACTGACCAATCAACAAATACTGAAGTGGTCAACGAACCTGATTATGACGAAGATGATGAGTTCGATGACTTTCTTGATGACGATTGGGACGACTAGTTTATGATGCTTTGTCACCTGCCTCTAACTATAGTTTTCCCTTGTGTTTCAAGGAAATCTGTTCCTGCAGGCAGGTGGCATTCTTCTCGAAACAAACATTTTTTAATTTACAATGCCGCTTTGAAAAAAGCAGTTAAACTCCGAATCATTCCTCATAATCCTTGCGAAGCGGTAGAATTGCCAAAACTCAAAAAGTATCGTGCGGCTGTATATCCTCCCGAGATGATTCAAAAGGTTCTTGATGTAGCAAGCGGCACCGATATGTATCTTCCTGTTTTTCTATTGGTTATGGTTGGTTTAAGACGTGGAGAATTGCTAGCCTTGCGTTGGGAAAATATAGATTTCAAAAACAATCTCCTTAAAGTGCGTTATAATATGGTAAACGGCGAAGATGGTTGTATTATTAAAGCACCTAAGAGCGAAGCCGGCATTCGTGATATATCCTTAGGCAAAGATGTGATGGATGTTTTGGCGTTAGCTAAAGCTCAGTATGAAATGGATGCCTTAGAATATGGGGGTGGATTTCAGGACTTGAATTTTGTCATCCATCAAAAAGACGGTTCTCCAATAAAGCCTGATTCTATGACGCAAAAGTGGGAGCGCTTTGTTGAGTCTAACGACCTGCCGAAGATTCGCTTGCACGACCTAAGGCACAGCAATGCTACTGCTTTGATTCAAGCGGGAGTTAATCCGCGAGTCGTACAACAAAGACTCGGTCATTCTGATGTAAATATAACGCTAAATACATATACCCATGTCTTACCTGAGATGGATATAGAAGCTGCTGAAAAATTAGATTCTATCTTGCTTAGACGCTCTTAATATAAAATCCCTAAGCACTCTTGCGCGCTTAGGGATTTTTATTTTTAACTAACCGTCTGTTTGATTTAACATTTATTCTATGATATAATTTAACAAAGTGATTAATTATCTATTTTCCGCAAATTTTATAAAACTTAGGAGCGTGTTAATCTTGAACTATCTAGAGCATGAAACAGAAGTAAAATACGTGGATGGCTTATTGGCACATTCGCAAGAATGGCAATGGTTAATTTCTCAAACAGAAGAAAACTTCGAATTAAAAAACGTTGCCTCTTGGGAAGAATTTCGCACAAACAATTCTCCTGCAAGAAATGTGCTTTCCTACTACATAAGTATATTAGTATAAATTTTTAAACATCCTCGAATCTCAAGTCTATGTAAAAAGCCTTCACGACGCTTATAGGATGCACACCGAAATCACTTTGTCTGCATTTTCCAAAGAACAGGAATTGTACGAATCAATAAACACTAAGGTTGAAATAGAATTGTTACCATACTCAAAAAACATAACCTTAGGTCTATTATCTCAACTTTTTCCTGTGTTGGAACTGAAAATCAGGGAATTAGCCACACTGCTTGGAATCTTTCCATTCAAAAAGAGCAAAACTGAGTTTATGCTAGCCAATGACCCAAGTTCGTTACTTCGTGAATTGCTCGATTTAATATACGAGAAACAACACAGTTTTGAAAATGTACCTGATTTTTTGTATATATACCACATTATGTATAATAGTAATTCCTTTAACATACGTAACGAATGTATCCATGCCCGAAAATATATAACTCCTCATGAGCTTAAATTTGCATTCAGAGCAACTTTGCTTGCGCTTTCTATGGTAATTTTTAGAATAGATACAATTAAAGAAAATGTTAGCGACCTAACCGAAGACGTTGCTGAATAAATCCACAAAAAACTTATGTCAGTATGCTACTATAGTTTCCCTCTAGGAATTAAATCAACAAAATTGCCTCAAATACCACCAGCCAGCCTTAGATGTTAAATTTACCATTGCATTCGCCTTGAATATCGGTCGGCTCATTGGTCGGTTTTGGGATATCCATACCCGTCTTGCCGACTACGTCAATTTTAAGGCAGACATCAATGTATCAGCTCATAACCCGAAGGTCGGTGGTTCAAATCCGCCCTCCGCAACCAAAATGAAAGAAGAACACCATCAGGTGTTCTTTTTTCGTTTATGTGGGTGTGTTTGAATTGCCGGCCGAGGGTTATGAGCCCTCGGGCGAATAACCTGATTTAATGCCGAGCGCTCGCGGGGCGAGAAGAAGCGAGGCGTTGAAGAAAATTGTCGTTTTGTTGATTTTATAAATTTGCAAGGATTGTATTAATCTGCAAAACGAATATTCGTGTTTACCGGGTAATAAAAAAGAGCAGGAAAGGCCAATGTTTCCTTACCGGTAGCCTTTCCTACTCTTTATTTTTGCATTATTTTCAGCTGATGATAACGCGATAGTTGTCATCATCCCAATCAACCTGACAGCCGAAAGCTTCGCTTATCGCTCTTACGGGAATCAGAGTTCTGCTGTTTATTATTTCTGCCGGAACGTCAATTTCAATTACCTTGTCATTGACAAGCATCCGGTTGCTGTTTATAACAAGTTTTACAACTGTATCACCAAGTGTTGCGGTAACAGTTTGTGTAGCCTCATCCCAATCAACCGATGCACCAAGTGCTTCGGAAATTGCACGAACAGGAACAAGAGTTCTGCCGTCTTTTAATACAGGAGGCTGGTCAAACTCAACCGGTTTGCCGTAAACATCAACTGAAATAGTGGGGGTAGCGGGAGTAGCAGGTGTAAGTTTTGCAATGGAAACCTGAAGGTCTTTTCCAAACGCAAATATGTCAAGTTCTTTACAGTAAGAAATTTCGTCATAATAATCAGGAAGAATGATTGGCGTTCCATCTATTTGGTAAAGACCTGTGTATCCATCATCATAAACTGTTATAAACCTGTCATCAATAATGCTCCAGATGCTCATATTATCGGGATTATCAAAAACAATATTTCCTGCTTGGTCAACCACCACTTCACGATAATTTATATAATCCACCCTGTAGTTTGAGAGGTTGCCGTCAGTTGCAAATTTTTGATACAAGCTTCCGTCGTTCCACGCATCTTCTCCGGCTTCCTTGCCAAGAAGATTGCCGTCCATATCATAGTAGTAATAGTAATAATTGTCACCGGAATAACCCGTACGGTAGAGAACAGAGTCCGTAAAGCTATATGCCCAGCCGTCTATAGTAGCAATAACACTTCCGTTAATGTGCATAATTTTTGTAACTGATGTATCCGCTGAAGGGTTGTATTCACAGATCATATATCTGTCATTTGCACCAACCAGTGAAATATAGCTGTTTTCATCATAAGGATGCTGTGCAATAAGGGCGCCGTCGTTATCATAGATATAATATCCTTCATCGTTGGAGCAGCATATTAGCCCATTTGCGTAGATATAGTCGTAAATCATGGGGATGATTTCATTGAGATCTTTGTCTATTACGCCGTATGTGTAATATCCTTCCTCATTCTCTTTGACGTAGGCAAAACGATTTTCGCATAATTCATACACACCTTCGTCTTCTCCGACTGAAATAATATCATTTCCGTTTGCATCCATTATTCCGGAGCTACCGTCACTGTAATTGTAGAAGCTAATTATTCCATCTTCTCCTACATACGTGAAGTTTTTCGGCGTATTGGGTATAGCAGCACCTTTGTCGCTAACCAAAGCCGTGGTGTCATTTTCATAATCCTTGATGATAAAGCCATGAGGGGATGAAGCGTAAACATAGCCCCTTACGCCTTCAACAGGATTGAAAAGCCACGATATTCCATAGGAAATTGCTTCCGATGCCAAAGCCGCAGGGAATGATGCAACAAGCATCACCACAACCAGGCAAACAGCTGTGAAAAGTCTTGTTTTTTTCATATATATTTCTCCTTTTATAAAATTCATATCAGATCGTAAAGAATTTTGCCGAGAAAGGACAAGTTTTCGATGGCTTGCTGCGTGATGCGTTTGATTTCTTCCTTACAACTTTCGCTACACTCGGCGGTAACAAGCCTTTTAAGATAAACGTTGTAAGGCTGCATCCTTATCCTGTCCAGAAGATAGGCTTCGCCATCTTTCATATTCATCGAATTATAAAGTATCATTTCCGTCGGCAGATATTTATAATTATCAAAACTAATGGAATTCTTATAATGTTTCTCACGGTAGAGATGTGCGCAAAGGCTCTGTTCTGATTTAACCGAGTTTTTAAGAAACAAGCTCTCCTCAAATGTTTCGCAGGCTTGACCTGCGGTCATTCCGAGGGAAATGTTCCGTTGAAAAGCCGTCGACTGCACATTCCCCGTCAGAAGAAAAACAAATAGCAGACATAAAGCTGCGGAGGATATTTTCACCGGAAAAACATTAACTGCAAAGGATTTTTCCTGCTCTGCATCAGCAAGAGAAAGAACAAGTGCTGCCAGGATTGTGATGAAAGAAAATGAAAAATCCATTAACCCGTGGGCTATAATAATCGCTGCAGGTATAAAGTTGTGTTTGTGCACAAAAGCCTTTTTTACTTCAAAAAAACAAACCGCAGCGAACAAAGCCATCCCGACTATTCCTGAGTTTACACCCAGCTCAAAAATGCTGCTGTGCAGGAAAAGTGCACCGTAAAACCCTGTTTGATAATACCACTTTGCAAACTGCCATTTTCCTGCGCCGATTCCGGCAATAGGGTTGTCCGAAATGCAGGAAATACCGTCCTGAATCTGAAGAAGTCTTTCAAGGAATGTAGCAGAGCTTTCCAAAAGCCTGTCTCTCAGCAGGAATGCAAAAATACCAAATATAGCAATTTCACCTAATACCATGAAATACTTTTTGTTTTTAAGCAGCTGGTATGTAAATGCCAGAACCAGAAGACCAAGTGCACCGACAGATTGAGATAAAACTACAGCAGCCAAAAAAATAAATTTCCAGTACGCGAAACCCCGGGAAGAAATATTTTTTGACCAGAAAAAGCAAACGGCAAAATAAATTCCGCAGACATTGGAATAATCAAACGGGAAAGTGAGCCTGTACAATGTGCGGTCAGCCACGCTTTGTGCCAGACAGTGTATAATAGCGATAACGGCGACGAAAAGTGATGCCTTTGTAATAATTATAATAGCATCCTTTTTTAAGCCGGGAGTGTTTGATATGTATATCCAAAACAACAATACTATAAAGGGCATGAGCCCCCTTGAAACATGTTCAATAAAAAATCCGCCCTGCAAAGAGCAACAAAAATACCAGACCGCAAAAAGGAAAAACAGACACTGATTAATGGAAATTCTTATCGCGGTTCTTTTTAAAAGCAGGGGAATTACGACCAGGATACCGGCGATAACAAGGGTAGTTTCGTGAAAACCGCCATAACACAGCAAACAAAAAATATACAAAACCGACAATATTATGGCATGTAAATTTAAAGGCTTTTTAGCGGCAGATGTTTTAAGTTTCCCCATAACATTTTTCCTTTAATATAGTATATAATGCCATTATATCACTTGCTGCAATAATTGTAAAGATAAATTTTCAAAGCATCACTTTGACGCTGACGAAATTTCATTCCAGAGCGTAAAGCCAAGAATAAGTATTCCGCCCATCACCTGCCAAAGTGTCATTGATTCACCTAAAATTACAACCGAAACAAGCACTGCAACCAAAGGGTCAATGTAGCTGAGAACGGCTACTTTCTGACCGGGCAACTCTTTTAAAGACGAGAAATACATACAATATGTAATACCGGTGTGAACAATACCCACAATAAGCAGATTTGCAAGACCGACACCGTTTACGTTTCCCAGTTCCACACCACTCGTCATCATCACATACGGAATCAAAATTATGATTGAGGCAATAAACTGCAAAAATGTTCTGTGAATACCTTCAACATTTTTTATGAATTTATTAAGCAAAACAACCGTCGCATAGAATAACGCAGCCCCCAGCCCAAACAATATTCCGATAAAATCGGTGCCGCCTCCGACATCTCCAATGCCCGTAATCATCACAAGTCCCAATGTTGACATTATAAAACAAACAATTTGCTTTCCCGTAAGTTTTTCCTTGAAAATAATGGGGCATACGATTGTTACAATAACCGGAGCAAAATAGTAACTGAGCGTTGCGACTGATACCGTCGTGTATTTATATGCTTCAAACAAAAGAATCCAGTTAATCCCCATGGCAATACCCGAAAAAAGAAGCAGCGGGATTTCTTTTTTTATATTTTCAAAACAGATTTTCTGTTTTGTAATTAATAAAAATATTGCAATCAGGAGTGCTGCCATAACAGCACGATATAACGCAAGTTCGCCTGAAGACACGGGTATGTTTCTCACAAACGGCCCGAGTGTACCGAATATTATCATTGATAATGTCAGCATCATCCGGGGACTAAGGATTTTTTTCATATCAAAGTGTTCCTCTCATTTTTAAATCAAAATGTTGACGCAGTATATTATATTGTTTTTCATCCGTTCTGTCAATAAAAAAGAGGTTTCCGGCACTTAAAAAAGCACTTAGCGGTTGCTAAGTGCTTTCATTATTATTTCAATTCATCAATCCATCTTATCGACAGGTCAATCCATTGTTGAACGGCAGGAACTAAAATTTCTTCGGCTCCGCAGGTCATTTTATCGGCAAGTGAAAGTCCGTGCACACCTTCGGGGAAAATATGCATTTCAATCGGAACCTTGTTTTTGCGCAATGCCGTAGCGAAAAGAAGGGAACTTTCCACCGGTACGCCGGCGTCCGAATATGTGTGCCATATAAAGCAGGGAGGCGTCTGTGGTGAAACATGCTTTTCAAGACTCGCTGTCTCACGCAGGGTTTCTCTGCCTGCGCAGAAATTTTCTATAGTTCCTTCGTGGCAAATTCCTTTTTCCGCAGTAATTACCGGGTAGGAAAGAATTATTCCCTTGGGTTTATTTTCCACGCCGTCAACACCGGCAAACTTTAAAACGTCAGGGTGAGCAAAATGCACGCCCAAACTTGCTGCCAGGTGACCGCCCGCCGAAAATCCTATAACAAAAACTCTGTCCTTATCAATATTATTTTCGTCTGCAATTTCTTTTACATATTTAACCGCTTTTGAAAGCTCGCAAACTGCTGCCGGAAATCCTGCAGGAGCAACTGAATAGTCAAGTACAAAGGCGTGAAAGCCCGCCGCACAATAGCGAAGAGCAACAGGCTCCGCTTCTCTGCAGGAGGTACCGTTATATCCCCCACCCGGGCATACAATAACCGCCGGACGTTTTGTTTCAAGGCTTACTTCAATGTTTCTTTTATCAATTATATATGTAGTAAGTGTAGTCTGTCTGGGTGATTTTTCAATACCCATTGCCTCATAGTCAACATCAATATTAATTACTTTATTTATCATTTTTCTTTTCCACCTTTCTTTTGTTTCCTTTTTCGTCCATAATATATACATTACTCAGGGTGTTTTCCATTCCCTGACGGAATTTCTGAATATACTTCTGACGCAGGTCTGTCTGCTCAGCCTTTTCCTCTTCGTCAAGACCCTCTTCCCGAGATTTTTTTGCAAGTTCATTAATTCTTTTGAGAAGTTGTTCCATATTTTTTCACCTCAATATGATTATATCACAGCAAATTCATAAAGAAAAGAGTTTTTTGCATAAAAAATCGGAACAAGCATAACTTGTTCCGATGTGGCTTTCGGCTACATAATAGCTGAATATTTTTTGGCTAAATTTGCAACAAGTTGCAAAGCGAAATTTTTGCTTCTCAATAGCTAAATAACTCCTTCGGAGCAGCTAAATTAAATTCGCCAAATGCGTGCGGCGAAGCACATTTAGTTGCCGTATGCAATTTAGCTGAGCTTGCTCAATTTAGCTCGCCACAAGACGAATTTAGCTGAAAAAAAGACAGATTTCTTTGTCGAAATCTGTCTTTTTTTCTGGTGAGCTATCCGCGATTCGAACGCGGGACACCCTGCTTAAAAGGCAGGTGCTCTGCCGACTGAGCTAATAGCCCAAATATGGGGTGGTCGGAAAATCCGACCTATATATTGACGG
Organism: Clostridia bacterium; assembly: GCA_045633565.1. Taxonomy (GTDB): domain Bacteria; phylum Bacillota; class Clostridia; order RUG12999; family RUG12999; genus RGIG7450. Next base: position 178,081 of record JAZQYO010000007.1, on the reverse strand, counting down.
AAGTCCGGAGAAATTCCGGCTCCGGTATTTTACTTGAAAACGGCTTTTGCCGTTTTCTTTGGTGAGCTATCCGCGATTCGAACGCGGGACACCCTGCTTAAAAGGCAGGTGCTCTGCCGACTGAGCTAATAGCCCTTATTTGGCTGGGATGGCAGGACTCGAACCTACGAAATGCCAGAGTCAAAGTCTGGTGCCTTACCACTTGGCTACATCCCAATACAAGATTTAAACTGCCGTTAGACCTTTGCTAACGGCACATAAATCAAGGGTATTGGGGTGGGTAATGGGACTTGAACCCACGCTCCCCAGGACCACAATCTGGTGCTTTAACCAACTAAGCTATACCCACCATCTAACACCTTGTCCAACCCCGGCGGGTCGGTGGCGTGCCTGAAGGGATTCGAACCCCTGACCCATTGCTTAGAAGGCAATTGCTCTATCCAGCTGAGCTACAGGCACATATTAAAATGGAGCGGGTGATGGGAATCGAACCCACACAATCAGCTTGGAAGGCTGAGATTCTAGCCATTGAACTACACCCGCAATTTGGACCGCTACATACCTATTTTCGTACAGCGACTTAGTTATTATACCAAACATAACGAACAATGTCAAGACTTTAATGAAATTTTTTCTATTTTTTGCTTTATATAAAAGAAAAAAGAAACCGGAAAACCGGTTTCTTTAAAACTTTTTTAAATTATTCAGCGTCGCCTGCTTCTTCCAGAGCTACTTCAAACTGAGTTGCTTCTGTTTCTGCGCCAACAGACATGGGCATATCTTCTGTCACAGCGCCTTCATCTTCTGCTGATTCTTCAGCCGGAACTTCCGGAGGAGTGAGAAGTGCTTTGATGCTGAGAGAAACTTTTCCGTCTTCTTCTCTAACCTCAGTAATTTTAGCTTCAACTTCGTCACCCGGTTTTAAAGCGTCTGCAACCGCATTAATTCTTTCATAAGAAATCTGGGAAATGTGGATAAGACCATCTACACCTTCAACGATTTCAGCAAATGCTCCGAAGGATGCAATTCTTACAACCTTACATTTTACTGTGTCGCCAACTGCATATTTGCTTTTGAAGATTTCCCAGGGATTGTCTTCTGTGCGTTTGTAGCCAAGAGAAATTTTCTGTTTTTCTTCATCAATAGCTTTGATGTTTACTTCAACAACCTGTCCTTCAGAAAGAACTTCGGAAGGATGATTAATTCTTCTCCATGAAATATCAGAAATGTGGATAAGACCATCTACGCCGCCAATATCAACGAATGCACCGAACGGAACAAGTCTTACAACTGTACCGGTTGCGATGTCCCCAACTTTATAGTCAGCCATGAACTTAGTCCACGGATTGTCTTCTTCTTTTTTGGAGCCGAGAGAAATTTTCTGTTTTTCTTTATCAAGAGATTTGATAAATACTTCAATTTCTTCGCCTTCTTTAACAACCTGTGAAGGATGAGAAATCTTTTTCCATGAAAGCTCGGAAATGTGAACAAGGCCATCTACACCGCCAATGTCAACGAATGCACCGAACGGAGTAAGAGATTTAACTGTTCCTGTGTATGTTTTGCCTTCGGCAGCTTCTGCCCAGAAATCTTCCCTTTTCTTTTTGTTTACTTCTTTTAAAACAGCTTTAACAGAGCCAACGATTCTGCGTCTTCTGCCCTGACCGCCCATATCAATGATTTTAAGCTGAACCTTTGTGCCTTTTAAAACTTCAAGGTCTTCAACATATCTGTCAGAAGCCTGAGAAGCAGGAACAAATATAACTGATTCACCAACGACAACATTTATGCCGCCTTTAACAATCTGGGCAACTTCTCCTTCGAGAATTTCTTCAGCTTCGAAAGCTTTTTTCAGAGCTTCTCTGCTCTTTTCCTGTTCGAGTTTTTTTCTTGAAAGTCTAACCTGTCCGTTATTGTCGTCCACCTGAATAACGAAGGCTTCCATTTCATCGCCTACTTTTACAATGTCAGCAGGGCTGAGAGTCGGGTCGCCGCTGAGATTATCAAGATCTATTATACCGTTATACTTGCAGCCGCTAAGCTCAAGTACAACCTCGTTCGGGCGCACGTCAACAACTATGCCGCTTACTGTATCCCCTGTATTTAAATAGTTTAATGATTCCTCCAGCAGTTCCTCAAAATTAAGGTTTTCCTGATTGGTAAGATTCTCCATGGTATTATATACCTCCTTTATAATTCGGTCGGGTGTGGAAGCTCCGGCCGTAATACCCACTTGTTTTTTATTGGCGAGCATTTCTTTTCTTATGTCGCCTGCACATTCTATATGATAAGTATCCTCACACACTTTTTTTGCAACTTCAAACAGTTTTTTTGTGTTTGAGCTGTGTTTCCCACCTACAACAAAAAACACATCCGACTTTCTCGCTATCTCTTCAGCTTCCTGCTGCCTTTCAGAGGTTGCCGAGCAAATAGTGTCAAATATTTCTGCTGCCGGATTTATCCGAAGAATTTCTTCTTTAACCGTTTCAAAAGTATGTCTGTTCAGCGTTGTCTGTGCGACAACCGCAATGGGTTCATCTGCACTTATCAACTGTCTCACCTGTGTCGCATCCTGCAAAATAACGCTGCTTTTCGAGCATCTTTGCCTGATTCCGATTACCTCAGGGTGAGAGCCATCTCCTATTATAACAGTTTTTATACCCATTTTGCAATACTTTTTTGCAATATTATGAATTTTTTTTACAAACGGGCAGGTAAGATCGGTAATTTCGCACCCTTTTTCGGCAAGTTTTTCTATTACATCCTCACCCACGCCATGAGTTCTGATGATTACTCTGTCGCTTGTTACGTCCCTGTCCGACTCTGCCGGAACAAGTCCCTTTTTCATAAGGCGGGCTATTTCCTGTGTGTTATGGATAAGTTCACCGTATGTATTAATAACGCCGCTGCTCCCGTCCGTCAGCTTTTCAGCTTCGCTTACCGCACGCTTTACTCCAAAGCAGAATCCGGCGGTTTTTGCAAGAATTATCTCAGCCATTGTTAACCAAACTTTCTATACTGTTATATAGTGTATGCGCAAGTGTCTGGTCGTCACCGGAGTCTCCGGGGTAAATAGGCTTACCAAAGCTCAGTTTAAGACCTCCGCGCACTTTATATTTACCGCTTATTCCAAGCGGAATAATGGGGACGCCCGTTTTTATTGCCATAAAAGGCGCACCATTTTTAAAATCTTCAAATTTTAAGTCCTTGCACCTTGTTCCCTGCGGAAAAAGTACAAGCGGTTTGCCCGATTTCAAAGTCCTGAGCGATGCTTTAATCGCACCGATATCGTTTGAACCCCTGTTAACAGGAATTCCTCCAAGTTTTTTAAGTATGGGGCCGATTACCGGAACAAACAGTTCTTTTTTCGCCAGAAAAATACATCTTCTCGGAAAATAACTTGCCACAAAAACCGCATCATGGTTGCTTATATGATTTCCGCATACAATGCATCCACCATCTTCAGGTATATTTTCAACTCCGGAGATTTTTGCACCAAACCATGCTTTATACCAGAAATGCATAAAGCCGGTAACAAGTTTATATATCATGCCATCACCCTATAATGCTCATTATAATATTGAAAAGTTTTTCAACCGACTGATTAAGCTCAAGTCCGGTTGTATCCACAAGCAGTGCGTCCTCAGCTTTACAAAGCGGCGCAAACTCTCTGTGGGAATCGTTATAGTCTCTTTTCTTCATATCCTCAAGGACATCCTCAAGTTTTATGGTGTCATCCTTTAAAATCAGCTCATCATAGCGACGTTTTGCCCTGTCCTCCACATCTGCCGTAAGATAAATCTTTGCATCTGCATCAGGCAGAACATAACTGCCGATATCCCTGCCATCCATAATCACATTGCTTTTCTCAGCAAGCTTTCTTTGAAGTTCAACAAGCTTAAGCCTTACAGGAACAGCTCTTGCCACATTGGATGCCGCCATAGAAATTTCAGGCGTACGAATTTTGTCCGAAACGTCTTCCCCACATAAGAAAATACGCATTTCTCCGCCCCTGTTTTCTATATCTATTTCAATTTCACCAAGAACTTTTTCAAGCTCATCTGCGTTTTCGGTGTTTATGCCTTTTCTCACCGCAAAAAGCCCTACTGCCCTGTACATTGCACCTGTATCAATATACACGCAGCCAAGTTTTTTTGCAATAATTTTCGCAATGGTACTTTTGCCGGCACCTCCGGGACCATCAATAGCAATAGAATAAGCCATATATTTTACCTCCCGATATGATAATGATAATTATAACACAATTGTTCAGGAAAACACAATAGTGTTTTTATCCCTTCCCTGTGTTTTCCGCTGCAAGATTTGCCGTTGCAAATGCTATCTGCAGGTTGAATCCGCCAGTATATGCGTGCACGTCCATAACCTCACCCGCAAAATACAGCCCTTTTACAAGTCTGGACTCCATTGTGGACGGATTAATTTCTGACGTATTTATGCCACCGGCTGTAATTATCGCCTCGGCGACAGGGCGCATGGATATGGCCGTAAACTCAAGATTTTTCATCAGATTACATAGTCTTTTTCGTTCTTCTTTTGTAACCTGGTGAATTTTCGCTCTGGGGTTTATCCCCGAAAGCTCTACAATTACCGGAATAGCTTTTGAGGGAAGCAGTTCTGAAAGGGAATTTATAAAATCTTTATTGGAGTTTTTTTCAAAATCCCGCAGAATCCTGCTGTCAAGCTTCTTTTCATCAAGTGCCGGCTTTAAGTCTACAGACATCCTGTATTTTTTATCAGGCAGTCCGTCCATGTGACAGCTTGCGCTTAAAACAAGCGGTCCGGATACGCCAAAATGCGTAAAAAGCATTTCTCCCATTTCTGAAAAAACTTTTTTATTCCCGTCAAAAACATTTAAAACAACGTTTTTAAGCGATAGTCCCTGAAGTTTTTTAATCCACTCTTCCGACGTGTTTATTGGCACAAGTGAGGGTTTTATTTCCGTCACGGTGTGTCCAAGTTTTGCGGCAAGTTTATAGCCGTCTCCGTTTGAGCCTGTTACCGGATAACTTTTCCCGCCCGTCGCAAGAATAATCGAGTTTGCCAATATTTTTCTACCGTTTTCGGTAACAACGCATCTGACGCATCCGTCAGATGCGGCGATGGAAACCACCCTGTCCTGCATGGCCTTAACGCCGCCATCGGACATATATTTTTTGAGTGCTGACACCACATCGGCAGCATTGTCAGACTGCGGAAAAACTCTGTCCCCACGTTCTGTTTTAAGAGGCAGTCCAAGCTCTTCAAAAAATGCCATGGTATCCCACGAATTAAATTTATAAATTGCGCTCATCAGAAACTTTTTACCATTTATTATATTTTCAAAAAAATCCTCAGGCGCACAGTTGTTGGTGAGATTGCATCTGCCTTTACCGGTAATGCGAAGCTTTTTACCAAGTGCACTCATTTTTTCAATCAGCAGCGTGCTGAGTCCTTTTTCGGCGCACTTTCCTGCCGCCATCATGCCGGCTGCACCGCCCCCTATCACTATTACATCAAAGGTATATGCCATCTTCTCACCTCCATTTTAAAGTCATGACTACATTGTATCACAAATCGCCCCAAAAATCTACACATAATTTAAAAAATATTTGCAAAGGGGATATATTTGTGATAAAATAATTATATATGTAAATTTACAGCTTTTAAGGAGTTAAATATATGGCACGAAAAGTAGTACGCAAGAAAACCAAGGCGACTGTTTCCACACCAAGAAAAAGCAAAAAATCAAACCCTGCAAAAAAGGAAACACTCACCATAGTTTTTTCACTTTTAGGTATTATATTTATAATGGGAATGTGGTCGGAGTTTTTCGGTGCATTCGGCGACTTTTTAAAGTCGGTATTCTGCGGCCTGTTGGGTAACGTGGCTTATCTTCTGCCCGTAGTTTTAATTGCCGAGGCAGTATTAAGCATACTTTCAGGTAAAGAAAACAATTTCCGCAGCAAAAAAATTCTTACCGGGATTATGCCCGTTTCCTTTTCCATGTTTGCTCACTACCTTTATCGCATAGGCGACCCCGTTTTGCCCGAAAACGGTGTTATCGGCTACTTTAATCTCGGTAACACAGGCGAAAGCGGTGGTATTATCGGCGGCACACTTACAGACATTTTATATTCTTTTATGTCAAAAGGCAGTGGCGTTGTTATAATTGCTATTATTCTTATTCTTGCAGTTCAGCTCTTTGAAATTTCCGTAACCTCTCTTATCCGCAAGGCGTTTACAGGTTTTCGCCGTGCAGCAACCGGTCTTAAAGAAGATATTCAGGAGGATATTCGTCACGACAGAGAGCAAAGGGAGGCTGAAAAGAAGGTTGATTCCGTAAAGATTGAGTTTGCCGACCATCAGCTTGAAGAATATAAGTGGGACCATTCTGACGAGGAAGTTGTTATAAATGATGTTCTGGCAGCAAACGACGACGAGGAGGACAAGCCGGAAGAATTATCCCAGACACCCGCTGCTGAAAAGGCTGAAGAAGAATCAGCTGCAGTTGAATCGGGCGAAATAACTCCCATCGAGATTGAAGAACCTCCCATAATTAAAGAATACATACCTCCCAAGCCTGAGCTTTTATATGAAGGACCAAAGGTTCACAGCGGCGGTAAAATTGACGAGCTTAAGGACAATGCGGCAAAACTTGTTGAGATTTTCCGCAGTTTTGGCATTGAAACCAGAGTTACAAACATAACCCGTGGTTCCAGCGTAACAAGATATGAAGTTGTTCCGGCGGCAGGAATTAAAGTTAATAAAATTACAGCACTTGACCAGGACATTGCACTAAGACTTCCCGCAAACAACGTACGAATTGAAGTTCTGCCCGGTTATGTGGGTGTTGAGGTGTCAAACGACAGTGTTTCTGCAGTTTATCTGCGCAGCATTATAGATTCCCCCGAATTCCGCAACGCAACCTCCAAACTTGCTGTCGCGGTAGGTCGTGATATTAACGGTGCTACTGTTGTTATGGACATTGCAAAGACCCCCCATCTTTTAATCGCCGGTGCTACCGGTTCGGGTAAGAGTGTTTGCATAAACACTATGATTACAAGTATTTTATACAACGCATCCCCCGAAGAGGTAAAGCTTATTTTAGTTGACCCCAAGGTGGTTGAGCTTTCTGTATACAACGACATTCCACATCTTCTTGTTCCAATAGTTACAGACCCCAGGAAGGCTGCCGGCGCTCTTTGCTGGGCAGTTCAGGAAATGGAAGACAGATATAAGAAATTTGCCGAAGTAGGCTCCCGAGACATTGCCGGCTATAACAAAAAAATTGCCGCTGATGATCCGGACAAACGCCCTCTTCCCCAGATTGTTATTATTATTGACGAGCTTGCCGACCTTATGATGGTTGCTCCCGGTGAAGTTCAGGATTATATTTGCCGTCTTGCTCAAAAAGCCAGAGCTGCAGGTATGCATCTTGTTCTTGCAACTCAGCGTCCGTCGGTTGACGTTATTACAGGTCTTATCAAGGCAAACATTCCGTCCCGAATTGCGTTTGCCGTTTCAAGTTCGGTTGACTCCCGTACAATCTTAGACGGTGGCGGTGCTGAAAAGCTGATGGGTAAAGGCGATATGCTCATGATGCTTGCCGGTGCTTCAAAGCTCAACCGTGTTCAGGGTGCATTTGTATCTGATACAGACGTTGAAAATGTTGTAAACTTTATTAAACAGCAGTCGGCTGCCGAATATAACGAAGAAGTCCGCAAGACAATCGAAAACAGCGGTGCGGCTCCGTCTGCAGCACAGTCTGACGATGGTGCAGACTCAGACGAGCTGTTTGAGGCTGCTGCTGAAATAGCTTTTGAGCTTGGACAGATATCTGCTTCAATGATTCAGCGCAGACTTAAAGTGGGCTACGCAAGAGCAGGCAGACTGCTTGATATCCTTGACAAGAAAAAGGTAGTCTCATCCTATGACGGTTCAAACAAACCACGTCAGCTTATAATGAGCCGACAGGATTTTAATGATATGTTAGAAAAAGAGGGAGACCAGTGAGTGTTAAGTTTTTCCCCATAACCCGTGCGGAAATGGACGGACTTGGCTGGGACTCGGTAGATTTTGTTTTTGTTTCGGGTGATGCCTATGTGGATCACCCTTCATTTGCTGCATCAATTTTATGCCGCACCTTAGAGGATGCCGGCTATAAAGTGGCAATCCTTCCTCAGCCGGATATAAAAGGGCTATCTGATTTTACGCAGTTTGGCCGACCAAGACTTGGTTTTTTTGTTTCAGCCGGCAACGTGGACTCCATGGTGGCACATTATACCGCTGCTAAGAAAAAACGCAGCAATGATGCTTATTCCCCCGGCGGAAAAGCAGGGCTCCGTCCCGACCGTGCAACAATAGTTTATTGCAACAAAATCCGCGAAGCGTTTGGCGACATACCAATCGTAATTGGCGGCATTGAGGCATCCCTCAGGCGATTCGCTCATTATGATTACTGGGAAAACCGTGTCCGCCGCAGTATACTTTTTGACAGCAGCGCAAATTTACTTATATTTGGTATGGGCGAACGCATTATTGTTCAGGTGGCAAATGCTTTAAATGACGGTTTTGACATATCTCAGATTACCTGGCTTGACGGAACGGCATACATTGCCCCAAACCTTGACGGACTTTGCGATTATGTGATTTGCCCGTCTGCAAAAGAAGTAAAAAGCGATCTTACAAAATACGCTCAGTCGGTTAAGCTCCAGTTTGAAGAAAATGACCCTGTGCGTGGTAAAGCGGTGGTTCAGGAATGTGCCGGCAGGTATCTTGTCCAGAACAGACCGGCAATGCCTCTGGAAAGAGAAGAGCTTGACAAAGTTTTTTCTTTTGACTTTCAGCGTGTTCCGCACCCTTCTTACGAAAAATCGGGCGGTGTCCCGGCAATTGCCGAGGTGCAGTTCAGCCTTATAAGCTCCCGTGGTTGCTTTGGTGGTTGCAGTTTCTGCGCAATAGCTTTTCATCAGGGCAGAATGGTAAGAAGCCGCAGTCATGAATCTATAGTAGGCGAAGCCAAAAAACTGACTCAGCATCCCGATTTTAAAGGATATATCCATGACGTAGGCGGACCTACGGCAAACTTCCGTAGCCCTTCATGCAAAAAACAGGAGAAGGATGGCATGTGTCTGAGACAATGCCTGCATCCTTCCGTCTGCAAAAACATGGAGGTCAGTCACAAAGATTATATCAGTCTGCTCCGCAAACTGAGAAAAATAGATAAAGTAAAAAAAGTGTTTATCCGGTCGGGTCTGAGATTTGACTATATCATGGCGGATAAATCGGATGAATTTATAAACGAGCTGTGCAGGTATCACATCAGCGGGCAGCTTAAAGTAGCTCCCGAGCATATTTGTCCCGAGGTCTTAAGCTATATGGGCAAGCCTTCGGTAGAAGTGTATGACAGATTTTGCAAAAAATACCGTGATATAAACGAAAAGCTGGGTCTTAAGCAATATCTCGTCCCCTATCTTATGTCATCCCACCCGGGGTCCACGCTGGGGTCTGCAATCAGACTTGCACAGTATCTTAAGGCAAACCATATAAATCCTCAGCAGGTGCAGGATTTTTATCCCACTCCGGGTACGGTTTCCACCTGTATGTATTATACAGGTATTGACCCGAGGACAATGAAACCGGTCTATGTTGCAAAATCTGCCGAGGAAAAAAGGATGCAACGTGCACTGCTTCAGTGCGGAAAGCCGGAAAACAAAGAAATAGTTCGTGCGGCTCTTATAAAAGCGGGCCGGAGCGATTTAATAGGCTATGGCAAGGACTGCCTTGTCAGACCCAAAAATAACAATGGAGGAAAAAGAAATGTCAGCAAAAATTCTGGACGGAAAAGCTCTGTCCGCAAGAATAAAAGATGAACTTAAAGAGGAAGTTGTTAAATTAAAGGAAAAGGGCATAAACCCCTGCCTTGCAGTTATTATTGTGGGTGATGACCCTGCTTCAAGAGTATATGTCAATAACAAAAAAGCTGCTTGCGAATACATTGGTATAAAATCCCTTGAATATGCCCTTGATGCAAACACATCGCAGCAGGAGCTTTTAGGTCTTATTGACACTTTAAATGCCGACAAATCGGTTGATGGTATTTTAGTTCAGCTTCCGCTGCCATCGCATCTTGACGAAAAGGAAGTTCTCTACCGCATCAAGCCTGAAAAAGACGTTGACGCATTCCATCCTGTTAACGTGGGTAAGATTATGATTGGTGATTTTGATTTTCTGCCCTGTACTCCTGCAGGTGTTATGGAGCTTATCAAGGAAAGCGGCGTTGAAATAAGCGGCAAACAGTGCGTTGTTGTAGGCAGAAGTAACATAGTAGGAAAGCCTCAGTCCATGCTCCTTCTTCATAAAAACGGTACGGTTACAATATGTCACTCAAGAACAAAAAATCTTGCCGAGGTATGCCGAAGTGCGGATATTTTGGTTGCGGCAGTAGGCAGACCTAAATTTATTACTGCTGATATGGTAAAAGAGGGTGCGGTTGTAATTGACGTTGGCATAAACCGGGGCGAAGACGGCAAACTATGCGGCGACGTTGATTTTGACGAAGTATCAAAAATCGCAGGCGCTATTACTCCTGTTCCCGGTGGTGTCGGACCAATGACAATTTCCATGCTCATGAGAAATACTCTTACCGCTGCGACAAAAAAATAAAATAAAACAAAAAAATTTCACTCTGTCGATAATTTTTTATCGACAGAGTTTTTTCTTTTTCTACATTTCTTTCGACACGATATTTATTTCTTTTTATCTTTTTCTATCTCTTTCGACTTTTTTCTGCCCAAAAACGGCATTTTGATGCGTATTTCACAAGGATTGAGAGCATAAAAATATTGTGATAAAATTACTTTTAACAATATATCTTGTCGGAAAGCGGTGGATAATTTGATATTTAGTCTTGATGATATTTACTATATAAATCAGGCAATGGATTCCTGGCTGACAGAAAACGCCGAAGACTGCTGCGATGATGATAAAGATGTAAAAATAATTGAAGAAAGGTGTACGACAGATGACTGAACAACAAAAGAAATTTATCCTGGAAAACTATGGAGTGGCTCAGACTAATACAATTGCCGCATCAATAGGTGTTTCAACTGCAACCGTTCTAAGATGGGCACGCAGGATGGGTATGGAAATAAAACCGGCTAACACTCAGTTTGTTCCCACAAAGGAACAGGCAAAGTTTATTATTGATAATTACGGCGAAATTCCCTGTCGTGTTATAGCCGAAGAACTTGGCATATCTGTTTCAGCCGTCAGAACAACTGCAAAAAAGTTCGGGCTTAAAATAACAAAAGAACAGCTCGCTGAGCTGAAAACCATGTATATGACCTTGTGCCCCAATCCAAACCCAATAACCTACACAACCCGCATGCTTATATGCCGTTATTATTATGAAGACCCGAGGATTCCGGTTATCGCATGTACCCTCGGGAGAAGCACCGAGCAGGTAAAGCAGATTCTTGACGAATGTATGGCAAACGGCGACTACATAAAATATAATCTGTACGGAAGATAAAAAATTTTTTCAATCGTTGGCCCCCAATCTTGGGGGTAGATAAAAAATCTTTTTTGAAATATGTAAAACATGCGCACTAACGCGCGCAATTTCCAATAAGATAAAAAAGCCCGTGAGTAACTCACGGGCTAATGTTTCCTAAAGGAAAATTATTTTTCGTATGATTCACAAATGCGTTTTACAAGTACAATAGCTTCTTCACATTTGCAGTTGTCAAGAGGCAGGAAGTTTGTTCCGTCGCCTTTAATGATATCTTTGGAAGCAAAATAGTCAACGCCTTCTTTTGCCCATGTATCAACAGATGCACTGTCGCCGAATACTTTAGGCTCTGCAACCGCATAGTCAGCTTCGGGAGCAATTACTTTAACCGCTCTGAAGAGCATTGTTGCGATTTCCTGACGTGTGATAGCTGAGTCGCAGTCAAATTTACCTTCGCCTACGCCCTGAACTATGCCAAGGTTATAAGCTTTTAAAACTGACTCATTTTTTGTATCTGTAAATGTTGTGTCAGCAGCAGATTCAGCCACTGTTTCAGTAACATTTTCATACATATTTACAACAAGTGAACAGAATTCTTCACGTGTAATGGCTTTCTGGAAATCTTTTAAAACAGAGTCAATTGTGAGCTCATCGAAAATTGCAGCCTGAACTTCATCAACAGCCCATTCGGAAATACCGTTAAGACCATTTACAACTTCAAATTTGGGCACGCCTCTAATAACAAACAGTTCATGTGCAAGAAGGTTTTCTGCAATATATTCATCTTTTGTGTAAACTCTAACTTCAAAGGATCTTACTTCATAAGGAGCGATGGGTTCCCACTTGCCGTCTTTAAGGTCAGCAACTTTTGCGTATGTACCTGTGCGATAGTCTCCCATTCCCATTTCTGCAAGCTGTACCATAGCGCCATCAGCAATCTGCTGCTCTGTGAGACCGGAAATTTTCACTTTCATCTTTTCATGCGGAGCGTACACAAATTTGTTCAACTCAATTTTAACTTCATTTTCAGCTGCAAAAGCAGTCATTGAAGCAAGAAGCATGATGCCCACAATCACCAGAGATAAAATTCTTTTTATTTTCATATCAGGAATCCTCCTCATTTGTTTTTTTATATTTTACCATAACCTCACTGTCAAGTCAAGGCTGATGCCCTTGTCATTTTGTATAAAAACTTTACCCTTTTATTAGGAAATATCCCAAAATTACAACCCCCAGCACAATCCTGTACCAGCCGAAAGATTTAAAGTCGTGTTTTTTCACAAAATCAACCAGGAATTTTATTGCCGCCATAGATACCGCATACGCTACCGCCATACCGGTAATCAGCACCGTTATATTCTGGGCATTTAAAATTTGGTCGGTGGTGATAATTTTCAAAAAGCTGACCCCCACCATAACGGGAATCGCAAGAAAGAACGAAAATTCCGCCGCCACTCCCCTGGAGCAACCTATCAGCATTGCACCAAGTATTGTAGCTCCCGAGCGTGACGTTCCCGGAATTATGGAAAGCACCTGAAACATTCCTATTAAAACTGCTGTTTTATAGGACATGGAATTTATATCGGTTATGGTAGCTTTTTTATCTTTTCGTTCAACAAACAAAAACGCTATTCCGTAAACAACAAGCATTACCGAAACCACAAACCAGTTTTCAAAATGCTCCATAAAATCGTTTAGTAACAGCCCTATTACTGCTGCAGGCAGACAGGCAACTATTACCTTAAACCACATTTGCCAGGTGTCACTTTTTTCCTGCACGCTTTTTGAAAGTGCAAAGGGATTGAGCTTTTTGAAATAAAGGGTCACAACCGCCATAATTGCACCAAGCTGAATTACATATAAATATAAATCACTCGACGTAAATCCTGTGTTTCCGATAAATTCGTTAACAAGTATCATGTGACCGGTAGAGCTGATGGGCAGCCACTCTGTTATCCCCTCAACTATACCGAGAATAATTGATTTTAATATCTCCATAGCTTACACCAATGGCTGAGGTCTGTAAATAAGGTGGAAAATGTTTCCTTCAATATCACGGAAGAAAAAGGTTTTAATGCCGTTTTTCTCTTTTACATCGGTAACAATTTCCACGCCCTCGGCTTTTAATTTCCGGACCATTTTTTCAAATCCGTCTTCCGTAACGGACAGGGCAAAGTGTCTTACCCCGCTGTCAGCAGGTTCATTTTTACCCAAATCCTTGTCGGCAGCAATAATTTCTATCATACTGCCATCGGGTGCGGCTACAAAATATGTACCTTTGCCGTTGTCATAAACAACTTTAAAGTCAAACATTTTTACATACCAGTCTTTAAGTGCTAAAGTATCCTTTGCGCAAACCGCAATGTGTTCAATTCCGGTAATCATATCTTTACCTCCTATACATTAAATCTGAATAAAATTATATCGCCGTCTTTAACAACATATTCCTTGCCCTCAAGACGTACAAGTCCTTTTTCTCTTGCCGCAGCCATTGAGCCGTTTGCAATAAGGTCGTCATAAGAAATGGTTTCTGCACGGATAAACCCTCTTTCAAAGTCAGAGTGGATTTTGCCCGCAGCCTGCGGAGCTTTTGTTCCGTTTGTGATTGTCCATGCACGAACCTCCGGCTCACCCGCTGTCAGATAGCTTATAAGTCCGAGCAGACGGTAGCTTGCCGCAACAAGTCTGTCAAGCCCCGATTCAGAAAGACCCATATCCTCAAGGAACATCTGTTTATCCTCCGGCTCAAGCTGAGAAATTTCCTCCTCAATTTTTGCCGAAATGGGAAGCACTTCCGCACCCTCTTTTTCCGCAAGTTCTTTCAGTGCTTTTATATATTCGTTATTTTCTATACCGCCCACAAAATCATCTTCCGAAACGTTTGCCGCATAGATAACCGCTTTTTTTGTAAGAAGCGGCATTTCTTTCAAAAGCGCCTCGCCTTCCTCATCAAGCTGGACCGTTCTTGCAGCTTTGCCTGCCTCAAGAGCTTCAAAAAGCGCCTCTAAATTTTTCACCTGAGCAGCATATTTTTTCTCACCTGTTTTTACAAGCTTACGGCATTTTTCAAGACGCTTTTCAACCATTTCAAGGTCAGCAAACACAAGCTCGTAGTTTATTGTTTCAATGTCACGCATGGGGTTTATGCTTCCATCAACATGAACAATATTTCCGTCATCAAAACAGCGGACAACATGAATAATCGCATCAACCTCCCTAATGTGGGACAAGAATTTATTGCCGAGGCCTTCGCCTTTTCCCGCACCTCGAACAAGACCTGCAATATCAACAAATTCAATAACGGCAGGTGTAACCTTTTTGGTATTATACATTTCTGCCAGAACGGAAAGTCTTTCGTCCGGTACCTCAACTATACCCACATTGGGCTCTATTGTACAAAACGGATAGTTTGCAGCTTCTGCTCCCGCTTTTGTAATAGCATTAAAAAGTGTACTCTTTCCCACGTTCGGAAGACCCACTATACCAAGTTTCATATATATCACTTCTCCTCTTTTAATCAGTAAAATTATCTGTCAGATTATTATATCACACAGGGTTCTTTTTTTCAATAGAAATATATTAAAATTTTATTTAAAAATATTTTTCAAAAACCTATTGCTTTTTAAAAAAACAAGTGCTATACTGCAAGTGACACTCAAAATTTTCAAAGGAGGATTTTATTATGAAATTGGCTATTGATGGTGGAACACCGGTAAGAGAAACAATGCTTGCTACAGGTTTTCCGGGAGCAAGTTTATATGACGAAAGGGAAGCAAGAGAAGTTTTTGAAGTTTGTATGGCAAAATCCCCTTTCAGATATTATGGTGAAAATGTTTTAGGAAAAGCAGACGCGTTTGAAGAAAACTTTGCAAAACGCATAGGCGTAAAAAATGCCGTAGGCGTAACATCCGGTACCGCTGCACTTGTTGTTGCCCTCAAAGCCGCAGGAATAGGCCCCGGGGATAAAGTTATTGTTCCCGCTTGTACATTTGTTGCAACCGCAGGTGCTGTTGTTTGTGCAGGTGCAGTTCCCGTTTTTGCTGATGTTGACGACAGTTTAAACATTGACCCGAAAAAAATCGGCGATGTGGTTGATAAATACACAAAAGCGCTGATTACCGTTCCTCTTGTGGGTAACCCCTGCCAGATGGACGCTGTAATGGAAGAAGCAAAAAAATACAACCTCCTTGTTATAGAGGACGTTGCTCAGTCAATGGGTTCAAGTCTTAACGGAAAATGTATGGGAACATGGGGTGACCTTGGTACTTTCTCCATGCAGCTTAACAAAATGATTACTACCGGCGACGGCGGTATTGTTGTTTCAAATAACGACTTACTCTACGAAAGAGCAGTGAGATATCACGACCAGGGAATGTACAGAAAAGAAGAAGGCTTTTTGACAGATGATGCTTCCCGCGTGTTTATTGGTCAGAACTATCGAATGAGCGAGCTTACCGCAGCAGCAGCTTTAGTGCAGCTTACAAAACTTGACGGTATGATTTCCAAAATGAGAGAAATCAAGAAAATCATTAAAGACGGTCTTAGCGGTATTGACGGAATTACCTTCAGAAGAATTATAGACCCGGAAGGTGACACTTCTTCCGCAATAGTTATGTTCCTGCCTGATAAAGAAACAACTCAGAAATTCAACCAGGCTATGCTGGCAGAAAACATCGCCTTTGGAACACAGTATCACGGCAGACCGGTTTATATGATTCCGCAGATATTCCACAAAAAGACAGTTGACAAAAGCGGATTCCCCTTCAATCAGTTTGACGAAGAAATTGTTTATACAGAGGATATGTGCCCCAATGCTATCAGCCTGATGCCCAGAAGCACAATGCTGCTTCTTGAGCCTGTAATGACTGAAAAAGACATTGATGATGTTATAACAGCGGTTAAAAAGGTGGCAAAAGCCATTTTATAGGAAGGAACGATATTGATGATTGAATTTGTTGATTCAAATTTAATGGTAGGCAAAAGAAAGGTTTTAAGAGAAGGTTCTGTATATAAAACCGAAGATTATTTAGAGCTTATGGACAGATGCGGTGTTAAGTCCGCTATGGCTTACCACAGCATTGCCAAAGAATGTGACATTATTCCCGGAAACCAGATGCTTGATGAATTTCTTAAAACGAACAAGCGTTTTATGGGTCAGTGGGTTATTATGCCATCTGATACCGAGGAAAGCTACGCTCCCGAAGAACTCATACATAAAATGAAGCAGAGTGGTATAAAAGCTGTCCGCATCTATCCTCAGATGCATATGTTTTCCATTAAATCCTATACCTGCGGAAAATTATTCAAAACACTCCAGGCACACAAAATACCCGTCTTCATTGAAAAATGCGAGATTGAGTGGGGCGATTTGTATGAGCTTTTAAAGGAATATCCAAAGCTTCCCGTGGTTTTGTGTGATACCGGTTACAGATGCAGAAGACAGCTCCTGCCAATTTTAAGAGAATGCAAGAATCTGTATGTTGAGTCATCTTCTTATGTTCCCAACAACGGTGTTGAAGATTTCTGTAAAAAAGTCGGCGCTGATAGAATGATTTTCGGTTCGGGAATTCCCAATGGCTCTGTCTGCGGTGCAACGGCACTCATCCGCTATTCGTGCATCAGCGAAGAAGAAAAACAGAAAATTGCCTCAGGAAACCTACTGAGATTACTTGCGGAGGTGAAATTATGATAAACAAAGTGCTTGAAGGACTTCCGCTGGACGACCTTTTCATATTTGATGTTCACGCTCATTACGGAAGAAGTACAGTTGCTTCTCTCTGCGATACCTTTGAAGACGGTATATTAAAAACAATGAATGCTCTGGGAATAAACGGTATTTGTATGTCGGCAGATGCTGCTCTTAACGGAGATACCGAATATGGTAATGGTCTTGTTTTTAATGCTGTCAAAAATCATCCGGACAGACTTTTCGGCTATGTATCTGCTTCTCCCTATTATTCACAGACCGAGGAATTTGAGAAATATTTTAAAAATCCCAATATGTTGGGCATTAAAATCCACGCTCTCTGTCAGGAAACGGAAATAGATGACGAGCGTTATGCACCGGCTTATGAGTTTGCGAATAAAAACAAGCTCCCCGTTTTATTCCACACCTGGAATGACTGGGAGGTTGAAAAGGTTATTTCCGTTGCTAAAAAATACCCCGATGCATCTCTGATAATCGGGCATTCCGCAGTTACCGACTATACTGCAAAGCTCTGCGTAATCAAAGCTTGTCGCGAATATGACAATATTTATGCGGACACTGCAATTTCCACCACCTATGACGGTGCTATTGACTGGATTGTGGATAAAATTGGCAGCGACAAACTTTTATACGGAAGCGACCTTCCCTTTTTTGATGCACGTCAGGGGTTTGGAAGACTTGCTCTTTCAAACTTAAGCGACACAGATAAAGAAAAAATATTTGGACTTAATGCCAAGAGAATATTTAAATTACCCGAAAATATGGGTTAAATCCAAACAATTTGCATCGCAGGTTTCCTGCGGTGCATTTTTTATTAATGGGCGTTTAATATTGACAAATCTGTAAATATTATTTATAATATAGGCAGGTATGACTGATTGAAAGGAGAGTTGTTATGGCTATCAATATAAATACCGCCAGAGGAAATATCCGAATTTCCAATTCTGTTTTAGTTAAAATAATTGCTAACGTTGCCGCAGGTTGCTACGGCGTTGTGGGACTTACTGCCGGAAACGGCGGAAAGGTTTTAAACCCCAATAATATTTCAAGTCTTTCCAAAGGTGTTAAGGTGAAATCAGAAAACGGAAAGCTGTCCGTTGACCTTCACATTGCCACAACCTATGGTATTAATATGCACACTGTAAGCGACAGTATCAGAAGCAGTGTAACATACCAGCTTGAACATTTCACCGGCGTTGATGTCGGCAAATTCAATGTTCATGTTGAAACAGTTAAAATAGTTGATTAATTTGGAGGAAACTGTAAATGGTTATAACCGGTAAAGTGTTTTCCGAAATGATTGTTTCCGCCGCAAATCAACTTGGAAACAACAAGGAAACCTTAGATAAGTTAAACGTTTTCCCCGTTCCGGACGGTGATACGGGTAAAAATATGCACCTTACAATGACGGGTGCAAGAAACGCTGTTATTTCTGCCGACGAAAGTATTGACGCAATCACTCTCAGCGGCAAAATTGCCTCTGCCACTTTAAAATCGGCAAGAGGTAACTCGGGTGTTATTTTATCCCAGCTTTTCAGAGGGCTTTCATCTGAGCTTTCTGCAGCCGGCGAAATTACGGCTGCGTCCTGGGCAAACGCCCTTAAAAAAGCGTCCGATACCGCTTATAAAGCAGTTATGAAACCCACTGAGGGTACAATTCTTACAGTTGCCCGTGGCGGTGCCGAAGCTGCGCTCGAATGCGTTAAAGACTGTGACGATATTGTGGCAGTTACAAAAGCGGCGCTTGACGGTGCAAAAATCGCACTTGATAACACTCCCGAGCTTTTGCCCAAACTCAAAGAAGCGGGCGTTGTTGACGCCGGTGGTATGGGTTGGTTTTGTATTTTAGAAGGAATGTATGCTTATCTTTCCACAGGTAAAATGGTGGAAGCTTTAGAAGCAGCAGATTCTTCTTCTGCAGCCGCAGGTGATGTTACTCTCGCCGAAGAAGAAATCACTTTCGGATATTGTACAGAATTTCTTATTGAAAAGACAAATACAGAAGCATCTGTTGAGGAATTCAGAAATACCATTTCTCCCCTTGGCGACTGTATGCTTGTTATAGAAGATTTTGATGTTGTTAAGGTTCACATTCACACCGACAATCCGGGCACCGTTCTTCAGGCTGCCCTAAAGCTCGGCGGACTTATCAATATTAAGATTGACAATATGCGTTATCAGCACAGCGAAAACCTGCGCGAAGAAATGCAGGCTGCTCCTGCCGAAAAGGTTCCCTATGCAATGATAGCAGTATCAAGTGGCGAAGGATTCTCTGAAATTTTCCGTGAACTTGATGTTGCAAAAATCATCGAGGGCGGTCAGACAATGAACCCCAGCGCAGGTGACATTGCAGACGGTATTTTAGCTGTTAATGCAGATGTTGTATACATCCTGCCCAACAACTCCAACATCATCCTTGCAGCTGAAACTGCAGCAGACCTGGTTGACTGTGATGTTCGGGTTATTCCTACAAAAACTGTGCCTCAGGGCATTACTGCCGCAATTTCATTTAATCCGGATGCTTCCGCTGATGAAAATGCAGCTGCAATGACCGAGGCGGCGCAGGCTGTAAAAACAGGTCTTGTTACCTATGCGGTTCGTGACACTTCATCAAACGGTCTTGAAATTAAAGAAGGCAACCTTATCGGTCTTTCAGACAAGAAAATTGTGTCCACCGGCACCGATATGCAGGAGGTCATTTCCATCCTCGCAGGTGAACTTTGCGACGACTCTGTTTCTGTTATCACCGTTTACTACGGAAGTGATGTTTCTGAAGCAGATGCAACTGCAATTTCCGATATGCTGACCAAAAAATTTCCCGACTGCGATGTAATGTTGCAAAACGGCGGTCAGCCGGTGTACTACTACACTATTTCTGCGGAGTAAGATATATGAAAGTTCTGGCAGCTACAGGAAATAAAGGCAAAATCCGTGAATTTTCACAGATTTTGACGCCACTTGGTTTTGAAACAATTTCTCCAAAAGATATCGGTCTTGATATTGACCCCGAAGAAACGGGCGAAACTTTTGCGGAAAACGCAAAGATTAAAGCGGTCGCTTTTATGCAGGCGTCAAAAATGCCCGTCATAGCAGATGATTCGGGACTTATGGTTGACTTTCTTGACGGTGCCCCCGGCGTATATTCGGCAAGATATGCCGACGGGTCGGATGCTGACCGCTGCAAAAAGCTCCTTGAAAATATGAAGGGTGCAGAAAACCGCACCGCCCGGTTTGTGTCCTCTGTCTGCATGGTTTTTCCGGACGGAAAAACTATCGAGGCAGAAGGAGCCTGTGAGGGCGTGATTACACGCTCACCAATCGGCGAAAACGGATTTGGGTACGACCCCGTTTTCTACATCCCGTCCATGGGTAAAACCATCGCCGAAATGTCTGCCGATGAGAAAAACGCCATCAGCCACAGAGGTAAGGCACTCAGACTTTTAGCAGAAAAACTGAAAAACGAATAGTACATAAAACCGCCTAAAGGCGGTTTTTTATTGCATTTTTTTACTTTCTCTGTTATAATGTGTAAAAAGAGGTGACAAAAGTGGTCAGTGTAACAATCAGAAACGAAAAGGGTCTTACAAAAAAAACATTTTCCGACCGGATTTTGCTCGCTGACGCACTGGATTTAATGGGTCATCCGGTAAAGAAACCGTGCGGTGGCAAAGGAATTTGTGGAAGATGTAAGGTAAAAGCTGCCGGAACACTTAATCCTCCCGCCCAAAACGGATATGTCTTTGCCTGCGAAAGTGTGGTCGCCGGTGAGGTTTATGTTGATTTAACCGGTAGCATGGGCGAAACCGAAAGTGTTTCGGGTGGCATAATGCCCCATTTTCCCAAAAACCCTTTAATTGACTCGGGCTACGGCGCTGCTATTGATATTGGCACCACCACAATAGCTGCTTACATTTATAATTTTCCTGAATGCAAGCTTGTAAAAACCATTTTAAGGGAAAATCCGCAGACCCGGTTTGGCGCAGATGTTCTGACCCGGATAGAGTTTGCCGGGGATAATCTGTCGTTGCTTAGCTCATCTGTCCGCAATACCATCAGTGAAATGCTGTCCGGTTACGACATTAAAAAAACCGTAATAACAGGAAACACCGTTATGCTTCATCTTTACTCGGGGCTTGACCCAAGCGGTCTTGCAGAGTTCCCTTTTGAGCCAAAAAGTCTTTTCGGTGAGTGGTATGGTGACAGCTACATTATGCCCTGCATTTCACCTTATGTTGGTGCAGATATTACTGCGGCAATCATATCAAGCGATATGACAAAAAACAAAACCGCCCTGCTTTTGGACCTTGGCACAAACGGTGAAATGGTACTTTGGTCAGACGGTCAGTTTACTGTGTGCTCTACTGCAGCAGGTCCTGCTTTTGAGGCTGTGGGCATTAAAAACGGATGCTCGTCTGTTCCGGGTGCAATAAACCACGTCACTCAAAGTGGTTTTACCACCATTTCAGATAAGCCTCCCATAGGAATATGCGGAAGCGGGTTGGTTGATATCGTAGCCCTACTGCTTGACTCAGGAAAACTTGACTCCTCCGGTTATCTAAAGTCAGAATTTGAAATTCCGGGCAGCAACATTTTTGTCTTCCCTGATGATATAAGACTTTTTCAGCTTGCAAAGTCGGCAATCCGCTCAGGGCTTGACTGTCTTACAGAGTCCAACGGCCTTTCTTATGATGATATAGACTCTCTTTACATTGCCGGTGGAATGGGCAGCTTTATTGATGCTGACTCTGCTGTAAAAACAGGAATTATTCCTCATAGTCTTGCATCAAAGACGAAAATTCTCGGCAACGCCCCAGGTATGGGAGCGTCAATGCTTCTATTAAATAAAGATTTTACCCAACACGCTCAGCAGATTATAAAATCGGCAACCGTGCTCGAACTTGCCGGAAATGATAATTTTACTCAAAAATATTTAAAAAATATGTATTTCTAATAAAAAAGAGACAGTTGCTTTAAGCAACTGTCTCTTAATTTTTTTAACTTATTCGGCAACGATTTTGATTGTTGCATTGGGGTTTTCAGCAGGAAGCTTGATTTTCAGCACCTGTGTACGAACTTTTTCTTCCGGCTGGTGGTCGTTAATCTTGTATTCAAGATTAGCATCCCAAGTAATTATCATTTTCTTGCCTCTGTACTCAGAAACAAGCTTACCTTTTTCGTGTGTTACAGTAAATTCTTCCGTTTTATTGCTCTGGTCAATAACGGGAATCTGCAGCCAGAATTCTTCTTTGCCGCTGATTGAATCGATTCCGCCTGTAATTTCAACGCCCTCGTCTGTAAGGTCATAAATCCAGGAAACTTCTTTTCCTTCGTGCGGAGTTGTGCCGCTGATTTTGAACTTTTTGCCTTCCTCAAGCCATGTAAGGTCAGAGCGTTCTTTACCGGAAGCAAATACTTCACCGTTAGCATCTGTACCTACAATACCTGCGTGGATGAATTCTTCCTCTGTCCAGTATGGTTTGTAGTTGATTTTGTCGCTGAGCTGGAGCATATTGCCGGGAAGTCGCTTATATTCTACCGGTTTATCCGAGCTTGTCGCATAACCTAAACCTTTAATCCAGGTAAATGTAGGTGCACCGCCCATCCAAACCTTAGGCGAAATTGCGCCAATTGTTCTTGGAAGTCTGGTGTCGTAGAAGGTTACCATGTAAAGACCCTTGTGTTTGAGTGCTATAATTCCCGGGTCATCCCAGATGTTATAGTCGCCCTCTGTCTCAACCGGCAGAACCTTATCTTCAGCCAGAGGCTCGTGCATTTCCTCATACATAAGTGAGTAGCAAACATTTCTCTGGTTTACATAGTATTTATCATACTTAGGATAGAATTTCTGGAGGTTCTGATATGCTTTTTCATCTGTGTTTGCATATGACGCAGATGTTGCTATAACGCCGATTCCCTCGTCATCTTTTTCCCAGATTGCTCTTGCAGTAGGAATGTGATTAATAAGGAAGTTGTTTGCTATGTAAGCATTGTTGCCACCAAGACCTGTTCTTGTTCTGGAAGCATAGTTGGTAGCATAAATCTGTTCAAGACCATCTGTCGATAATGTTTCCCACTTTTCCATAAACTTAAGGTTTCTTTCTGCAGCCTCTTTAAGTTTTGCAAGTGTGTCAGGGTCCTGTCTTTCTGCAGGGAGGTCAAAATAAGCAAGCATTGCTCTTGAAATAAAGTCTTCATTGTGGTGTTGATAGCCTGCACCGTCACAACCGCCCGATTCAATATAGTAACCCACTTCTGACTGACCGTTGTAGGAAGGTCTTGCGTTGGGGTACATATAAGCGTCAACCTGGCGTTTGAAGAATTCGTGGAACACTTCGTCGCCTGTCAGTTCATACATTGCCATTGTGCCGTAGAAGTTCATAGCGCCCTGGTTTGTAGGTCCGTGACCTCTCATCGCCACCTGTTTTTCGCCAATTATCATAAATGCCATATCGCAGATTTCTCTTGTCTCGATATCAAGCATTTTTCTTACCTGATAATAGTCATACGCACAATCCGGGAACCAGAAGTTTGTGTTTACAAGGTAGTACATACCTGCGTCTCCCGCAGGGTCTGCCGAGTCAATAAGGTCGCCGTCCTGTGTCATTGTAATTACATTTGAAAGCTGGCAGAGTGCAACTCTGTCTCTGAGCTGCGGGTCATTAAAGAAACCGTTGAGCTGCGAGTTGATTGCAAGTGCACCTGTGAACACTGTTCCTGTTCTGTTTAACACTTCATCTTCAAAATATTCAGACAAGTGTGTGTTTTCGGGATAGGGTTTTGTTCCTTCAACGTACTGGTAACCTACAAGCATACCAAACTGCGGATTTGCCGGGTCAAGACACTGACCGCGGAACATTGTGTCAAGCGCAGGAATTGAAGCATAGTATGTTGTATAAAGCTGTGTTTCCGCAAGAACATTATCAAGCTCTTCCATTGGAGGAAGTTCTTCGTAGGGCTTATCAATCGTTACATCAAAGTTGCCGCCCGCTTTTTCATAAATTTCAAGCATTTTTGCTCTTGCTCTCGCCTGGAGAGGACCTGCAAGAGTCCACGAAGCATATTCATCCTCAATGTCTACAAGACCGCCTTTAAGGTCCATTGCCATTTCTGCCGTGGGGCAGATTGTCTGTGTTACACCGCGGATTTCGAAAAAGCTTCTGAAATCGTCTGTGGTTTCAAATTTATATACACTGTCAACTATCGGATTTTTAATTTCAATAGCCTGAAGAGCAGTGAATCTGATGTCTTCCTGGAGCTCATATTTTGTTCCGTCCGGAGCTGTAAGTGTGAACTTATCGTTAGGTCCACCTGTTCCGAGACTTAAATGTTTTGCCATTTTGGGGATGTAAATATATCCCGTTTTGGGCGTTGTATCTGTGAACGCGAAAGCGTGTTCGCCACGAACACCCCAGCTCTTGGGATTTTTCACACCGATTTCACAAAGGTCGCCGTCACGACCGTTTGTAAAGCTGATTTGATAAATACCGGGCTCGCCTTCGGGGATATTGATAACTTTTGCAATTTTTCCATCAGCAATATCCATGCTTACTCTTGCAACAAGGTTGCCGTCCGGACCGATAACTCTTGCTGTTGATACAACATGTGCAGGGTTGCCCCACTGTGGTTCAACAAGAGGTTCAACCGTTGTTCTTGCAACATAGATTTCGCCGGGAGCACCATCAAAACGGGCAAGCATACCAAAACCTGCTATACCTGTGTTTGTCTGAAGTACACCTGTCTGATATACATCAAAATCTTTTGCTGCGTCCTCTGTCACAACTTTTTCGGTAAATTCACCGTACTTTTTAGCCATGCTCTTTATTGTAAGAACCGCCTGAGCTGCTTCAAGGCAGGTTGCCTTCTGGTCGGGACCGAACTTTTTACCCGCAAGAGCGTGGATTGCACCAAACATAACGGCATTATACACACTTCTGAACTCATCATCTGTAAGCTCGTCTGTGTCCATATAAATTTCTCTGAAGTATTTTTTGTTTTCATAAGTGTCTGTCAGTGCAAAGCCTGCTCTGTCAGCAGCTATTGCAAGGTCAGCTCTTGTGATAACTTTATCATCCGCATAATCGCGGATAAATTCCTTTGCTCCCTCTATGCCGAATGCGTTTTCAAACATAGATGCAAGTTGTAATGCTGTGATTTCTTTTTCGGGAACAAACTCTCCGTCTGTCCAGATTTTTTCTTCGGTTACAGTCTTGATAAGGTCTGCTTCAACATGGTCAACCGCAAAGCCGCCAAATGATGCCAAAACAGAAAATATCATAGCAATAACCAGTATTTTACTAATAGCTTTCATAACATCCTCCTGAGAGTATATTTTTCACACTACAATTATACAAAAACCCCCGCCTTTTGTCAATCAACATATTGACGATAAAAGCGGGGGGTTTTTATTTAATTTAACTATAGATTATTCTGTAACAATTTTAATTGTTGCATTGGGTTTTTCAGCGGGAAGCTTGATTTTCAGCATCTGTGTACGAACTTTTGCTTCCGGATTAGGATCGTGAATCTTGTATTCAAGGTCAGCATCCCAAGTCATAACCATTTTCTTGCCTCTGTACTCTGTAACAACTTTGCCTTTTTCATAAGTTACAGTAAAGTCAGCATTTTTGCCATTCTGGTTAACAATGGGAATCTGGAGCCAGAACTCTTCTTTGCCGCTGATTGAATCGATTCCGCCTGTGATTTCAATGCCTTCATCTGTAAGGTCATAAATCCAGGAAATTTCTTTGCCTTCAAGCGGAGTTGTGCCGCTGATTTTGAATTTCTTTCCTTCTTCCAGCCATGTAAGGTCAGATCTTTCTCTGCCGGAAGCAAACACTTCGCCGTTTGCATCTGTACCTACAATACCTGCGTGGAGGAATTCTTCCTCTGTCCAGTATGGCTTGTAGTTAATTTTGGTGCTGAGCTGAAGCATATTGCCGGGCAGTTTCCTATAATCTACCGGTTTGTCAGAGCTTGTTACATGGCCTAAACCTTCAATCCAGGTAAATGTAGGTGCACCACCCACCCATACTTTAGGTGAAATAGCACCGATTGTTCTGGGAAGTCTGGTATCGTAGAAGGAAATCATATAAAGACCTTTATGTTTAATTGCTACAAGACCGGGGTCATCCCAGACATTATAGTCGCCCTCAGTCTGATAAGGCAGAGTTACATTTTCTGCCACAGGCTCGTGCATTTCCTCATACATCATGGAGTAAACAACTTTTCTCTGTTTCACATAGTATTTATCATACTTGGGATAGAACTTTTTAAGGTTGTTATACGCATCCTGGTCGTTATTTGCATACGCAGCTATTGTTGAAATAACCGCCTGTCCATCGGTATCGTTGGACCAAATTGCTCTCGCCTTAGGCATGTGATTTATGAGATAAATGTTTGCTATATAAGCATTATTCCCATAAAGACCTGTTCTTGTTCTGGAGTCAAAGTTTGTGGAATATTTGTAGTCAAGACCTTCTGTTTTGCCTATTTCCCACTTTTCTACAAAGTTTAAGTTTCTTTCAGCACCTGCTTTAAGTCTTGCAAGTGTTTCGGGGTCCTGTTTTTCTTCGGGTAAATCAAAGTAAGCCAGCATTGCTCTTGCAAAATATTCTTCATTATGCATCTCATAACCAACACCGTCACAACCGCCCGATTCAATGTAGTAACCCGGTTCTGCCTGACCATTGTAGGAAGGTCTTGCGTTGGGGTACATATAAGCTTTAACCTGGCGTTTGAAGAATTCGTGGAACACTTCGTCGCCTGTCATTTCATACATTCCGACTGTGCTGTAGAAGTTCATTGCCGCCTGGTTTGTGGGACCCTGACCTCTCATTGCAACCTGTTTTTCACCAATGGTCATAATTGCAGTGTCACAGATTTCTCTTGTCTTTATATCAAGCATTTTTCTTACCTGATAGTAGTCATGCACCCAGTCAGGCATCCAGAAGTTTGTGTAAATGAGCGAGCATTCGCCTGCATCATCAGCCGGGTCACCCGAGGAGATGATGTCGCCATCCTGAGTCATTGTAAGAATATTGGAAAGCTGTGCAAGTGCAAGTCTGTCTCTGAGCTGCGGGTCATTAAAGAAACCGTTAAGCTGTGCATTGATGGAAAGTGCACCTGTCATTGCAGTTGTTGTCAGCCCGAATAATTCGTGGTCATAATGCTCAGATAAATATGTATTTTCCGGATATGGCTTTGTGCCCTCCACCTTTTCCCAGCCAACAATCATACCAAACTGCGGATTTGCCGGGTCAAGACACTGAGCGCTGAGCATGTGGTCAAGTGCAGGAATTGAAGCGAAATATGTTGAATAAAGCTGTGTTTCCGCAAGAACATTATCAAGCTCTTCCATTGGAGGAAGTTCTTCGTAAGGCATATCTACCGTTACATCAAAGTTTCCGCCCGCTTTTTCGTAGATTTCAATCATTCTTGCTCTTGCTTTTGCCTGGAGAGGACCTGCAAGAGTCCAGGATGCATATTCGTCCTCAACATCTACAAAACCACCTTTAAGGTCCATAGCCATTTCTGCTGTAGGACAAATGGTCTGTGTTACGCCACGGATTTCAAAGAAGCTTCTGAAATCGTCTGTGGTTTCAAGTTTATAAACGCTGTCAACTATCGGATTTTCAATTTCAATAGCCTGAAGTGATGTAAATCTGATGGCTTCCTTGAGCTCATATTTTGTTCCGTCAGGAGCTGTGAGCGTAAGTTTATCGTTTGGTCCGCCGGTAGCAAGACTTAAATGTTTTGCCATTTTGGGGATGTAAATATATCCTGTTTTGGGAGTTGTATCTGTGAAAGCGAAAGTGCGCTCGCCACGGATACCCCAGCTTTTGGGGTTTTTTACACCGATTTCGCAAAGGTCGCCGTCACGACCATTTGTGAAGCTGATTTGATAAATACCTGGTTCGCCCTCGGGGATATTAATAACTTTTGCAATCTTACCGTCAGCAATATCCATGCTTACTCTTGCAATAATATCACCATCCGGATTAATAACTCTTACTGTAGATACAACAGCAGCAGGGTTACCCCACTGCGACTCAACAAGAGGTTCAACCGTTGTTCTTGCAACATAGATTTCACCGGGAGCACCGTCAAAACGCGCAAGCATACCAAAACCTGCAATACCTGTGTTTGTCTGGAGCACGCCTGTCTGATATACATCAAAATCTTTTGCTGCGTCCTCTGTCACAACTTTTTCGGAGAATGGGTACTTTTTAGCCATACTCTTTATTGTAAGAACCGCCTGAGCTGCTTCAAGGCAGGTTGCCTTCTGGTCGGGACCGAACTTTTTGCCCGAAAGTGCATGGATTGCACCCTGCATAACAGCATTATGCACACTTCTGAACTCATCATCTGTAAGCTCATCTGTATCCATGAAAATTTCTCTGTAATATTTTTTGTTTTCATAGGTGTCTGTCAATGCAAAACCAGCTCTGTCGGCAGCGATTGCAAGGTCAGCCCTTGTGATGATTTTATCATCCGCATAATCGGGGATAAATTCAC
Organism: Clostridia bacterium; assembly: GCA_045633565.1. Lineage (GTDB taxonomy): Bacteria > Bacillota > Clostridia > RUG12999 > RUG12999 > RGIG7450. The sequence continues at coordinate 149,348 of JAZQYO010000007.1, read as the reverse complement.
TCGCTCCTTCTATGCCGAATGCGTTTTCAAACATAGATGCAAGCTGCAATGCTGTGATTTCTTTTTCGGGAGCAAACTCACCGTCTGTCCAGATTTTTTCTTCGGTTACAGCCTTGATAAGGTCTGCTTCAACATGGTCAATGGCAAAGCCGCCAAATGATGCTAAAACAGAAAATATCATAGCAATAACCAGTATTTTGCTTATAGTTTTCATAATACCCTCCTGAAACTATATTTTTTCATGCTATGATTATATAAAAAATCCCACCTTTTGTCAATTTGCATTTTGACTATAAAGTTGGGATTTTTTTATTTATTTTAACTATTTTTTATCTTCAGCAATCTTTCTTCCCATAAGCACACCCATTACCGACGCCATCATAAGTCCTCTTGTCCATCCGCTGGAGTCGCCAAGACAGTAAAGTCCCTTGAGGCTTGTGTTAAGATTTTCATCCATTTTTACCCGGTTGCTGTAAAACTTAAGTTCGGGCGAGTAGAGCAAGGTTTCGTCACCGGCAAAACCGGGCACAACATAGTCAACCGCCTGAATAAAATTGATGATATTTATCATTGCCCGATATGGCATTGCCGAGGTTATGTCCCCTGCAACCGCATCCGGAAGGGTAGGCTTTAAATTTGACTGGTCAAGTTCCTTCTGCCAGGTGCGTTTACCGTCTAAAATATCGCCGTACCGCTGAACAAGAATGTGCCCTGCACCCAGCATATTCGTAAGCTCTCCCACCTTCTGGGCATAAGCTATGGGCTGGTTGAACGGATCTCTGAAATTGTGTGAGCAAAGAATTGCAAGGTTTGTATTGTCAGATTTTCGTTCCTTATAGGAATGGCCGTTTACAACCGCCAAATCATTGTCATAATTTTCCTGACTTACAAATCCCCCCGGATTCTGACAGAAAGTTCTTACCTTGTTTTTAAAGGGCTTGGGATATCCTATGAGCTTGGACTCATAAAGCACCTTGTTTACCTTTTCCATGATTTCGTTACGCACTTCAACTCGTACGCCTATATCAACCGTACCCGGCTGATGTGCAATGCTATGCTCCGAGCAGATTTTCTCAAGCCAGTCACTTCCCCGTCTGCCCGTTGCAATTATTGTATATTCTCCATGTATTTCAAGGTCCTGCTTACCGTTTGTGATAAACACTCCCTCGCACTTGTCGCCATTTAAAATAAGGTCAGTACATTCAAAGCCGAAAAGAATTTCAACACCATTACGCATAAGATACTGCTGAATGGAATAATATATCTCCTGCGCTTTTTCTGTGCCCATGTGACGGATTGGACAGTCAACAAGCTTAAGTCCTGCCTTTATGGCACGTTTTCTTATCTCTTTGACCTCTTCTGTGTTACCAATGCCTTCAATGTGCTCGTCAGCACCAAACTCGAGATAAATTTTATCAGTATAATCTATGGTTTCCTGAACAAGGTCCGCCCCTACAAGATTTGGCAAATCGCCACCAACCTCGTAGCTTAAGGACAGTTTACCGTCCGAAAATGCACCTGCACCCGAAAAGCCCGTTGTTATATGACAGTAGGGCTTGCAACTAACACACTTTTTTGTTTTCCCCTTTGGACAGGTGCGGTTTTCTATTGCACTTCCCTTTTCAACAAGAACTATTCTTTTTTTGCAGCCTTTTCTGATCATTTCTATGGCAGTAAAAATCCCCGAAGGACCTGCGCCAACTATAATTACATCTGTTTTCATAAAGTTCCCCCCTTTAATAAGCGGAAATTCTTTTCCAAAATTATTGTACCATAAAAAAATTATATAATCAACTCATTTTTTGCACTGTTATGTAAACCTTTTGCTGTTGACAACTATGGCCCGAAAGAGTATAATATTTATAGAATTTCAAAGATAGGTGAATCAAGTTGATTAAAGCTTTCAGACATTTTAGGACCATAACAAAGCACAGGCACAAAGTAATCGCCCATTGCTTTAAGGCAGGTATTCCCCGGCGCGGACTTTTGCACGACCTGTCAAAATATAATCCGGTTGAATTTTTTTCGGTAGCGAAATTTTATACGGACGGTACAAGAAGTCCAAATGAGGCGGAGCGACTTGCCTATGGGTACTCAAAGGCATGGCTTCATCACAAGGGCAGAAACCGCCACCACTTTGAATACTGGACAGATTATGACCCGCATACCCACAGAATTATGCCGGTGAAAATGCCGAGGGTTTTTGTGGCGGAAATGTTTTGCGACAGGGTTGCAGCAAGTAAAATATATCAGGGGGAAAACTACAGCGAAAATCACCCACTCCAGTATTTCCTACGCGCTAAGGACACCCGTGTAATTCATCCCGAAACATCAGATGCGCTTGAATTTTTACTTCGTATGCTTTCGGAAAAAGGCGAAAAGGAAACATTTAAATATATTAAAACCAAGTTTTTAAAGGAAAAAGACTGAGCAATGCTCAGCCTTTTATTTTTATATGTGGTCAATTTCTGCCTCTTCGGTTTTTGATACATCCTGAGGAACAAGCGCATCATCAAAGTGAATTATAACACCTTCACTTGCAAGTTTATCCTGAAGCATTTTAATATCAATTTCCGTAATTGATTTTTTCCTGTCTATCGCCTGAGAGACCGCTGCACCTGCTGCCTGACCGGTTAAGATTGCGGGCGGAATAACACGCAGAATATCCCATGCATATCCTTCTCCGGCAGCACTTCTTCCTGCTGTAATTACATTGTCAAATCCGTCACAAACAAGCGTTCCGTAGGGTACTTCAAAAAGGAAATCCCTGTTTGTAAAATCACAGATTACGCCAATCGAGTCTTCGTGATGCTTGTAAGCATCTTCCATTGTAAAAGTATAGTTACCATCAATATGTCTTGTTGTTCGAAACTGTGGCATAATAGGCAGAAGTGTAATATCTCTTGCTCTTCTGTCTTCGTCTTTAATATTGTCTAAAAGTTCAAGCTGGTTGGTAATAAAATAATCTGTTACGCTGTCGCCATCTGTACCATCCCACAGTTTCATGCCTTCGGGATGATTATCACCATAAAGATTTGCTTTTCCACCAAATCTGCTGGTGTTAAGTTTTGCCATATCGCCCGCTTCTGCAACATTTTTACAGTTTTCGACAGTCGTCCCGAATGCATAGTATGTATGGAAGTTGCCCTGTGTAACCGTGGGCACTCCTGCCATATTCAGCACGTCTGCATCACCCGTTACATCAACAAACATATCAGCCTCATAGAGAATGTGTCCCGATTTGTTATATGCAACCACAGAATCAATATGACTGTCTTTTGCATTCACATCTGTTATGATAGTATCAAACATAATATCAATTCCGTGCTCTCTTACATATTTGCAAAGGGCAAGTGAATATATGGGTGCAGAAAATCTTACAGAAAGTCTCTGCAGTGTATTATTCTGTCCCGGTTCGCCATTTCTCCAGTCGGCAGGAACATCGCCAAAGCCATACTTCATTGAAAGTCTGAGCATTTCATCGGCAATACCTTTTATAACCTGTACCCCTCTGCCGTTACACATTGGAACGAAAAGGTTTACAAGACCTATTGTAGCAAGACCGCCAAGCTGGGTTGATTTATCAATAATAACGACTTTTTTTCCGCATCTTGCCGCTTCAACCGCTGCAGCAATACCTGCAACGCCGCCACCGGCAACAACAACATCATATTTTCTTGTGTCAACATATTTCATAAGAGTTTCCTCCCAATTTGCATACTTATTATAATAATACCCATTTTGGCATAAAAAGTCAATAGAACTAAAGTTGAACATTTTTAAATTTTAAAAGCCGGCTTTTCGGCCGGCTTTATTCTTCTCTTATTGACTTAAACCGTGCGTTTAAGTGCACCATGTGTGCAACAGAAAAACACAGGCTGTATAAAATGTCCTTTTCCTCCGAGGTTGTTTCACCGCACTTGTCCATAGCTTTTTTGAAACCGAAAATATAAAGAATCATATTTTCCAGCTCATCACACATATAATCATACGCAACCGGCACAGAATAAGACTGTCTTTGCATATCAAGCATCAGGCTGACATCTTCAAGCGATATAATTGTTTTTGCTATGGTAACAAAAAACAAATAAGCTATATGCTCCGCAAAATACTGCTTTTTTACAGGATTTGGCACAAGCCCTTTTTTCACATAGTTGCTGAGCATTGATGTGGTGATTTCCATGCAGCCAAGCGGCTTTAAATATCCGTTTATATATTTAGTTGTCTGTTCAAGATACAGTCCCATATCGGGAATCTCATTGTATCTTGGCAAACGGAAGCCGCATACAGATTCCACAATATGCTGTTTTACATTTCTTTTCATATCTTTATTATACAAAATTTCACAAATTTGTCAATAAGTTTTTGAAAAACTCTTTACAAGTTTTAAATAATCTGTTATAATGGTTTTAAAAAATTGCAGAAGGAGTATGCGATGAAAACTAAAGTAGTTATTGATTCTGCAGGCGATACAAGGTTTTTAGATGGAATTGACCTTTTTAGCGTTCCTCTTAAAATCATCGCAGGTGACACTGAATTTACAGACGACATCCACCTTGATGTGGATGAAATGATAGATTTTCTGAAAAAATACAAAGGTAAGGTTTCTTCTTCCTGCCCGGGCGTCGGGGATTTTTCCGAAGCCTTTAAAGATGCAGAAAATATATTTGTTATAACCATCACAAGCGGACTGTCCGGAAGCTATAATTCGGCTTGTGTAGCCGCAGAGGCTTATAAGGAAAAATATCCACATCGCAATATTTATGTGGTGGACTCTCTTTCGGCGGGTCCTGAAATGCTGCTTCTTGCAGAAAAAATCTGCGACCTCGCCTGCAATGGCCTTGATTTTGATGATATTGTAGAACAGGTTGAACAATACAAAACCAAAACCGGTCTTTTATTTTCTCTTGAATCACTTCACAATTTTGCCAATAACGGCAGAGTTTCTCCGGCAGTTGCAAAGCTTGTGGGCTTGCTCGGAATAAACCTCATTGGCAAAGCATCAGACGAGGGCACTCTTGAGCCTATAAGCAAAGTGCGGGGAGATAAAAAAGTAATCCCCACACTTATTAATAACCTTACAGCTATGGGTTACTTTGGAGGAAAGGTCAGAATTGCGCACTGCCACAACCCCAAATGTGCAAATTCTCTTAAGTCTGAAATACTAAAGCTGTTTCCCGCTGCAGACATAAAAATTTATTCCACCCGGGGACTTTGCAGTTTTTATGCCGAAGAGGGCGGATTTCTTGTGGGGTTTGAAACGGAACGCTCTCTGCATCAAGAAAGGATATAAAATGAACATACTGAAGAAAATATATTGCCGTATTTACCAATTTGCGTTTCACGCAGCTCTTCCCCTGCTTCCTTACCGGGAGCCGCAAATTCTGAACCAAGTGGGCGAAATTGCAGATAAAATTAAAAGTCTGCATCTTCATTCGGCTCTGCTGATTACTGATGAATTTTTAAAAACCTCCGGAGCAACGGCAAAAACAGAGCAGGCGCAAAAAAATGCTCAAAAAACTTTATGATGCAATAAAAAATCACCAACCCGAAATTAACGCCGCTTTAAAAGCCGATCTTGGAAAAAGTGATTTTGAGGGTTTTATGTGCGAATGTGGTCTGTCGCTGACAGAAATAAGTTATATGATAAGGCACGTAAAGCATTTCGCTAAAAGAAAAATTGTTTACACCCCCATTCCTCAGTTTGCATCGGTCAGCTTTAAAAAACCTTCCCCTTATGGAAATGTTCTTATTATGAGTCCGTGGAACTATCCTTTTTTACTTACCATCGAACCTCTCGCTGACGCTATAGCCGCAGGAAATACTGCAATTGTCAAGCCAAGTGCATATTCACCCGAAACAAGTAAAATTATATCAAAGCTTGTATCAGAATGTTTCCCTCCCGAGTTTGTAGCTGTTATCACCGGGGGTAGAAAGGAAAACTCTCAGCTGTTGGATAAAAAATTTGATATGGTGTTCTTCACCGGCAGCCAGTCTGTCGGTAAGGAAGTTCTCTGCCGCTGTGCAGAGCATCTTACTCCCGCCGTACTTGAGCTTGGAGGGAAAAGTCCTTGTATTGTTGACTCCTCTGCCAACATAAAGCTCGCCGCAAAAAGAATAGTTTTCGGAAAATTCCTTAACTGCGGGCAGACTTGCGTTGCCCCCGACTATATTCTTTGTGAAAAATCTGTAAAAGCCAGATTGCTCGATGAAATTAAATTTCAGATAAAAAGACAGTATGGTGAAAATCCTCTTGAAAACAAGGATTATGGAAAAATTATAAATGAAAAGCATTTTGAAAGACTGACCGGGCTTATTGCCCCAGGCAAGGTGATAACCGGTGGCAGGTCGGACAAACAAACATTGCAGATAGAACCAACTGTTATGGATGGTGTCAGCTTCGATGACGTCGTAATGGCAGAGGAAATATTCGGTCCCATTCTGCCTGTATTAACACTTGACCGTTTTGAAGATGTATATGACATTTTAAAAGACGGGCAAAAGCCGCTCGCTCTTTATATTTTCTCACAAAACAAAAAACATATAAACTCTGTTCTTGGCAGACTTTCCTTTGGCGGTGGATGTGTTAATGATGTTGTTATCCATCTCGCCACAAGTGAAATGGGCTTTGGCGGTGTGGGTGAAAGTGGTATGGGCGCATATCACGGCAAAGCCGGATTTGATGCATTTTCTCACACAAAAAGCATTGTTGACAAGAAAACTTTTATGGATTTACCAATGCGCTATCAGCCATACAACAGAAAGATTTACGGCAAGCTTTTAAAAATGTTTTTAAGATAGTGTTATCACGTATAATTAAATAATAAATATACTGATACCGGAGAGGTTTTTCTCTCCGGTATGCTTTTTTGTCCGCAGTCGGCGTACCTTAAAACCTTGCGGACAGAAAGGCTTTTTACAGTGTACAGTTCATATTATGCGGTTATTTTTGCAGGAATAAATACTAACAGCGGCGCCTTTGAACATCCCGCAAGGGAAATCAAAAGTCAGCTTAAAATTTCAAGCCCCGGCTCAAGCGTAAACACCTTGACGCTCTATCCATACGACGACACAATCTCGGGCAAAACAATTTCCGACACTTTTCAGGTAATGAAAAACGCCTATGCTCTTTGCGGCAACACGAAAGAAAGCATGGCGAACGAAATTATGGAAAATTATAAAGGTGAGGAATGTATTTTTTTCGTCGGTTACAGCGGTGGCGGAATAGCTGCAACAGTTGCGGCAGAACATCTTAAGAAAACGCTGCCCGTTTCAAAAATTATCCGTATCGGTTCTCCACTTTTAACCATTGGCAAACCTCTCTACGGCAAAATGGTGGACTTAAGTCTCCCCGGTGACCCGGTATGCCAGGTGGAAATCCCGAGATTTTTCAAAAATTTCAGGCCTTATCAGTGTTTTATAAAAGACCTTGTGTTGACCCGTCACATTCATTCCTGCTATTTTAAAGAGGATTTAAAGGACCCTCAAGGTGTGACAAACCTCTCAAAAACTATAAATACCGTCTTAAGATTTGTTAAAAACTGATAATTTCAAGGTGCTCAAGTAATATTTTAAGTCCTATAAGCACAAGAATAATTCCGCCGGCAAGTTCAGCTTTGCTTTTATATTTTGCACCAAATTTATTACCTATTACCACGCCGATTGCAGAAAGTACAAAGGTTGTAAGCCCGATTACTGTAATGGAGCCCCAGATGTTAACATCAACAAGAGCAAAAGTTATACCTACTGCAAGTGCGTCTATGCTTGTTGCAACAGCCATCACAAACAGCTCTTTTATATCAAGTTTTTCGCAGCTGCAGCAGCCCTCATCTTCATTTTTCAGCGCTTCTACTATCATTTTTCCGCCTATAAACGCTAAAAGCACAAAGGCAATCCAGTGGTCAAAATTTTCAATATATACCCTGAAGCTGCTGCCCAGTATCCAGCCGATAAGGGGCATAAGTGCCTGAAATCCGCCGAAAAACAGGGCAATGATGAGTGCGTGTGTATAATTTATTTTTCTCATGTTAAGACCTTTACATACCGCAACAGCAAATGCATCGGCAGAAAGGCCTATACCAATAAGTAAAACCTCAATAAAACTCATTTTTATCTCCTCCAAATAATGTAATTTTTATTTTACCATAAAGCATTTCTCTTTGCAATACTTTTTTTCCGACATAAAGCGAGCCGCCCGGAAACATAGTTCCGGACGGCTCATTTTATGTTCTAGGAGAACATGAAGTTTTTTAGTTGTTTTCGCTCATTACCTTCTGAACAACCTGCGGAGGAGCCTGTTCATATCTTTCAAAAGCAAGAGTGTATTCTCCTCTGCCCTGAGTCATTGAACGAAGCTCAATAGCATATTTGTTCATTTCGCTCATGGGTACTTCAGCAATAATCTTGCCCGGCTCAATACCAAGCACTCTGCCTCTGCGTTTATTAATGTCGCCCATGATGTCGCCTGTGTATTCATCAGGAATTAAAACTTCAAGGTGGCCGATTGGCTCAAGAAGGATGGGGCCTGCATTAACAAGTTCTTTAAATGCAAGGTGAGCCGCCATTTTAAACGCCATTTCAGACGAGTCGACATCGTGGTATGAACCATCGTAAAGTGTAGCTTTAACGCCAACAACCTTGTATCCTGCCTGGATACCTACCGGCATCATTTCAAGCAGACCTTTTTCTACTGCAGGATGATAGTTCTTGGGAACGCTGCCGCCGAAGATTTTTTCTTCAAAAATCAGTTCTTCACTGTCGCAGGGTTCAAATTCCATTTTAACATGGCCATACTGACCGTGACCGCCTGACTGTTTTTTATGTTTACCTTCAGCCTGAATTTTCTTTGTGATTGTTTCTCTGTATGTAACCTTAGGCTGAACTATAGTCACTTCTGTACCCATAGCTTTAAGTCTTGCCACAACAACATCAAGATGCTGGTCGCCAAGACCGGAAACAAGAAGCTGACGGATTTCGCTGTTGCTTTCAAATTTTAAAGTTGTATCTTCTTCAACAAGTTTTGCAAGACCTGCTGCAATTTTATCTTCATCGCCTTTTGCCTTAGGTTCAAACGCCATTGTGTAAAGCGGTTCAGGGAACGCTATCGGCTCAAGAGTGTATGCCTTACCCTGAGCTGCAAAAGTATCGCCTGTTTTTGTTGCGCCAAGTTTTGCAACTGCAAAAATATCGCCGGCATGAACCATATCAAGCTCAATTTTTTCTTTGCCGCGCATTGTCATAAGCCCGCCAAGCTTTTCTGCGGTGCCTCTTGTAGAATTGTTAACCGTTGCATTCTTTGACAGGCTACCCGAGTAAAGTCTTACAAATGAAACCTTACCAACGAATGAGTCATTAACAGTTTTGAAAACTCTCGCACAAAGCGGATTTGCATCACCACAGGCAATTTCTATTGTTGCTCCGCCTTCTTCTACCGATTTAGCAGGCATATCTGCCGGTGACGGTGCGTATCTTGTGATAATATTAAGCAGCGTATCAACACCCTTATTTGCAGTAGCACTACCATACATTACCGGGAAGAATGTACGCTCAATTATCGCTTTTCTTGTACCACTTACAAAGTCCTCAAGAGTAAACGGTTCTTCGGAGAAGAATTTGTCCATGAGTGCTTCGTCAGTTTCTGCAATAGCTTCACAAAGCTCAGCTTTTGCGTTCTGAAGAGCTGCATAATAGTCATCGGGGACATCAGCTTTTCTTACTTTTCCGTCCTCAAACATATATGCAACACTGTCAATTATATCAATAATCCCCTCAAACACTCCGCCCTTTACAATGGGAATCTGAAGAGGAAGCGCTTTTGGTGTAATAGCCGAATGAATGTCTGCCAGAACCTTTTCATGGTCGCAGTTTTCATGGTCCATTTTGTTTATGAAGAACATTACGGGCATGCCCACTTTTTCAGCCTGCTTAAAAGCAATTTCGCCGCCTACTTTTGCGCCCGATTTACCGCTGGCAACAATAAGTCCAACGTCGCATGCGCTGATTGCACCATACATATCTCCGACAAAATCAAAATATCCCGGTGTGTCAACTATATTTATTTTATGATTTGCATATTCAATTGCTACAAGAGATGACCTTATAGAAACTACTCTTTTAATTTCTTCGCTGTCATAGTCGCAAACTGTGTTTCCATCTTCTGTTTTGCCTATACGGGAAATAACACCTGTATCATAAAGCATTGCTTCTGCAAGAGAAGTTTTGCCCGCTTTACTGTGCGAGAGCAATGCCACGTTTCGGATTTTTTCACTGGTATAGATATTCAATTTAATCAGCTCCTTCAATGGTTTATATTAATAATTATATCATATTATTCGGAGCTTGTATTCAGCATTTATAAACAATCATTTAAAAAATTTTATGTGCAATTTAGCAAAAACACCTTAAAATGCACGAAATTTTAAGGTGTTTTTTGTTTATTTTTCACAGTTATTTATTCTTCATACACTGCCCTTTTAAAGGATTTTCGTTTTTTGCCTTTCAGCTCTTTTAAAAACTTTTTATCCTCCTCTGTCAGCGGTGCTTTCCGTAGCATATCCGGTCTTTTTAGCCATGTGCGGAAAATGGCCTGTCTCCTTTTCCAGGCAGTAATGTTTTTATGATGACCGGACAACAAAACGTCCGGCACCCGTCTGCCGTCAATTTCCTCAGGACGGGTATAATGAGGGTATTCCAGCAGTCCGTTATAGTGGGAATCTTCTTCGTATGCCGAGCTGTCGGGAAGTACGCCGGGAATCATCCTTGCAACAGAGTCAATTAGTGCCATTGCGGGAATTTCTCCGCCGGTGAGCACATAGTCACCAATGGAAATTTCCATATCAACTATTTCTTCTATCGCTCGCTCGTCTATGCCTTCATAATGGCCACAAAGCATGACAATCCTCGGTTTTTCTGCAAGTTCGCGCACTAATTTTTGGTCAAGCACCCTGCCCTGAGGCGACATATAAACGGTGAAAACCTTTTCTCCGCCAGTTACAGATTTGTGCGCATCGCATATCGGCTGGACTCCCATAACAAGTCCCGTTCCGCCACCGTATGCGTAGTCATCAACATTTTTATGCTTGCTTTTTGAAAAATCACGTATGTTTACATAGTTAATCTCAATATGTCCGTTTTTCTGTGCCCTTGCTATCATACTTTCGCCAAGCACCCCTTCGAACATCTGCGGAAAAAGAGTCAGAACATCAAATCGCATTTTCTTTATTCCTTTCGATATGACAACAGCCCCTTGCGGGGCTGCATATATTAGTCGTTAATAACCTGTGCACATCTGCTGCAGAGAGTTGGGTGGTCTTTATCAGAACCAACCGTCTGACTGAACATCCAGCAGCGTTCACATTTTTCACCTTCGGCAGCGCTTACTTTGTAGGAAGCTTTGTAGCTTTCTCCTTTAAAGTCTCCACCTTCGCCTTCAGTTACTTTTACAGCCGAAACAATCAGGATGGTCTTAAGCAGTTCTTCGTTTTCTTTCAGGAATTCATAAGCCTTTCCTTCTGCAAAAATTTCTACGGCTGCGCCCAGTGAGTGACCGATAACCTTAGCATTTCTTGCTTCTTCAAGAGCTTTCTGCGCATCCCCTCTGAGTGCAATAAGGTCTTCATATTTATTCCAGAGAGCCTCGTCTTCATACTCGCTGCTATATACAGGCATATCGTTTAAGGATACGCTTTCTGCATCATCAGACGCTCTGTGAGGCATGCTCTTCCACATCTCCTCCGCAGAGAATGCTATGATAGGCGAAAGCATTTTCACAAGCGCATCAAGAATCATAAATATTGCTGTCTGTGCGCTTCTTCTTTCCTGGCTGTCAGCCTTTTCTGTATAAAGTCTGTCTTTTATAACATCAAGATAGAAGTTACTCATATCAACAACGCAGAAATTATGAATTGCATGATAAACAACATGGAACTCAAACTCATCATACGCCTGATTTACAGTTTTAACAAGTCTTGTCAGCTTCATGAGCGCCCATTTGTCAAGCTCTGTCATATCTTTATATGCTACAGAATTTGTGTCCGGATTAAAGTCGCTGATGTTACCAATGATATATCTTGCAGTATTTCTGATTTTTCTGTAGCCTTCAGAAAGCTGAGCAATAATATCCTTGGAAATCTTAATGTCCGATTTATAGTCGGAAGATGCAATCCACATACGAAGTATATCTGCACCGTTGGTTTTGATAATTTCAAGCGGATCCATACCGTTGCCGAGTGATTTGGACATTTTTCTGCGTTCCTCGTCAATTACCATACCGTGAGTCAAAACATTTCTGTAAGGTGCAACACCGTAGTTTGCAACGCTGACAAGAAGTGATGACTGGAACCAGCCTCTGTACTGGTCGTTACCTTCAAGGTAAAGGTCTGCAGGGAAAGTAAGGTCGTTCCTATCCTTCATAACTGCACCGTTGGATGAACCCGAGTCAAACCAAACGTCCATTGTGTCAGTTTCTTTTGTAAACTCAGTTCCGCCACATTCACACTTAAAGCCTGCAGGCAGGATTTCGGATGCATCAAGAGCAAACCACTGGTCAGAACCTTTTGTTCTGAAGAGATTTGCAACCGCTTTTATAGTTTCGTCGTTTATAATGGGTTTACCGCAATCTTTGCAGTAGAAAATGGGTATCGGAACGCCCCATGCTCTCTGTCTGGAAATGCACCAGTCGTTACGGTCTTTAACCATGTTTGTAATTCTGTCTTCACCCCATGCAGGAATCCATTTAACTGTTTTGATGGCATCTAAAGTTTCTGCTCTGAAGCCGTCAACTGATGCAAACCACTGCTCTGTCGCACGGTAAATGATGGGCTTTTTACATCTCCAGCAGTGCGGATATGAGTGAGTGATTTCTTCACAAGCCAGGAGATTTCCTGTTTCGCGGAGCTTTTCAATGATTTTCTTATTGGAATCTGCATAGAACAGGCCGGCAAATTCACCTGCTTCTTCTGTGAGATAACCTTTGGAATCAACCGGAACGAGGATGTCGATTTCCGGATAGTTGTTAAAGCAAACCATATAGTCTTCCATACCGTGACCGGGAGCTGTATGAACACAGCCTGTACCTGCGTCAAGAGTTACGTGGTCGCCTAAAATAATAAGCGAATCCCTGTCTAAGAAAGGATGACGGCATTTCATATATTCAAGTTCTGCACCTGAAACAGTTTTGATTACAGAATAATCAGTAATCCCTGCAGTTGCCATAACAGTATCTACAAGCTCGCTTGCGATTACATACGCTTCATCGCCGTTTTTGACAATGCTGTATTCAAAATTCGCATTAAGACAGATTGCCATATTTGCAGGCAGAGTCCATGTAGTTGTTGTCCAGATAACGAAAAAGATTTTTTCAGCAATGTCACCAAACATTCCTTTGTCATCAGACAGTTCAAATTTTACAAAAATTGTGTCTGTTGTATCGTCCTGATATTCAATTTCTGCTTCGGCAAGGGCTGTTTCACAGTCTTCACACCAGTAAACCGGTTTAAGACCTTTGTAAATATATCCCTTTTTCGCCATTTCACCGAACATTTCTATCTGTGTAGCTTCATATTCGGGGTCAAGAGTGATGTAGGGGTTTTCCCAGTCGCCCAAAACGCCAAGTCTCTTAAACTGTGTACGCTGATTGTCAACATGACCCAGCGCAAACTCACGGCAAACCTCACGGAATTTTACAATACCCGCCTGTGCAGGGTTAATTCCCAGCTTCTTTATAGCCTGTTTTTCAATGGGGAGACCGTGTGTATCCCAACCGGGAACATAGTGGGACTGATAACCACTCATATTTTTCTGACGGACAATAATATCCTTCAGAATTTTATTGAGAGTGTGTCCAAGGTGAATATTACCGTTGGCATAGGGAGGGCCGTCATGAAGCACGTATGTAGGTTTACCCTCGTTTTTCTTGATTATTTTCTTGTAAAGTTCTTCATTTTCCCAGTTTTCAAGCTGAACCGGTTCTTTTGTGGGCAGATTTGCCCTCATTGAAAACTCAGTCTGGGGAAGATTTAAGGTTTTGCCGTAATCCATTTTATTCATTCCTTTCAGCATTTTCAGGCAAGTTGTTTACCGATTCGAGTATCCCTTCAAGCAGGGCCGAAATCTGCTTTTTATAACTTGCAAGCTGCATTTTGACATTATTATATTCATTTTCTATTGTGCTGAGTTTCTGCCTCGCCTCAATTTCAATCTTTCCGGCTTTCATCTCAGCTTCCTCAATGATAACGCCTGCTTTTTCACGGGCACTGTTTTTCAGCTCGTCACTTGCTGACTGAGCCACAACAAGCGTGCTCTGCAGAACGTCCTCCATTGATTTATATTTTGATACCGCTGCAGACAGCATATTAACCTTGTCCTTGAGCGATACATTTTCCATGTATAATGATTTATAGTCCTGGAAGAGCATAGCCATAAAACCGTCAACATCTTCCCTGCTGTATCCGCCGAGAGTTTTCTTAAATTCCTTTGTTTCAAGGTCTATTGGTGATAACATGATATTCCTCTCTTCCTAAATATATTTTTTAATTTCTATGACAGTGCGTCCTTTTTTTGAAATCCCAAGCGCACCCGCATATACAAACTTTCCTTTGCCCCGCACCGAAAATATATCTCCCTGTTTTGGCACAAAAGTTGTTTTCATCATTTCCCGGCCGTTCACCGCAACATTGCCGGCAGCTATAAATTCTGCAGCTCTGCTTCTGCTGGTGTTTGCCGCAAGAGCAACCACCGTGTCCAGCCTTTCGGACGCCACAGTCCCGGTTATCTTTTCATACCGTCTCTGGGGCAACGGCTCATCACAATTTGCCCTGCAAACATTGACTGAAGTGCCTGCAACATGGGTGAGATTGTTTATAATAAACTCCTCTATGCCCTCCTGGCAAAACAGATATGCCTTCCCGCCGTCAATAATTATATCTCCCATCACCTGACGTTTTATCCCGAGCGACATAAGGCTCCCAAGATAATCCCTGTGATTATAGGTCTTTCCGTCAGCCGGGGTTATTACAAGAATGGATATGGGCCAGTCCACATCCTGCTCGTACATATAGTCAGGTAAAAACGCAGCAATCACCCTTTCAGCATCCTCGTATCCGCCCCAAAACACCGTATTTTTTATGCGTCGGGCATCTGACAGAACATCAGGGCATAAAAAAGGCGAAAATGTGCAGTAATTTCCGTTGTCCCGTCTTCCGGCAAGGTCCTTCAGACGGCTTATCAGAATATCTCTTTCTTCCACTTTATCTTCACCCGATTACCGCAACAAGTATTATAACCAGAATATTCTGCAATACACTAAGCAGCAGAATTGTTATAATTGGCGCAATATCTATAGGCATACTTCCCACAGGTGTTTTTGAAAGAAGTTTTCTTACAGGTTTTAAAATGGGCTCGGTCAGCACATTTATCATTTGCATGATTTTTGACAGAGTGGGATTCTGCCAGAAGACCGGAAACCAGCTTACAAGAGCATTTGCTATTATAAGAAATTCAACTATCCTGAAAAGGGAATTTACCGCCTGCAGCACCGCATATACCAACATACTTTTCTATCCTTTAAGACCAAAGAAGGCCTTTGTTTTTAAGTTCATCTCTGAAATCGCTCATAATTGTTACGTTGTAGGGAGCGATAAGATAAATGTTTGTAGCAACCTTCTGAACACTACCGCCGAGGGCATAAATTGCACCGTTTAAAAAGTCGAAGATTTTCTGAGCAGAGTCTTTGTCCATAAGCTCAAGATTGATTACAACCGGTTTTCTTTCTTTTAAGTGGTCTGCAATTTCTTTAGCTTCGTCAAAGTTTTCCGGCTGAATAACAACAACTCTGAACTGTGTTGTTGCATTAATATTTACAACTTTGCCTCTTTTTGCTGCTGTCGGAGCCGGTTCACTCTCATAAACCACTTCTTCGGTTTCTTCAAATTCTTCCTCCGTAGGAATTCCCATAGCGTTTAAAAGTTTAGAAAATTTACCCATTATATCCTACCTCCAAAAATTATTATCTTTCTCCGAAAATCGCCCGTCCGACACGCACCATCGTGCTGCCTTCCTCTATTGCGATTTCAAAATCGTTGCTCATTCCCATGGACAAAATATCTATCTTTATATTATCATATATTTTTGCCCGTTTGTCAACATATATTTTATTGCACTTTCTGAAAATATCCCGGCTGACAGCCATATCTCCGCTTTCAATGGGCGGTATTGTCATAAGCCCCCGTACAAAAACTCCTTTGAGACCGGATATCTCTTCAAGCAGCCCGTCAAGACACTCCGGCGAAATCCCCGATTTGGACTCTTCTCCCGAGATGTTGAGCTGGATTAAAATATCCATAACCCGCCCGCATCCGAGCGCCTTGCGAGAAATTTCTTTCGCAAGTTTAAAAGAATCCACCGAATGTATCATTGCCACTTTATCGGCAATATATTTAACTTTATTTGTCTGAAGATGCCCGATAAGGTGAATTTTTGCCGCTTTGTCTATATCATCATATTTTGCGGTTATCTCCTGAACCCGGTTTTCACCTATGTCGGTTATTCCGGCTGAAATACCCTCGTTAATTATGTCCGCACCGTGCGTTTTTGTAACGCCGATAAGCGTTATTTCATCAGGGTTTCTCCCCACTCGCGCGCACGCATTTTCTATTCTTTCTCTTACTCGTTTAACATTATCCAGAATGCTCATTTCGGGTTCACCTTAACCTTGTCATAAAAGTCCAGATTTCCGCCTTCTTTAATTATGGCAAAATCTTCATCCTTAAACAAAACTTCAACCTCGGTTTTTATTCCACCGCCGGCTTTTTTGACTGTTACATAGTCTTTCCCGTCTGCGGTAAAAACAGCGTTTGCAGGAATTCTTAAGCCTTCGTAACTGTCAATCACTATGTTTATTTTTACTTTTCTGCTTGTCAGAATATTATATATTTCATTGGTTCCGGATATATACAGCAAAACCCTGCCATTTTCCGGCTCGGATTTTTTGTATACTGTGCATCTTAAAGTTTTGTCCCCCTCTTCCGGGAAGGACACCGTTACATTTTTTCCCACCGAAATCTCTGCCGCTACCTGTTCAGAACAAATGACTGCGAGTAGCCACTGGGTGTTATCAGTTATTTTGCACACCGGATAGGGGTAAATTTCCTCATCAGGTTTATATTCATCACGTCCTAAGTATTCGCTCACTGCCGCAGGAGTTAGCGTCTCGGCACTGTCAAATGACAGTGTTTTTTCAAGTCCGTCCGCTGATGCTATGAAAACGCCGCTTCTCGGCGCAGCAAGAGTCTGTCTTGCTGACCCGAGCTTTCCTTCAAGGTCGATTTTCTGTCTGTTTAAATTACCTAAAATGCTTTCCTTGCTGCCCTTTTCGTTTTTTACGATATTGTTTTTTCTTTCTATCAGCAAATCTATTTGATTTCTGATTTCATTTATCGCTTTCTGGTCACCCGTTGCTGCAAGTGCCGAAATCTGTTTGGTATAAGAAAAGATTTTATTATCTATAGAAAAAATATCATTGGTAAGCGCCTTATCGGTGGACTGTGCCATTGATGCTTCGCGGATTTTCTGATTTATAACATTGAGCTGTTTTACAACCTCAACATCAGGGTCACCCTTGTAAAACCAACCTACCGCTTCACCTGCCCACACCTTTCTTTCGCTTTCCACCACATTCTGAAAATATCCCTGACCGTCAACCGTAATGGGTGTTTCTGTGCGCAGCACAAGTGCATAATCATCTATTTCCACTTTATATTCGCCAAATGTCGCCGTAGCCTCGCTCGACGGGTTCATGATTTTCCCGTAAACCGACCAAAGCACTATCAGCGCCACAAATATGAGTATAAGAGGAATTGATTTTTTCATCTTAACTTACTCCTTATTTCATCTGCGAGAGTGTCAAAATCTATCTTCTCCGCATCAAGCCATATCATATCGTTTCTTTTAAACCAGGTAATCTGCCGTTTGGCATATCGGCGTGTTGCCTGTTTTATTTCTTCTGCCATTTCCTCGGGATTAACTTTGCCCTCAAGAAAATCCAGCACTTCTTTGTAACCAATCCCCTGCATAGAGGTATTATCCCTTCTGCAGCCCATTTTCACAAGCTTTTTTACCTCGTCAACAAGACCTTGCTTAACCATTATGTCAACCCGTCGGTTGATTCTGTCATAAAGCACTTCTCTGTCGTAATTTATGCCATATTGCAACGCATTATATATCTGTGGTTTAACGCTTTCTTTTAAGCTTTCGGTCATGGTTTTGCCTGTAGCCAGATAAATTTCAAGCGCACGCATAACCCTTTTTACATTATTGGGATGTATACGCCCGGCACTTTCCGGGTCTACATCATAAAGTTTTTTGTGCAGCGCCTCATTTCCGTGCTTTTTTGCAAATTCTGTAAGCTTTTCACGGATTTCATCAGTGTTCTGTTCCTCTGTCAGTTCTATATTGTTTATAAGCGAATTTATATAAAGCCCTGTTCCTCCGGTAACTATCGGAAGTTTTCCTCTTTTGTGAATGTCAAAAATCGCATTTCTTGCAAGTACAAGATAGTCCCCGAGCGAGAAGTTTTCAGTAGGCTCTGCCACATCCATAAGATGATGGGGAATGCCATCCCTTTCCTCCTCGTCCGGCTTTGCACTGCCAATATCCATGTATTTATAAATCTGCATTGAATCGGCAGAAACAATCTCACCGTCCAGCCTTTTTGCAAGCTCTACCGAGAGCTTAGTTTTGCCCGATGCAGTAGGTCCGCCTATCACTAAAAGAGGTATCATAACCTTTTCCTCCGCAGGAATTTATTTTATTCGCACAAACTGTTTTTCCACAAAGCTTTTTGTCAGCGCAACTATTGCCGGTCTGCCATGCGGACAGTTAACCGTTTTTGTGGTTTCAAAAAGCTGCCGTACAAGGTTTTCCATTTCCATAAGCGAAAGTTTTTTGCCCGCTTTTATAGAGCTCCGGCAGCTTACGGTTTCAAGCATCTTCAACTTGTTTTCCGGTGTGATTTCAGTCTTATGGCTGCTGATAAGTGCAACAATTTCCGAGAGCGCATCATCTATTTTTGCTGTATCAAGTGCTTCGGGAACGCCACGGACTATAATGCTGCCCGCACCAAAATCCTCACATTCAAAACCCACCTCGGCAAGCAGCTTTATATTTTCAGAAACTACCGCTTTTTCAACAGACGAAAGATTAACTGTTTTAGGAACAAGCAGCTGCTGAGAAGAAATTTTTCCTTCATCATACTGCTTTTTAAGCTTGCCGTAGGTTATATGTTCATGTGCGGCATGCTGGTCAATCAATAGCATTTCATCCCCACGCTGAACTATGATGTAGGTATCAAAAATCTGCCCTATTATTTTGTAATCGACAGATATTTCACTTTCAATTACCATCTGTGCGGGCGCATCACTTTGCGACGCCGTTACAGGTTTTTCTGTCTTTGTATAAACAGGCACAAATGTCTTTGCCTGAGGTATTTTCGCCGGCTGGTACGGAATTTCATTCTGTCTTAACACTGCAGGCTCCGTCTTGACAGCAGGTCTGAAAATGGGTTCCGGAATTTCTTCAGCCACTGGCTGGACATCTATTTTGGGCATTTCGGGTTCCAAAAAAGAGTTTTTCACCGCATGGTAAACTGCCCTGTAAATTCTGCCTTCGTCAGAGAATTTAATTTCAAGCTTTGCCGGATGAACGTTTATATCCACCTCAGTCGCCGGAATACCAAGTTTTATAATTGCCATTGGGTGCATTCCGTTGGGAATCATGCCCTTGCAGGCTTCTTCCACGGCATTTGCTATCATTCGGCTCACAACGGGTCTGTTATTCACAAAAAACATCTGCATATTCCGTGTTTTTTTCGCACCTGTTATGTCGCTGACATAACCGCCCACCTTTATCCCCTCGTTTTCAAGGGAAATTTCGGTGAGTCTGTCTAAAGTATCCTTGCCGTAAAGAGTAAAAATTGTATTTTTTAAAAGTCCGTCGCCGGGGGTAAACAGTTTTTCCTTACCGTCGCATATAAATCTGAAAGATACCTCGGGGTGAGCAATAGCCGTTTTGCGGACAACTTCTTCACAATATCCCGCCTCGGTTGCTTCTCTTTTTAAGAATTTAAGTCTTGCCGGGGTGTTGTAAAACAAATTTGACACCTTAATTGATGTGCCGACAAACCCAGGTGTTTCAACCGGATTTTCTATTTCCCCAAAGTTGGCATTTGCCGTCATGCCGGTATCAAACGCCGCTGTCCTTGTGTAAAGTTCCACCTCAGCTACAGCAGCAATACTTGCAAGAGCCTCACCACGGAAACCGAGAGTATAAATTGCATCAAGGTCCTCCGGCTTTGAAATTTTGCTTGTGGCGTGGCGCATAAATGCCGCAGATGCGTCCTCCGGATGAATTCCGCAGCCGTTATCTGTGACTTTAATCATTTTCATACCGCCACCGGTTATTTCCACCGTTACAACACCTGCACCGGCGTCAACCGAGTTTTCAATCATTTCCTTAACTGCCGATGCAGGTCTTTCAACAACCTCGCCGGCAGCTATCATATTTGACAGATTTTTGTCAAGAAGTTTAATAAACATTCTGATTTCCCCTTACAGGAGTTTTTTAAGTTTGTATAAAATATTCATGCTTTCAATGGGCGTCAGCGTGTCAATATCAATTTTTCTCAGTTCTTCTATGAGCATCAGTGCTTCGCTTGGATGAGCCTGCTCAGGTGCTTTTTTTACCGTTTTTTCAATTTCACCATTCTCAAGTTTTTTAAGAATTTCCCTTGCACGACAAATTACATCGTTGGGAATTCCCGTAAGACGTGCAACCTCAACGCCATAGCTGTTGTCTGCTCCGCCGTTTACGATTTTTCTAAGGAAAATTATATTGCCGTCACGCTCTTTTATAGCAACGCTGTAATTTTTCACGCCGTCTATTTTATTCTCAAGCTCAGTAAGCTCGTGATAATGTGTTGCAAACAGAGTTTTTGCGCCGCAAACTGATTTGTCAGCTGTATATTCGGCAACCGCCCAGGCAATGGCAAGTCCGTCGTAAGTGCTTGTGCCTCTGCCTATTTCGTCATAAACAATAAGACTGCTTGAAGTGGCATTTTTAAGTATATTTGCCACCTCGTTCATTTCCACCATAAATGTACTCTGTCCCGATGCCAAATCGTCCGATGCACCAATGCGGGTGAAAATTCCGTCAACTATACCTATGTCCGCACTTTCGGCAGGAACAAATGAGCCTATCTGCGCCATAAGCGTAATTATGGCAATCTGCCTCATATATGTGGACTTACCTGCCATATTGGGCCCTGTAATTATATTGAATCTGTTTTCGTCTTTGTCAAGCAGAGTGTCGTTTGGAACAAACATTTCGCTTGTAAGCCGTTCAACAACAGGGTGTCTGCCCTGCTTTATTTCTATCCTGCCATCAGAGTTAATCTGCGGTTTTACATAACCGAATTTAACTGCTGTTTCGGCAAAGGATGCAATGCAGTCCAGTGTCGCAAGTTTTCTTGCGGTAGCTTGAATTCTTTCCTGCTCGGCAGCAACTTTTTCACGGATATCCTCAAAAATTGCATATTCAAGCGTGTCAATTTTATCTTTTGCACCAAGCACCATATCCTCTATTTCTTTGAGCCTCTGGGTAATAAACCTTTCGGCGTTAACCGTCGTCTGTTTACGGATATAGTCTTCCGGCACTTTATCAAGGTTGGACCTTGAAACCTCTATATAGTAACCAAAAACCTTGTTGAATTTAACCTTTAGGTTTTTGATGCCCGTTCTTTCACGCTCATCTGCTTCAACGTCAGCAAGCCAGGATGAGCCTTCGGTCAATGCACGTCTGAGCTCGTCCAGTTTCTCGCTGTAATTATCTTTAATTATGCCACCTTCACGGAGTGAAACGGGCGCATCGTCCTTTATGCTCAGCTCAATTAAGTTTTTTACGTCTTCAAGCGTATCAAAATCGCAGGCAATTTCTGTCAGCATTTCGCTTGTGCAACACTCCAGGTCAAAAATTATCGCCGGCAGAGCCTTGAGTGATTCTTTAAGCGACAACAGGTCCTTTGCAATCGCACTTTTGCAGACAATTCTGCCAAGCAGCCTTTCAATATCAAGTACATATTCAAGCTTCTCACGGATACCATCACGCAGCATTACGTTTCCGTAAAGTTCCTCCACGCCGGACAGTCTTTTTTCAATAACCCCACGGCTTAAAAGAGGCTGGTCAATCCAGCGCCGCAGAAGTCTTGCCCCCATGGCAGTTTTTGTTTTGTCAAGCACCCATATAAGACTGCCTTTTCGGGATTTGGTTCTGAGCGTTTCAGAAAGCTCCAGGTTTCTTCTGGTTGACGAATCCATATACACATACTGGTTCATCTCATAGTATGTAACGGCGTTAATATGGCTCACCTTTACCTTCTGGGTCTGCAGAATATAAAGGAGCGCACCGCCAATAGCTTTCTTTGTAAGTTTTTCTTCTTTTATCTGGCATTTGCCGGCAAAATGCGAGTCAACATCCCCGTCACTTTTTTCAAAATAATCGTAGGTGTCGTATGTGATATAGCAGCCTGCATTTTCAAGCAGGTTCACAATATTTTCATCGCACGCTGCCTCAGGTGAAACAAGTGCCTCGGACGGCATAAGTCTTGCAACCTCACCGTTTAAGCTATGGTAAATTTCCTCTTTAATTTCCGTTGCAAAAAATTCGCCGGTAGAAAAATCCAAAAACGCAACCCCAAGCTGACCGTTTTCTTTGTAAACGGAAACAAGAAAATTGTTGCGGCTGCTGTCAACAGCAGACTCGCTCATAACAGTCGAAGGCGTTACAACACGGATAACCCCTCTTTTAACAATCCCCTTTGCTGCAGCAGGGTCTTCCGTCTGTTCACAAATTGCAACCTTATATCCTCTCGATACAAGCTTAACGATATATCCCTCGCTGCTGTGAAAAGGAACGCCGCACATTGGCGCTCTTTCCTCCATCCCGCAATCTCTGCCGGTCAGCGTAAGTCCAAGCTCAGCGGATGCAGTTTTTGCATCCTCGAAAAACATTTCATAAAAGTCGCCCAGTCTGTAAAACACAATGCAGTCTTTATACTGCTCTTTTATTTCAAAATACTGAAGCATCATTGGTGTGTATGGCAAAGAAAACACTCCTTTGTCTTTGTTATTAATTAATGGCAGCCTCCGCAGGATGAGCAGTTGCCCGAGCAACCGCCCTGCTGCTCTTCTTCTCCGGTCACATAAAAATGAATTATACTGTTAACCTCGGACAGAAGCTTTTCCGCATCCTGTTTCGCCTCAACAAATTCTTTGATTACAGGATTAAGACAAAGTGCGCCATACTCCGCCGTCATCTGCTGGCGAATTTTAATCATTTCAGATGGCTTTATATCATCTTTTGAAAGCTCTTTTGCAAGCTCCTCACTTTTTTTACCATATTCCTCGGTAAGGCGGAGCGCCTCCGCATCGGCATGATATGCTTCATCCGCTGCTCTGTATCTTAAAAATTCATCACTACCGCTTAACGCTTCTCCAAGCTCTTTTGCAAGTTCTATTACTTTATTCATTTATTTTTCTCCCTCTATTTCTCCGGTCAGATAAAAAGATTTGACCTCTTTAATTTTTACATTTACATATTTGCCGATAAGACCTGCATCGCCGGGAAAATGGACTATTTTGCCTCCGTCCGTTCTTCCGCTTAAGAGATTTTCGTCAGTTTTACTTCTTTCGTCAACCAAAACTTCTAAAGATTTGCCAAGATAGTTTTTATTTATTTCAAGCTGAATTTCTTTCTGAACCTCAAGCAATTTTGAAAGATTTTCGCTTTTTTCCCCGTCGGATATAGCGTCTTCCATTTTTGCCGCAGGAGTGCCGCTGCGCTTTGAATAAATAAAACTGAAAATGCCGTCATACCGGACTTTTCTTATTATGTCCATAGTATCTTCAAATTCTTCTTTTGTTTCGTTGGGAAATCCCACGATTATATCGGTGGTGAGCGTAATATCAGGCATGGCCGTGCGGATTTTTTCTACAAGAGCAAGATAACTCTCTCTTGTATATTTTCTGTTCATGTCCCTCAGCACACGGTTGCTGCCCGCCTGAATTGGCAGATGAAGCTGACGGCAAACCTTGTCACATTCGGACATCGCCAAAATAAGCTCGTCCGACAAATCTTTGGGATGAGACGTCATAAACCTGATGCGTTTTATGCCGTCAATTTCGTTTATTTTTCTGAGCAGCCCCGCAAAATTTATTCCATCATCAAGGTCTTTGCCGTAGGAATTTACATTCTGCCCGAGTAGCGTTATTTCGCTCACGCCTTTTTCTGCAAGTCCTTTTACCTCGCAAACAATGTTTTCCCACCTGCGGGACCGTTCTCTGCCTCTGGTATAAGGCACAATACAGTAGCTGCAGAAATTGTTACAACCGTAAATTATGCTGACATTGGCAGAAACACTTTCTTTCCTCTTTACAGGCAGTCCTTCAACAATTTCGCTTGTTTCTTCAATTTCAAATACACGTTTGCCCGTTTCAAGCCTTTTAAGCAGTTTTTTCGGGAATTTTTCTATTCCGTGTGTGCCGAAAACTATATCAACATACGGGTAGGATTTTTTCAGCTTGTCCGCCGGACCGGGGCGCTGGGTCATACAACCGCAGATTACAATTATAAGGTCATGTTTTTTCTCTTTGAGTTTTTTAAATGCACCCACATTACCGTAAATTCTGTCCTCTGCGCCCTCACGGACCGCACAGGTATTTATGACAATAATGTCCGCATCTGCCGGCTCGTCCGTAAAATCATAACCCATAACCTGGAGCATGCCACGGATGGTTTCCATATCTGCTTCATTCTGGGCACAACCGTAAAATTTTGTATATGCTTTTTTGCTGCCGTCCATCAGGATACGGCTGCGCAATTTTTCGTATATATTTTCCATATTTTAAGCCGTCATCTCCTTTCGGTTACAGCTATGATTAATTATACCACAATTTCGCCTTATTTTCAAGTGCGAATATGTTAAAATATATTAATACTTGAAATTTTTCGTGTCTGTGGTATAATATATAAATATACAGAAAAAATTCTTTTTCAGGAGAGATAAATCCATGAAAATTATTATGACACTGATGAGTCTTGACATTGGCGGCGCTGAGACCCACGTGATTGAGCTTTCACGTCAGCTTGCTGCTCAAGGTCATGAAATAATAATAGTTGCAGCCCCCGGCGCTTATTCGGAGGTTGCCTTAGCGTGCGGAATAAAACTGGTTGAAGCTCCGCTTGACCGCCGTGATTTTCATTCAATGTTCCAGTCTTATAAAATCCTGTGCAAAGTTATCGGCGAGGAAAAACCGGACATTGTTCACGCTCACGCAAGGATTCCGGCATTTTTGTGTCACCATGTACGTAAAATCCATAAATTTAAGTTTGTAACGTCGGCACATGGTACATTTTCAACTTCTTTCCCCTTAAAACTTTTTACCCGATGGGGCAGCAAAACCCTTGCTGTAAGCGAGGATATAAAAAGATACCTCAAGGATAATTACCGCCTGAAAAGTAAAAATATAATCGTCAGTGTCAACGGAGTGGATACTGACAGATTTTCCCCAAACAACGCATACGAAAGTGTGTTGCCTGAGCTTGGGTTTGATAAAAATGCAAAGCGTATTGTTTATATGAGCAGACTTAATGATGATGTCTGCAAGCCTCTTTTCAGGCTTCTTGAATTCTTCGAAGAAATGGAAACAAAACATCCCGGTCTTGAGCTTATGGTAATCGGGAACGGCAACAGCTTTGATAAAATTGCTGCAAGGGCAAAGGAAATTAATATTCGTCTGTCCAGAAACGCCGTTGCGTTAACCGGCTCACTGACAGACGTTCCAAAGTACATTGCTGCTTGCGATATCGGAATTGGTGTTGGCAGGGCAATACTTGAATGCATGTCAATGGGTAAACCGGTAATTGTTGCCGGTGAGGAAGGTTATATCGGGGTTTTAGACCACGACACTCTTGATGTGGCTGTTGAAACAAACTTTACCTGTCGCCTGAGAATGGATATTCAGGACGAAAAGTTCAAGCAGGACCTCTTGTCGCTTCTTGATATGACAAACGAGCAGAGACTTACTCTTGGTGCATACGGACGCAGTATTGTTAAGGAAAAATATTCGCT
The DNA here is from genome assembly GCA_045633565.1 of Clostridia bacterium. GTDB lineage: Bacteria > Bacillota > Clostridia > RUG12999 > RUG12999 > RGIG7450. The sequence goes on along the minus strand of JAZQYO010000007.1, from coordinate 123,172 downwards.
CGAAAATATGCTGAAAGATAATCTTGCCCTTTATGAAATGGTTTCCGGTCCGAAGAAATACGACTGCACAATCCTCGGTTATTATGGCTTTAAAAACAGCGGTGATGACGCCCTGCTCTATGCTATGATAAATTCACTCCGCGAAATTCATCCGGACATCAAAATCAACGTTTTGTCTTTTACTCCAAAGGAAACCTCAAAAATATACGGCGTTGATTCCATATCAAGGTATGACATATCCAAAACCCATAAGGCCATTAAAAATTCCGAGCTTTTTATTTTAGGTGGCGGAAGCCTTATTCAGGATGCAACAAGCACCAAATCCCTTCTCTATTATTTGTGGATGGTGCGCCGTGCTATCAGGATGAAAACCCCCGTTATGCTTTATGCCAACGGAATCGGTCCTGTCACAAAGCCTAAAAACAGAAGGCTCACAAAGAAAATTTTAAACCGGGTAAGTCTGATAACCCTGCGTGACGAAAGTTCTCTTGCTGAGCTCAAAAGTCTCGGCGTGAACAAACCTGAATCAATTGTGACTGCAGACCCTGTTTTCGCAGCTGAAATAAGAAATCCCGAGAATGCCGGCAGATTGCTCAAAGAAGCAGGTCTTGGCGATGATGAAAAAATTGCACTTTTTTCTGTCCGCAAATGGCAAGGATTTTCAGAAACCTTTGACGATAATTTTGCAAAAATGGCAGACTATATTGCAGAAAAACACGGCCTAACACCTGTTTTCCTGCCTCTGCACTACCCGTTTGATGCTTCGGTAAGCAGAACTATTATTTCAAAAATGAAGCACCGGGCGCTTTTTATCTCAGGGAGAACTGACATTGCAACAACTCTCAGCATTGTGGAAAAAAGCAGTCTGACGGTTGCTGTCCGCCTGCACATGCTCATTTATGCTGCTCTTTCGGGCGTACCGGGAATTGGTATAGCCTACGACCCCAAGGTGGTAGGCTTTCAGAACTGTGTTAATCAGCCCTCAATAAATCCGTCTGATTTCTCAAGTGGAGAATATGAAAAAATCATTGACGAAACTCTCTGCAACAGCGAGGAAATAAGCAAACAGCTTCTTGAAAATGCTACAAAGCTTAAAGAGGATGCAAAAAACACTGCGCTCATAGCCGACCAGATGATGAGGTAGCAGAATGAAATATATAGGAATTGATTACGGCAAGGCAAGAATTGGCGTCGCAAAAAGCGATGCGCTCGGGTTTTTAGCAAGCCCCATCGGAACAATTCATGAAAAAAATTTCAGGATTCAACTTGATAAGGTTTGCGAAATAATAGAATCGGAAAAACCGGACAAAATAATATTCGGTCTTCCGAAAAATATGGATGGAACCGAGGGCGAATCAGCAGAGCTTATACGTGAATTTTCGGGCAAACTATCAGACCGCACAGGCGTCCCGTGTGAGCTTGTTGATGAACGACTTTCAACAGTGTCCGCCCATAAAATTTTAAATGATGTGAATATGTCAGGCAGTAAAAAACGCCGGGATGTGGTTGACACAATTTCCGCTGTTATAATTTTGCAGTCATATTTAGATAAAAAATAAAAGAAAGGGAGATATAAAAATGAGTGAAGAAAACAAAGATTTAATTGCAGAAGAAGAAATGGAAACAGGCATAATCCTGACCGACGAGGATGGCAACGAGGTTGAATTTGACCTTCTTGACAACGTTGAATATGAAGGAAGTTCCTACCTTATTATGCTTCCTGCAGATGACAATGACGACGGCAACGTTGTAATTATGCTGCTTGAAGAGGGCGAAACCGAAGAAGATGACACACTTCTCACAGTAACAGACGAAAAAATTCTCGACGCAGTTTATGCAATTTTCAAAGAAAACAACAAAGATTTCTTTGATTTTGAAGACTAAATTTTCCATAAATTTCTGTTGTATTTCCGCCATAATGATGGTATAATTACTTACAGAAGATTATCCCTGCTATGTACGTTTTAATTGGATTTACTTAAACCAACACTTACAATACGGGAACCTCATCTCCGGTTGCGGCGTAAATGCCCCCGTGCTTTTTAGCATGCCAGGGGACTTATAAGGTAACCGGGAGTAATCCCACCTGCTTATGCAGGTTTGAGTACACCATGATGACGGCAATGCGGGGTATATTTTCTAAAAAACTGCAAATACTTTAATGCAGGACACCAAATGTCCTGCATTAATTTTTTATGCGGAGGTACATTATGATTGATACTATTGCACTGATTCTTGTAATCGTGGGTGCTCTCAACTGGGGATCTATCGGCATTTTCGGCGTAGATGCGATTGCCTGGCTGTTCGGTGGTCAGCTCTCGGTAATCAGCCGTATTATCTACACCCTCGTAGCGTTGGCAGGTATCTGGTCAATTTCCCTTCTTTTCAGAGACGAAAAGGAAACCAGCTATTCCCCAGACAGAAAGTGAAAAAAAATGCTGTGACAAACAAAAATTTTTGTCACAGCATTTTTCATTTTATGCTTGATTATTAACTTTTCTTTTATAAAGGTCCTGCGCTAAAGGCGACTGCCCAATTTCATTAAGCTAATGCCTGTTTTATATCTTCTATAATGTCGTCGGCGTTTTCAAGACCTACTGAAAGTCTGATTAAATCGGGGTTTACGCCCGCTTCTTCAAGTTGCTTTTCAGTAAGCTGACGATGGGTGTGGCTCGCAGGGTGAAGCAGACAGGTTTTTGCGTCGGCAACGTGAGTTACAATTGACGCAATCTTCAGTTTATCCATAAACTTAATGGATTCTTCCCTGCCACCTTTAACCGCAAACGCAAGAACTCCACAAGTGCCACCCGGCATGTATTTTTCTGCCAAAGCGTGATATTTGTCCTTTTCAAGTCCAGCATAGTGCACCCATGCCACTTTGTCATGCGATTCCAAGAATTTTGCTACTGCAAGTGCGTTTTCACAATGTCTGTCCATTCTCACGTGGAGAGTTTCAAGTCCCAGGTTGAGATAAAACGCATTCTGAGGTGACTGAATTGCACCGAAATCTCTCATGAGCTGAGCTGTAGCTTTTGTTATATAAGCGCCTTTGCCAAATCTTTCGGCGTATGTAATTCCGTGGTAGGAATCGTCCGGAGTTGTAAGTCCGGGGAATTTATCCGCATGTGCCATCCAGTCAAAGTTTCCACTGTCAACTATGCAGCCACCAACGCCTACTCCCTGTCCATCCATATATTTGGTGGTGGAATGAGTTACAATATCTGCTCCCCATTCAAAGGGTCTGCATTTTATAGGTGTTGCAAATGTGTTGTCAATAATAAGCGGTACGCCATGTGAATGAGCAAGTCTTGCAAACTTTTCTATGTCAAGCACCGTAACCGTTGGGTTTGTTACCGTTTCACCAAACAGAGCTTTTGTATTTGGTCTGAAGTATTTAGCTAATTCTTCTTCAGGCAAATCCTGGTCAACAAAAGTACATTCAATGCCCATTTTCTTCATGGTTACACCGAACAGATTGTATGTTCCGCCGTAAATTGCCGATGATGCTATGAAATGGTCGCCCGCTTCACATATATTGAAAATTGCAAAGAAGTTCGCTGCCTGACCGGAGGAAGTAAGCATAGCTGCTACGCCACCTTCAAGTGCAGCAATCTTTGCTGCCACTGCATCGTTTGTGGGGTTCTGCAGCCTTGTATAAAAATATCCTTCTGCTTCAAGGTCAAAAAGCTTGCCCATCTGCTCGCTTGTATCATACTTAAAGGTTGTGCTCTGATAAACGGGCACCTGTCTGGGTTCGCCCTGTGATGGCTTGTAGCCTTCATGCAGACATTTTGTTTCTATTCTCATGATAATTCCTCCAACCATTAAAAATCAAATTTATAAATTAATTATAGAGTTTGTGCACAATTTAGATGTCGAGAAATTATTTTACCAGGAGCAAAAATCTTTGCTCGCAAGGAGATTTTTGCGACGCCGTCAATTGACACTGCGCTCCAAAGAGCACAAAAGAGCGTAAGCTCTTAAAAATTTTGTATGTGTCAATTATAACACATTGAAAAATCATTGTCAATAAAAACACCAAAGCATCATTTTGTCACAAAAAAAGAGTAGCTGTCGCTACTCTTAAAATTTTAAATTATTTGCATTTGCTGTCAACCATATCAAAATATTCTTCCGTCGGGATAAATGCAGATCTGTTGAATCTGCCAAGCGCCGGTTGTTTATCTCTGATATAATTAATTCTGTAATCTGTTGAAATAAAAATATCATAATCTGATTTTAATTTAGAAAGAATTATTTCATCATACAATCCGTACGGGAAAGAATATGCTTTTGTGTAAACACCTGTATTTTCAAGGATGGCACTACGGTTTTTATTAATGTCTGCTTTTGCCGTTGCAAAATCAGCTAAATAAACATGTCCAAGGTCTTCTTTAATATACTTATGGAGGGAGTATGTATGATTACCAATATCACACAGTCCGCTGTCTGCCATTTCTTTCAGCTCACCCCACGTACAATATGCCGGATTCTGAGTATCGATATATTCTCCGCAAACATAAAAACTTGCTTTAAATCCAAATTCCTTTAAAAGCGGAAAAACATAGTTGTAAATTCCTTTATATCCATCATCAAAAGTAATAATTATGGGTTTTGGATTTTTTCTGAAAAAATCAGCAACCTTATTATAATTTCCGCTTGATACGAGGCTGTTTGAAAGCTTTTTCATTTCAGCATATTCGGCTACCGTAATAGGTGTATAACCTCTCTCCTTAATTTCTAAAAAGTCGGCAGCAAGCATTTCTTTTGTAACTGTCCAATCGGAAGCTTCAGCAGGGTTATGAGTAACATCGTGGTACATTAATGCAGGAATTGACATTTGAACTGCTTTATATGCCACAACGTAATCTCCCCCACCGCCGTTTCCGGTATTAATTCCTCTGTTATTTTTAGCCGCAAAGGTGGTAAAAGAAAAGACAGTTGCAATAAGAATAGTAAGCGCAATAATTTTTTTCGTCATTGTAATCACCTTGTTTTTTAGACAAAAAAGGGGCTCGAAAGCCCCTCTTATTGTTATTGAAAATTAGTCAATATACTGGTCAGGTAAGTATGTAACGATATTAGCGTCTACATAGTCTTCCATTGTGGACATGAGGTCAGCGATGTAGTCGTTTGTGCCTTCGTAAAGAACAGCAGGAACGATAACGTTAACTCTGTCGCCACCAACGATGAATTCGTAACCAGCGTTTGTAAGAGCCCATTTGAGGCCGCTTGCATCTGCTACGTCTTCAAGCATAACTGTGAGAACTTTGTGTTCGCCTAAACCACCAGAAACTGTGGGCATATCTTCAGCATATCTGCCTGTTGTGCGGTATTCGCCTGTAGGATAGAATGTGCCGTCCATAGCTTCAACCCATTTTTCTTCGTAGATTTCATAGGGTTTTGCAGCTTCAGCAAATGCTACTCTCCATTCGATTTCAGGGTTAGCACAAGCACCTGTGTATTTCCAGATGTAAGGAAGTGTAGTTTTTGCATCTTCATCAGTTACATCATAGAATCTGAAAGAAAGTGCAGGTGTATCATTGTATTTTTCTGCGATATCATGTTCTTCAAGAACTTTTTCAAGAAGAGGATTGTTGATAACCTGGATTGTTCTCTGTCTGTCGTATTTTGCAACTGCATCTACGTCAAAAGGAGTAACTTCCCAAGCAACTTCAGAACCTACGATTTCATCAGAAACGAGCTTTGTAGCTTTTGCAATAACTTTAACTTTGTCAGGCATATCTTCGTAGTATTCGATTTCTTTTTCAACTTCTACTTTTTTGCCAACAAGGTCAACGAGGCTTCTGTCCATTACAACGCCGTTTACTGTAAGAGCCTGGTAATATCTGTAAGGAGCTTTGAGCTCATAACCGATTGTTTTCCAGCCAATTTCAGCAGCATATTTGTTGTCATAGTCAGCTTTGAGGAATGCAAAGTCCTGTGTATCCTGGTTGTCAGCAACAACTTTATCATCATACCATTCAGCAGGTTTGCCGTTAACGATGTCTTCGAAAGGAACAACTACCTGTTTGCCACCGTTTGCATAGTCAGGACCTGTGAGCTGGAGCCATCTAACATTGTTGATGGAGTTTTCGAAAATTTCGTATGCGTCGAAAGCTTCGCCTCTCATGAACGCATCTGTGTATGTAAGGTCGTCGTTTGTGATTGCATCGATGTATGCATAGTGAAGGTCTTCAATAACGCTGTTAGAATAGTCGTTGTTGAATGTTTCGTAAGCATATGTATAGTCATATACTTTGCCGTCTTCTACAACATATTTGTCGAAACCTTTGTAAATCCATTCTTTTTCAACAGGAGCTGTAACATAGTCTGTTTTAAGAACTGTTGTGGGTTCGTATTTACCTGTGAAGTCAGAATAAACTCTGTTGTAAACAAAATAAGGAGATTTTACTTCCCAGAATTCAGGAACTTCTTTTGTGTTTACATCAGCATAAACGTTTACATATGCTTCTTTTTCAGCGTCCCACTCTTCAGCATATTTAACCATGCCTGTTTCGTTACCATCGAGAACGAGAGTGTCAACTCTGAGGTGGGGATATTCTGATTCATAGAATGCAGGTACCCATTCTTCTGTTTTTGCTACGCCATCTTTAATGATGCCTTCTTCAGGGCATTTGTAGATCTTCGCATATTTGCCGTTTGCATCCGGAATAAGATCATAAGCGATGAACTTGTCATCAGCACATGCAAATGCACTCATAGAAGAAGCTATCATAAGAACAGCTAAGATTACTCCTACTACTTTTTTGAAAGATAATTTCATCGGTAGTACCTCCTAAAATAATTTAATTCAAATGTATTATATTCCCATTTTTACCTTTTGTCAATAGTTTTTTTGAAAAAAAAGTATAATTTCCCAAAAAAAATCGCCTTTTTTTACATTTTTAATTATTGCGTAATATCCTTGTAATAATTATGTAACAATTTCCGTTTTTTACCGTTACCTTAGGGTCGAATTCTTCCTTATATATTGATATATTCTTTTTTCGGCGTCAACTCCTGTCAAAAGCGTCTAACATAAGGCAAAAATGGATTTCGAGGCGTGCCGCCCCGAGATTATTTTAACGCATATTTTCCTTTTACCATAACCAAAGCATCGGTGTCTGCTGTAATTCCTCTGCCATCACCAACCGGCACAATTAAAAGATGGTTGGCCGGCATTTCACTGCCGTGCGGATGGTCGCCACCTATGGTAACGTCAGAAACGCCACCTTTGTCGGTGGAGAATATGGTAGCTTTACCCATTCTTAAAATCATTTCACAACCTGCGTCGCCAACAATCCGCTGCCCCGCTTTAAGAGAAACAACTTTAAATGACATTTCCGTTTTAACTGTGTCTAAATACACCGTTTCAAGATAGGACTTTGAAATGAGCGGATCTCCCTCGCTGCCGGCATTGGCAAGCACCACGGCTGTACAGATGGCTACAATTATAAGTCCCGTAATAAGTCCTGTAAAGAAATGTTTTTTCATTTGTCTTATCCTCCTTACCTAATCGGCTAAATGTCTGTCAGCCCAAAGCTGACGCTTATGGCTTCATTTACAACATTCATCAGATTATCATCCAGTCGCCCTATTTTGTCTTTAAGACGCCGTTTGTCAATAGTTCTTATCTGCTCAAGCAAAATAACCGAATCCTTTGTCAGACCATATTCCTCGGCACTTATTTCAATATGCGTCGGAAGCTTTGCTTTATTAATCTGCGAGGTAATCGCAGCAGCAATAATAGTAGGACTGTACTTGTTCCCAACATCGTTCTGAACAATCAAAACCGGGCGCACTCCGCCCTGTTCCGAGCCTACAACCGGACTTAAATCCGCAAAAAATATGTCGCCTCGTTTTACAACCAAAATCAGTCACACTCCGCCAGTTTTCCCTCATAGCTTTCTGCCTGCTGGCAGTCTGCCGGGAAGCATATTTCGGCGAGTCTGAGATTTATATCAGCCATTTCCCGGTATCCATTTTTCATCTGCTCATAAAGACGTGCTTTTTTCTGCTCCTTTATATAGAACATGACGGCACGCTGAATAAGTCGGCTACGGCTTAATTTCTCGCAGGAAACCAGGTCATCAACCTCTTGAAGCAGTGTTTGTGGTACACTGATTGATATTTTCTTTACCTCCGGCACAGCGTCCGCCTCCTCTCCTGGTTGCCTATCAGGCTTAAATAATGGCTTAGTTACATTATACAACGGTTTTATGTAAAATGCAAATGTAATTTAACCCAATTATTCACCGAGATATATCCGCGGAACTCTTTTGCCTACCAGACATATAAGCTCATAGCTTATTGTACCGCAAAGCCCTGCAAGAAAATCAAAGCTTGTATGGCAGCCCGGCTGACCACCGGCAATTATAACCTCATCCTCGACCTTAATATTATTGACATTTGTAACATCTATAATACATTGATCCATACAAATTCGTCCAACAACTTTTGCAGGCTGTCCATTTACGGTCACCATCGCCTTATTGCTTAGAAGGCGCGAATATCCGTCGGCATATCCGGTAGTTACAACCGCCGCTTTCATATCCTTATCCGGGCAAAAGGTTCCGCCATAACTTACTTTTTCGCCCGCCGCTATGTCAAACACCCGCGCAACAATACTTTTAAATGTCATTGCAGGTTTAAGCTTGAGCGGTGAAACATCCACCTCGTCTGACGGCGGTAATCCATAGGTTATTATCCCGGATCGCACCATATCAAAATGATATTCCGGATACTGAACTATTCCGGCACTGTTACAAGCGTGCTTAACAGGAATTTTTACACCTTTTTTCTCTAGTTTTTCAAGTATCTGTTTAAACTTCCCAACCTGAATATCAGTATATTCACGATTTTTACCGTCCGCACAGGAAAGATGTGTGAAAACGCCTTCAATCTCAATGCCCGGCAGATTTTTTATCTTTATAATCTCTTCCACCGACGCATCATTGCATTCAAACCCAACCCGGTTCATTCCGCTGTCTATTTTTACATGAATTTTAACAGTTTTGCCACTCTTTACTGCCTCGTTGGAAAATTCTTTCGCCAGGTCATAGCTGAAAATTGTAGGCATAACCCCAGCTTCAACAACTCTTTTAACATCCTGTCGGCAGGTGTATCCCAAAATGAGAATGGGTGCGTCTATGCCGGCACATCTGAGTTCTTCTGCCTCGTCAATAAACGCTACACCAAGACAGTCTGCCCCGTTTGCAATCAACGCCTTTGCCGATTGCACTGCGCCGTGTCCGTAGGCATCGGCTTTTACAATAACAAGCACCTTGGTTTTTTCACCGACATACGTTTTAATATTTCTGATGTTGTTTTTCAGGGCATCAAGGTCTACCTCCGCCCAGCTTCTTTTTGTGTAATTATTCATATTCTCCCTCAGAAATTAAAAATTTCGTCTGATATTTCTTTATTTATTTCAAAAGAAAGGTATTCTATTTCTGTATAGGTTTTGCCGTCCCGTCCCTTTATTTCAAGAGAAAGAGGCATCATGTCCTCTGCACGGATTTTAAGCTCTGCCACCGCTTTATACGGATTTGACAGTCCCGTTTCCACCGAGAGCGTTAAAACCTCTGCATCCTTTCCCGACTCCATTGCAGCCGTAGTTTCTTCTCCCTGATAATAAGCAGAAACCACGTTTTGCAAAAACATAAAATCCACATCGGTTTTGGGCAATTGTTCTGCACGTATAGTCTGCCCGGTCATTGCATTTTTGACGCACATACTTCCACCATTTACAACAGTTACAAGTTCTTGAGATTCAGTCCTCATTTTATCAGGAGATTTATAATACTGCACAGCACTGTAGTCGCTGGTATTAGTATTGGAATATGATGTGACCTTTATTTCCGCTGCAAAAGATGTCATGTTTGAAAAGGTGTCGTAACACCGTTTGTTTACATCCGCCGTGGGCAGCTTTTCGCAGCCGCAGAAAACACACATCGCCAGAAGTATCGCCAAACCCAGTTTTTTCATGATAAAATCCTCCAAATTAAAGTTGCCTTATAATCCGGAGGCTGATAATCAGCTTTCCTGATTTTTTATCATCAGTGCATGGGGCAGACACCCTATAATGTCTGTCGGAAGCATGCTTTCACATCCCAGTTTTTCCGCTGCAATATCCCCGGCAAGACCGTGAATATATACAGCCGCAACCGCACTTTTGGGTGCACCAATACCCCTCGCTAAAAATGCTCCTATAATTCCCGAAAGAACATCTCCGCTTCCGCCGGTCGCCATTCCACTGTTGCCGGTATGGTTAATATACGCCTTTCCGTCAGGCAGTGCAATAACAGTCCCTGCTCCTTTGAGCACAAGCGTTACGCCATATTCTGCGGCAAATTTTCTTGCCAGCCCAAGACGGTCGGACAGAATTTCCTCTGTAGGCAACCCCGTCAGCCGCGAAAACTCTCCCATGTGGGGCGTAAGGATAACCTCACCTTTTTTCTCGTATAATACATTTATATTCCCCGAAACTGCGTTTATTCCATCAGCATCTATCACCATCGGAATTTCATTTTCAAACAGGAATTTTATTACCTTTTGGGCATCTGTGTCTCTGCCCAGCCCCGGTCCGATTATGACTGCACCCGCACTTTTAAGTCTGTCTGCATGCTCCAAAACAAGGTCTGCATCAATAAAGTTTTCACACGAAAGAGGAAGCGTCATTGCTTCGGTGAGCTTTTTCTCATAAATTTCATTTAGATTTTCAGGTGTAAAAAGGGTTACAAGCCCGCATCCGCTTTTAAGAGCCGCTTCGCAGCAAAGAGTTGCTGCACCGGTAAATCCTCTGCTTCCCGCAATCACCGAAAGTTTACCCATATCACCCTTGTGAGCATCCTTTTTCGGTGCAGGAAGTACGCTTTTAACAAACTCCAAATCCGTTTCAAATGTGTCACTTTCTCCATCAAACGGAACCCCTATGTCACAGACCACTGTCTCTCCGCAATACTCTTTGCCGGGGTATACCGAGTGGCCGTATTTTTTAAACCCGAGCGCAACCGTGAGGTCCGCCTTTACTGCCGCTTTACACACTTCGCCGGTGTCCGAATTTATGCCGCTGGGAATGTCCGCAGCCACCACATAAGCTCCGGATGAGTTTATTTTTTCGGGAATGTCAGACTCTACATCCTTTGAAAGTCCAGTCCCTAAAAGCGCATCGACGATAACATCATATCCGGCAAAATCTGTCAGCAGGGTTATATTTATATCAAGTTTTTTAACAATTTCAAGATTTTTCTGCGCATCAGCCGTTACCGGCTCTCCAAACGGCAAACATACGGTTACGTCATAACCCGCCATTTTAAGCATTCTTGCAACAGCAAGCCCGTCTCCACCGTTATTTCCTTTGCCGCAAACCGCAATAATTTTCGCCGCACTATCAAATCTTGCCGCAATTTCGTCAGCTATTCGCAATGCCGCTTTTTCCATTACGGCAAAGCTATCAACTCCAAGGTCAAAAACTTTTCTTTCCAGCTGACGCATTTTTTCAGCCGAAACTATTTTTTTCATTACTCTTCACCTATTATAATATTTTCAGGTCTGAAAGTTTTTAAAATATCCAGCATTTTTCTGGACGGATTAACTAAAATTTTTGTTTTTTCACCTTTTACCACCGCAGAAATGAAATAAACGTCAAATCTGTCGTCATGTGCGGAGGCGTCAATTGTTTTTGCAAAGGTTTCATTTTCATCAAGCTGCTCTATGGGCGCCATTTTCTCAATGTCCTTTGCGTTAAAGCTTATAAGGCGTTTTCTCTTTTTCTGTGCAATTATCTCATCTATATCAATATAGCTGTTTGTAACTGTATATTCAAATTCCTTGTTTTGGTTTGTAACACCAAGCGAAATTGCCCACCACATAACAACAACTGCGGCAAACCCTACTCCGGAAATTATACTTCTCCAGATAAAGAGAAGATAAAAAAGTGTTCCCACAAAACCCAAAATAATCAACAGAAAAATAATCGCATATTCTTTAAAATGCTTTCTTCTTTTAAGAAGACATTCGGTAAACATATCCATCATAATAAATCAATCTCCTTCTTATTATATAATATCACACCTTTTTCTGTTTTTCAACATAAAATAAGTAAAAAAGCAGAACGAAATTCGTTCTGCTTTAATCTTTAAAGTTTTATTAAGCGTTAGGATATACGCTTACCTGTTTTTTATCTCTGCCGAGACGTTCAAATTTAACTTTGCCCGTTACCAGAGCGAACAATGTGTCATCACTGCCCTTGCCAACGTTTGTGCCGGGGTGAATTTTTGTTCCTCTCTGTCTAACAAGAATGTTGCCTGCCAGTACTGTCTGACCGTCAGCTCTTTTTACACCAAGTCTTTTGGATTCGCTGTCACGACCGTTCTTTGTACTACCAACACCCTTTTTATGAGCAAAAAACTGTAAATTTAAATTTAACATTTTTTTACCTCCGTTTTTAAAGTTAAGAAATCTTCGTACTGTTTGTTTACCGATTGCATCATGCTGAAAAAGCCATCCATCATAGGTTTTATGATTTCCTTTTCCTTTTCAGACAAATTTTCAGGTAACATGCAGGTTATCTGAGCATCGCCCAAAACCTTAAACGAAGCTTTTTCTTCGCCAATTACCTGTGCAATACTTTTTTCAAGCATCTGGACGCATGCGGAAACCGCTGCGCAGACAATATCACTGCCCTGTTCGGCATAACCGGAATGACCGGATACCGAAAAGCCGCAAATCCTATCGTCCTCCAGAACAAACTTCACGGTTGTCATAGCTTATTCTTCTGTAGTTTCTGCAGCCGCTTCAGCCTTGGGAGCTCTGGGCTTTGCAGTTTTGATAGCTTTGATTTCTATCTTGTCAAGGGGCTGTCTGTGACCCTGACGTTTGTGATAGCCTTTTTTAGGTTTGTATTTGAAAATTCTTACTTTGTTGCCTTTAACACTTTCAAGCAGAGCTGCTTCAACAGTAACACCTTTTACTGTAGGAGCACCGATTTTTGTGTTTTCACCGTCAACAACTGCGAGAACATCAAATTTAACCTTTTTACCGGGTTCAATACCAAGTTTTTCAACAAGTATTACATCGCCTTTTTCAACCTTGTACTGTTTACCGCCGGTTTCGATTACTGCGTACATATCTTTTTCCTCCATCCTTCCTTACTCGCCGGATAACCAGGTACCATCAAACGGATTTATAACCCGACCCATGCGGCTAATTAAGAATTATATCACAAAAAAAATCCTGTGTCAATAGAAAAATCACAGTTTTTTGTATAATATGCACATTGAATTTTATTGGTTTCTTCCAGATACAATGATATAGTGCAGATATACTTTGTTTTTTAATTGACAAAAAGGCAGATTTGTTATAAAATGATAGTAATGCGCATTGCGCAAAAAATGCTAAAGAGGTGAAAAAGATGGACGCAGTAAGCGGTAGTAGTGCAAAGCCCCCTAAGCGAACAACCGGCATAAATTCTCTCGCAGATGCGTTTGTTTTTATGCCACCCCGTTAGTTTTAATATCAGACTTTGCATTATACTTCTTATCTATTATCAGGCATACGCACGTATGCTAAAAAGGAGGAATTATAATGTTTGAAAACGAACTTGTGCTTCTTGAAGAAAAAAAGTTCTCTCAGCTCAAAACAATCCTGGCAGAGCTTAACCCTGCCGATATTGCACTTTTTATGGAAGAAGTTCCGGAGGAATCCCTTGCAAAAGTGTTTCGGATTTTGCCAAAAGATCTTGCGGCAGAGACCTTTTCTTTTGTAGAACCCGACCTTCAGGAACTTTTAATTCACAGCTTCAGCGACAGCGAGCTCAAAGCTGTCATTGACGAGCTTTATGTTGACGATGCGGTTGACGTTATTGAAGAAATGCCCGCAAACGTAGTAAAAAGAATTTTGCGCTCAGCAGACGCTGACAAACGCAAAATGATTAACCAAATCCTCAAATATCCTGAGGATAGTGCAGGAAGCATTATGACTATTGAGTATGTCAGCCTGCGCAGAAAAATGACCGTTAAGGAAGCGCTTCGCCGCATCCGCAAAACCGGCCTTGACAAAGAAACTATTTATACCTGTTATGTTACAAACGACCATAATAAGCTTGTAGGCATTATTACCGCCAAAGCTCTGCTTTTGGCTGATGAGGAGGATATTATCGGCGATATAATGGAAGATAACCCCATTTATGCCGTGACAACAGATGATAAAGAGGATGTTGCCAACACTCTTCACAAATACGATTTTCTTGCGCTCCCCGTTGTAGATGATGACCGACGTCTTGTGGGTATTGTTACCGTCGATGACGCTATGGACGTCCTGCAGGAAGAGGCTACAGAGGATATTGAAAAGATGGCGGCTATTTTGCCGGGTGACAAACCTTATCTTAAAACCAGCGCATTTGAACTGTTTAAGAGCCGTGTTCCGTGGCTGCTTCTTCTCATGCTTTCGGCGTCATTCACAACCATGATAATCCGTTCCTTTGAGAATGCACTTGCCGCCCATGTTATACTTACATCTTTTATTCCCATGCTGATGGGTACTGGCGGTAACTCGGGCAGTCAGGCTTCTGTTACCATAATCCGTGGACTGTCTTTAGGTGAGATTGAATTTGCGGACACACTCAAAATTTTATGGAAAGAAACACGTGTTGCCATTCTTTGCGGACTGACGCTTGCCGTTGCATCTTTTTTCAAAGTAATCTGGCTTGACGGTGCCACAGTTACTGTATCGTTGGTGGTATCGCTGACAATTTTACTTACCATTTTGACAGCAAAGGTAACCGGATGTCTTTTGCCGGTGCTTGCAAGCAAGCTGGGGTTTGACCCTGCCGTTATGGCAAATCCGTTTATAACAACCATTGTTGACGCACTTTCGCTTGTTATTTACTTCAATATAGCAGGCACAATAATTGGTCTTTAAGAAAAATTTAAAAAAACTCTTGATTTTTTGTTTTTGTTGTGATATAATATTAACATATTTACGACTATAGCTGGAAGGAGTGTATATAAATGAAGGCAGGAATTCATCCAGATTACAAACCCACACAGATTAAATGTGCTTGCGGAGAAGTTATTGATACATGCTCCACAAAAGACGATATCCGTGTTGAAATTTGTTCTAAATGCCACCCGTTCTTCACCGGAAAACAGAAACTTGTTGACACCGGCGGACGTGTTGAAAAATTCAGAAAGAAATTCAACCTGGCAGAAAAATAAGAACCCGACCCATTAGCGCAATCAAAGATTGCGATGGGCTCCGGAACCTTGCTTGCTACGCAAGAATAAAGAATTTAAAATGCGTTTGGATTTCCAAACGCATTTTTTATTTTGCTTTTATGTAAAAATGCGGCGGTTATATGTAACTGCCGCATTTTTAACTTTTTTGAATCAGTCTTATTTATTGTTGTTCTCGTTTTTGTTCTGGTTATTGTTCTGATTGTTGTTCTGGTTATTGTTGTTCTGATTCTGGTTTTTGTTCTGTTTGTTTTCAAACTGATTTTCGTTTCTGTTATTCATTTTTATCACCCTGTGTTATTATGTGCAGAGCGATAGTTTTTATGCAATGTTTTTTATTCTACATACGGACGCATCTGATCAGCATATTTATATGCGATGTTGAGGCACTCCTGCCACTGGCTTCCGGTGAGCCTTGATTTTGCTTCGGCAATCATTTTCGCTTCATATCCGGCGTCCGATCCCCCTTTTACATTTTTGGCTATTTCAGAAAGTTCTGACCTTGAAAAGTTGGAGAGCACAATTGATATTACTCTTTTTTTATCATCGTAGGACACCATTGACGCCATTTTATTTGTAAGGCTGGAACTTTTCATCACCTTGTTAATAATTTCTGCGTTTGTCAGCTTCCCTTTTGTTCCTGCAACAGAGGAGGAACCCGCTCCCTCTCCACCGGCAGTTTTTTTACCTCCCGACAAAGCTTTTTCAGAGTTTTCTGATTTCTCTCCATCCGATTGCGATTGCTTTGGCGCCTGCTTTATTTCATCACCCGACTGAGATTGCATCGGTTTTTTCTCTTCTCCCTTTTCGCCAATTATTCCAGGCTCTTTACCCACGGAAATTTCAGCATCCCGGATGATAGACTCAATATCCTCTTCTGCCAACGAAGAAAGGGCCGTTTCAAGAACATATTTATCAAAAACAAAGCTTATACCGAAACGAAGTACCGCCCATCCTGCTACTACAAGCAAAACCATAATAATTCCTGAAATTATCAGCACTTTTTTCTTTTTCATTTTCAGCTCTCCTTTTCTTTTGAGAGAATAAACTCACCGATGTTTTTAGCAGCATCAGGTTTTGAAAGTCTATTTACCGCATTTTTAATTTCTGTCCGTCTTTCTTCATTATTAAAATAAATATCAAGTGCATCTTCCACAGTAAAAGTCTTTGTGGTATAAAGCCCCACTCCGTTATTTACCAGGAACTCAACATTTCTATACTCCTGTCCGGGAATTGGATCTACAAAAATCATTGGCAGCTTTTTGGCCAGACTCTCGGAAACACTGATTCCGCCCGGCTTTGTTATAATACAGTCGGCAGCATCCATAAGCCTGTCTACATTACTGATAAATCCGTAGGTTTTGAATTTTTTCCTGTGGCAGGACCTGTCAATTATAATTCTCGCTCTTTTGTTGTTGCCGCAGCATACCGCAACGTTGCAGTCAACCTCAGCTTTGTCAATTTCTTTTATTACAGAAAAAACGTTTCCGTACCCCATGCTGCCCATCATTACATAAACAAGCGGTTTATCCACGTCAAAACCAAGCTCTTTTTTTGCCTCATTTTTATCTCTGTTGACAGAAAATTTCATGTCCACCGGAATCCCCAGCGGCAAAAGCTTTTCTCTTTCAAGTCCCTTCCGGCAAGCATGCGGAATAAGACTTTTGTCTGCCAGGACATAAAAGTCCAGGTTGGTATTTTCCCATTTGGGATGAAGTGTATAATCCGTTACAATTCCAATGGTTGTAACATCTATATGGTCTTTTATAAGGGTAAGTATCTGTGCTCCAAAAAGGTGTGACGCAACTACTATATCTATCTCGTTTTCAATTATAAATTTTACAAATTTGTTTTTTATTATTTTGTTGAGTTCTGCAACAATGTCCACCCAACCGGTTTCGCCCATATCCTCACGGTCATACTGTTTTCCGTAATAATGGGACATTCTGCCCGAAGCAAAAAGATAAAGCTTTGAAACCGCCTTGCAAAGCCGGGGGCTTATATATCCGTACACATCGAGAAAAACAGTTTCAACATTGCAGTCGTTTAAATATTTCTCAATCGCCCTGGCGCTGCTCGTATGTCCCTGTCCTGTTGATACTGTCAAAAACAAAACCTTCATCTGCAAATCTCCTCTATAATGTGCGCTCAATATTCGCACCAAGCTTTTTCAGCTTTTTTTCAATGTTGTCATATCCTCTGTCAATATGACCCTCATCTTCTATAATTGTCTGCCCTTCAGCCGCAAGTCCCGCTATGATAAGTGCTGCTCCCGCCCGAAGGTCGGTAGCTCTTACTTTTGCAGCTGAAAGCTTTTTTACCCCTTCAATAACAGCCGTTCTTCCGTTAATTTTGATGTTTGCACCCATTCTGACAAGTTCTCCGGCGTGCATGAATCTGTTTTCAAATATGGTCTCTGTAATAATACTTGTTCCCCCGGTTACTGCCGCAAGCGCCATAAACTGAGCCTGCATGTCTGTCGGAAATCCCGGAAAAGGAAGAGTTTTTATATCCATGGGATTAATCGGTCTTGAAGCCGTAACCTGAACGCTGTCGCCATACTCTTTGATTTCAGCACCTGCTTCACGCAGTTTAGCTGTTACCGGTTTTATGTGAATAGGAATTACATTTTTAACAATAACCTTTCCACCCGTCATACACACCGCTGTCATAAAGGTTCCCGCCTCAATTCTGTCGGGAATTACAGTATGCTCTGCACCGTGCAGCCTTTTCACTCCGGCAATTGTTATGGTGTCAGTTCCGGCGCCACGAACATCCCCGCCCATGGCATTTATAAAGTTTGCAAGGTCTGTTATTTCCGGTTCTGTTGCTGCATTTTCAATTATACTTTTCCCCGAGGCGAGCGCCGCTGCCATCATTAAATTTTCTGTCGCACCAACAGATGGAAAATCAAGATATATTTTTGCACCGGTAAGCTTGTGGGCAGAAAGTTCAACAAATCCGCTGCGAGAAAAAACTTTTGCACCAAGCGCCGCAAATCCCTTTAAATGCAAATCTATAGGCCTTGAGCCTATTGCACAACCGCCGGGCAGACAAATCTTTGCATACCCCTGTCTTGCAAGAATTGGCGCGGCAACAAGAAATGATGCCCTGAATGCACTTACAAGTTCATAAGGCGCATGGGCGTTAAGCTTTGGGGCTGACTTCACCGTAACTGTTTTCACCTTGTGTCTGACATCACAGCCGATATATCTTAAAAGCTCGTTCATTTTTGAAACATCGCTGAGCTTTGGAATGCCGTGCAAGGTACATTCCTCCTCGCAAAGCATGGTTGCCGCAAGAATTGGCAGAGCTGCATTTTTAGCTCCGTCTACCGAGACGCTTCCTTCTAAAAAAGGCGTTTTATTAACAATAAATTCCATTTCGTGTTCCTTTCAGAATACTTTTTATTTTTATTATAAGTATCCCAAAAGGTTTTATGTATAAATATTGTACTACATTTTTACATTAAAATCAATTAAATTTTTTTATTGAATTTTTACCAAAAATATATTATAATTGACACATATAGAATTTTATTACATAAAATTCTTAAGAGCATTCGCTCTTTTGTGCTCTTTCGAGCACTATGTCAATTGACGGCGTCGCAAAAATGTCCTTGCAAGCAAGCATTTTTACTCCTGGTAAAATAATTTCTTGGCATCCAAATTGTACACTAATTTTATAATTTATTTAAGGTGATTGGGTTGAAAAAAACAAGATTTATTATGGTTCGCCACGGCGAAGCGGACGGAAATATAATCCGTATTTTTCACGGTCAGTACAATTCAAATCTGACAGAAGACGGACATGTTCAGGCCCGACGTGCGGCGGACTTTTTAAAAAATTACAAAATCGACCATATTTATTCAAGTGATTTAAAAAGAACGTTTTCTACTGCACGGCATATTGCCGACGGAAGAAATCTGGAGATAAAAACCGACAGCCGTCTGCGTGAAATTGACGGTGGAAAATGGGAAAATGTGCCCTGGGACGACCTGCCGGAAATGTTTCCGGAAAGCTACAGTCACTGGGAAAATGATATTGCAAAAACAAAAATGCCCGATGGCGAAAGCATTGAAGAAATGTTTGAAAGGACAAAAAAGGCATTGTCTGATATTTCAGCTATGCATCCCGGTGAAACAGTTTGTGTTGTTACCCACGGAACAGTTCTTCGTGCACTCGTTTGTCTGTGGCGAGGTATACCTCTTTCGGATATGCAGAAAATCCCCTGGTTTGACAATGCTTCTATTACCATTGTGGACTATACCGAAAACGGTTATGAAATTGTTGAAGAAGGCATCAGCAGTCACCTTGACGGCGTGAGCACCTTCGGAAAACAGGACTGGTGGCAAAGATACAGCGAAAAGTAAAAAAAGGCTTCCCTTTTCAGGGAAGCCTTAATTATTTGTGTGTAAAATTACACAGCTCTTTCAACTTTACCGGAACGTAAGCAACGTGTGCATACATGTAATTTCTTAGGTGTACCGTTAACTATTGCTCTTACGCTTCTGATGTTGGGTTTCCATGTGCGGTTGGAACGTCTGTGCGAGTGGCTCACTTTAATTCCGAAAGTAACACTTTTTCCGCATACTTCACATTTTGCCATAATATATGACACCTCCTTGAGATTGTTAACGCAATGTAGATATTATATCAAATAAATATTAATATTGCAAGAATTTTTTGAAACAATTATAAAAATATATAACTTTTTACTTTTTTATAGCTGTTTTTTACGTTTTTTTTGTAGATTATGCACATATCACTCAGCGGGAGTTTCGCTTGATTCCTCGCCGGGGGTTTGTTCTGCTCCTTCTGACGGCAGCTGAGGAATTTCTTCTTCAATCGGATATCTCACAGCATAAATCTGCTTAAAGGCACCGTTTTCACCCTGCCATATATAGAGCATATCTCCCTCGTAAAGTTCGCCCATGGTAGATTTCTTAAGGCGCAGTTCTGTGTCATCTTCTGAGTAATCATAAAGAAGAATCTGCTTGTTGCTGTATCCGGTACCAATATAAACCTGAGATACAGTTTCTTCATCAATTCTGATTTTGCACCATTCCTGAACATTTGATGAGTCAACAGCAATAATCTCACCTATTCTCACATAGTAATAAACCATGTCTTCAAATCCCAGGCTTGATGTGTCAATAGGCGAACTGTACTTTGAAACAGCCGTTGTTTTGGGTGCACTGGCTTTATACGCCTCACTTGCGTCAAAAATTATTTCTACGCCGGCTACCGTTCCCGTGGGAGAAAATCCCAGTCGTACAACGTCACCTGCCTCAACAGTTCTACGAACTCCTGTTCTTACAAAGTTTTCATTAAGAACAAACGCACCGCCGGAGCCCGTCTCTTCATCTTTTTCCCAATAGCTGGGCGAGTATGCTTTGTAGGTTTTTGTTGAGGTTGTTGAAGCAACATAGCCTGTCAGTGTATAAATGGTTGAGCCTCCGCTTAATGTTTCTCCCGTTTCTTTTACTACAATATTTTCTGACCGGTAGTTTGGATAACTGTCAATGCTCTGGTTATATACTACAAACATTGTCCTTTTGGAGTTTCCTTCCACATCGTATGAGTAGAAAGGCTCAATGTTATAGTTCATATATTTTACAAGTTTTGTGCCAAGCGAAGATATCTTACCCATTTTAAATGCCGGTGCTTCCTCGGATCTGTTGTTGGGTACAAAAACTATCGTCGCATCTGACGGAACAGAGAATGTTATGTCGTTGTCCGCAGTTGAGAACTTATGGTTTCCGTTGTCAACCGTGTATTGCAGACTTTCATTCGTATATCTGTTCTTCATATCAGGGTCAAGGGTTACAAGAGTGTAAATTTCCGTACCTGATGCAATTGCATACATAATGGGCTGCGATGTTTCAGCTTTTGACAAAATAGCAGCTGCTTTGTCCTTTTTCCTTGCCTTTTCCTCTGCGCTACCATAGCTCACGCTACCTTCAGCATCTACGCCATCTTCCCCATAGTTAATTTTATCTGCATTTTCCTTGAGCGATGCTAAAATATAAGGCCCTGCCAGGTTTTTATACAAATATCCGTTAGGGTTTGTCATACTGCTCGGAGTTATGCGCTCTTCTTCCGGCACAGACTCACCGCTTAAACACTCTGTTGCTTTTGTAATATATCTCGTTTTTGTAGGAGCCATTGTAAATGATGAAATGGTGCCTGCTGATGTAAGTATCTTCAGTGTAAGCTTCCCTGTGTTCTCGTTATATGATGCCGATGTAAGGTAACCCACAGAGTAGGGAATCTCCGACACTTGTGCCCAGACAACCTCATTCTTATTATTAAGATAAAGCATCAGGTTATCACCATTCTCATATTCGAGCGAAGAATCTACATATTTAACATAATAGTCGCTGAGAGGATAGGGCGTCGTGCTGTTTGACATGGTGAATGATTTTTTCACTCCGCCTTCCGTCCTCACGCTTTTCAGTGTACCCGTTATCATTGAAGCTCTCTCAACAGTAATGTCAAGATTTGTTCCGCATTTTGATTGCACCACTGTTAAAATAGCGTTGTTGGGAATTTGGTTAACTTCTATGCTCTGTCCGTTTTGTTTAATTCCAATAATCCCATTCGGGTCTGTATCGTTAATTATAAGTTCAAGCGGTGTTGCCGTATCTCCAACTTTTCTGAACTTGTCCGTGATTTTTTTCGGTCTGGAATTAAATGACCGGGAGCCTACAACGTATGTTTCATGAGTGTTTACCCAAACAACGTCAATATTGTTGTCCTGGTATGTATCAATTATTCTGATGCTTCCCACTTCCGGCATTAAATCATTAATTGTCAGCGGATGTGTCTGGGTGTTTACAAGCTTATTGTTATAAATAACAGTAAGATTATTTACATCTTCGGTATATAAAGACTGTTCATAGTCTTTATTTCCGTCAGTATGACAGATGTGAAGAATGGGTGTTTCAAGGTTTTTTTGATCGGTTTTATCTTTTTTGATTCTTTTTGCATCAATGACAATTTCATCTGTATCTTTAATGCTCATTGAGTTTATTTCATACCTTCCGGAAACTCCTGCATCCGGGTTGTATGAATATTTCATTTCCACTCTTTGGCCGATATAGCTACTAAAGTCCTCGCCGTTTGTATAAAACTGCTGGTAGTTATTTCCTTCAATAGGTGCTTCCAGTTTTAATATCAAATACTTTGCATGAACAGATGTAACCGGCTGTTCATCTATTACAATCCCGTCATCAATTATAATCTGTTTTTTTGTGTCACTCGGGTCTTTAACCGCAGCAACAATCTGGCCGTATGAAACAAGGCCGGTAACAACAGTTGTACTGTCCTGTACCCCTCCACCGACAATTCCGCTACTTCCGCTTCCGCCGCCGCTTCCACTTCCGCCGCCGCTTCCGCTTCCACCACCAACACCGCCGGTAACTCCTTCAATGTTGATTGTTGGTGCAACATAAATCTGAACGTCTTTTACGTTATAAAGCATCTGTGCGACATTTGACCTGCCGGCACTTTCGCCAAGCGCATAGTTTGTGGATTTACCAACCATAAGGTCGTTACCAATGCTGAGATAACCATCCGGCCAAAGTGGCATTTTCAAGCTTTCAGCCCTGGTTTTTGCGTGTTCTTCACGTCCCAGACAGCAAACAATCATTTTAATGGCTTCTTCGTATTTAACCGGGTCATCCGGACCAAAGGTTCCGTCACCATATCCGTTTACAACGCCCTTGTCAACAGCAAGCTTGATATATCCTGCTGCCCAGTGCTGACCCTGATTGGTCGTCGTTGTGGTTTCGTTTCCTTCCTCATCTTTTGAGGTTATTGTCATATTCTTACCGTCAACATCACTAAAGCCGGTGTTTACTATTGAGTCGCCGTAAATGTTACCAAATCCCAAAAACTCCAGCAGCATTTTAACAAATTCTGCACGGGTTATGGTGTCTTCCGGTTTAAAACTTCCGTCCTCATACCCGTTAATTACACCTTTGCCCGCAAGATAGTCAATCGCCTGGCTGTGACGGTGGTCGTCTGCCACGTCAGAAAAGGCATTGACTGAAATTCCCGCAAACATACTGATTGCAAATATAAGCGTCATTATAATTGCAAGATGTTTTTTCATAATAACGTCCTCCCATCTGCTGCATCTGCAGCACTTTATACAAATGAATTGTTTTATCTGTCTTTTAAGCGATACCTCGCAATCATATTATAACATCCGTCAGTATAAAAGTCAACAAAATAACTCTGCTTTCGCACTGTTATTTTTTAGCATCAATCACCCTTCCCCTCTGTTATTTGAAAAAATAAACAAAATAATACTATATATTGTTGGCTGATACTATTGACAATTACTATATATTGTGTTATACTATATTTGTCAAGTCAATTATTACCGAAAGGGTGATTAATTTGGGCAGCAAAGTTGAGTTTATTAAAAAAGGTATTGAATCTCGGATTGGTAACCGTGTGAGGATTACCACCAAGGAAGGCAGACAGAAATTTATAACAAGAAAAGGTGTAATTGAAAATACATACCCCAATGTTTTTGTTGTACGTTTTGACCAAAAGGCTGACGGGGAATCCTGTCGCACCGCCTTCAGTTATATTGACATCTTAACTCACAACATTGATATCGCTGTTTACGCACCCTCAGCGTCTTAACCAAAGAGCACCCCGGAGGGTGCTTTCTTAATATACAGAAAGGCTACATTATTATGGTTTCAAAAATTCTTACCGGAGGAATTACCGGTATTAACGGATATACTGTGGAAGTTGAATGTTCTGTCAGTTCGGGGCTGAGCAATTTCGAAATTGTCGGCCTTCCGGATGCTTCGGTCAAGGAAGCGCGCGAACGTGTGCTTTCGGCAATATCAAGCGCAGGATTTGATTTTCCTCTTGGAAAAGTCACCGTAAACCTCGCTCCCGGCAACATAAGAAAAGAAGGCTCCGGGTTTGACCTGCCCATTGCTCTGTCCGTTTTAATCTGCGCCGGAGCACTCTCCCAGACCGCCACAGACGGATATATGTTTTTCGGCGAGCTTTCACTCGACGGCAGTCTGAGACCTCTTCCTGGCGTTCTTCCCATGGTAATTGCTGCCCGTGAGCTTGGATACAGCAAATTTGTGCTCCCTGCCGACAATGCTCGGGAAGCTGCCATTGTTAAAGACGTATCTGTTTTCGGTGCCGGAAGCATTCACGATATAATTCTTCATTTATCGGGAGTAAAAGAAATCCTGCCATTTACCATTAACGAGCAGGATTATTTCTCGGAAGATATTAAATATGCAATGGATTTTGCCCATGTAAAAGGTCAGGAATCTGTAAAGCGTGGGCTTGAAATAGCTGCTGCGGGCGGTCATAACTGCATTATGTCCGGTCCTCCGGGGTCGGGAAAAACCATGCTGGCCCGCAGTCTGCCGTCAATACTCCCAACCATGACCTTTGAAGAAGCATTAGAGGTTACAAAAATTCATTCAATTGCCGGTGCTCTCCCTCAGGATAAGCCGTTTATGTCAGTTCGTCCTTTCAGAGCACCCCATCATTCTTTGTCGTCAACCGCGCTGACGGGCGGTGGCAGAATTCCAAAACCGGGCGAGGTAAGTCTTGCTCACAACGGTGTACTTTTCCTTGACGAGTTCCCCGAATTTTCAAGAAACGCTCTTGAAATTCTGCGCCAGCCACTCGAGGATGGAGAGGTTACCGTGTCGAGAGTCAATGCAACGGTGACATATCCCAGCAATTTTATTCTCATTGCAGCAATGAATCCCTGCCCCTGCGGATATTTCGGTGACCCGTCAAACCAGTGCACCTGTTCAATTAATCAGATTCACAGGTATCTTTCCAAAATCAGCGGTCCGCTGCTTGACAGAATAGACATTCAGCTTACCGTTCAGCCGGTAAAATATGAAAAGCTTACCAACGACAAAAAAGCGGAGTCGTCAGAAGAAATACGAAAACGTGTAAATGCCGCAAGAAAACGTCAGCTTGAGCGCTATAAAGACGAGGGGATTTACTGCAATGCCGACCTTTCATCCGAACAGCTTGAAAGATTTTGTCCTCTTGGCGAGGCAGAAAAAACCATTATGGAAGCGGCTTATAAAAAGTTTGGTCTGTCGGCACGTGCATACACAAGAATCATCAAGGTTGCGCGCACAATTGCCGACCTTGCAGGCGATGAGGATATAAACTACACTCACATTGCCGAAGCAATAAACTACCGCTCACTTGACAAAACATTAAGTCATCTGTAACAAAAAAACAACTGCCTCACGGCAGTTGTTTTTTATTGTTTTTATTCAAGCCACAAAATCATTTGGAGCAGTCTTTTAACGCTGACTGCAATCTGGTTTCTTGTAATTTTGCCTTGAGCAAACATTTCTTGTGTATCTGTTGTTGAGGTTGATGGCATACGAACGTCATTTCCTGCAACAATTTCAGCAGCATGGGATGCGTTATTTGACCAGTCTGTCATAACAAATCCGTCAAATCCCCATTCATTTCTCAAAATACCGGTTATGAGCTCCGCATTTTCAGAAGCTCTCACGCCGTTTATAATGTTATATGCCGACATGATAGACCGGGGGTTCGCTTCTTTTACGCAGATTTCAAACCCTTTAAGGTAAATTTCTCTGAGCGCACGTTCTGATACAACCGAGTCGCTTTCACGTCTGTTTGTTTCCTTGTTGTTGCAGGCAAAATGCTTGGGCGTTGCCACAACCCCCTGCGACTGAATTCCTTTAACCTTGGCAGCCGCCATTTTTCCTGAAACAAACGGGTCTTCTGAGAAATATTCAAAATTTCTGCCGCAAAGCGGACTTCTGTGAATGTTAAGTGCAGGTGTAAGCCAGATTGAAAGGTTGTTTTCCAACACCTCAAGCGCACCCGCAACACCGATTTCTTCAATAATTTCGGTGTTCCATGTACAAGCAAGCATTGTTTCAACCGGGAAAGCCGTTGTTGTCACACCTGTCACCGGCTGAATCCTTACGCCCGCAGGTCCGTCAACCGTCATTGGAGCAGGGATTCCGTACTTTTCAAGGTTTCCCATGCCGTCAATGTTACAAACGCCGGTGCTTTTCTGCCCGTGCAGAAGATTTATCATTTCTTCATCGGTAAGCTGTGCTATAAAATCGTCAAGAGATATTTCTCCTTTTGCAACATCAATCAGCTTTTTAATTTCCTCATCGCTCTGCGGAATTTTTCTTTCGCACACATACTCGCAGGGGAAAGTTTTTCTTTCAACCTTTTCACATTTAACATCTAAATACTCACCTGTTGCCAAAAGACGTTTTTCAAGTGTCTCGGGAGCACCGCAAGAGGTAAGTTTTTCTACAATCTTGTCTTCAGAGAGCTCATATTTATAGTCAAACTCCATGATATTTCTTACTGAATTTCCCACAAAAATTCTGTACTCGCCTTTTTCAAGCACGTACGCACTTTTATATACATCTCCCATGTCATCATAGGATGCCATATCCGAAATATCAAATGAGAGCAGCATTTTCTGGCTTTCACCCGGTTTAAGAAGTTTTGTCTTTTCAAAAGCGCAAAGCTCAATCGCCGCTTTTGTGATTTTGCCCTGCGGAGCGCCAAAGTAAAGCTGAACAACTTCTTTTCCTGCACATTTTCCTGTGTTCGTAACCGTTACACCGGCATATATTTTTTCGCCCACCTGACACGCTGACAAATCCGAAAACTCAAATGTTGTATAGGAAAGTCCGTATCCGAACGGATAAACAACACGTTCTTTTTTGCCGGGGATTGTTTCAAAATAACGGTAGCCGACAAAAATATCCTCAATGTATTTTACATAAAAATCCGACTCATGAAATCCCGCCGATGACGGATAATCGTCAAAATCCATGGCACAGGTGTCAACCAGTTTTCCCGACGGGTTTACGTCGCCCACTAAAATATCAGCAGTTGCAAGACCGCCTTCCATACCGCCCTGCCATATCATAAGAGCCGCCTGAATTTTGTCATTATCGGCAAACCAGGAGGTTTCTATCATTGCTCCGGTGTTAAGCAGAACAATTACCTTTTCAAAATTGTCGCAAACAGTATTAACCATTTCCTTTTCCTGCTCGCTTAAGACAAAATACGAATCTTCTCCGTCATTTCTTCTGTCCACACTCTCACGGGAGAAACGGCTGATTGTAATGATTGCTGTGTCGGTAAACGTTTTTGCCTCTTCAAGCAGATTTTGGGGAATTTTTGCTTCCTGCAGCGTTCCCGGAAACAATCCGCCATCTTTATATCCTACTGTCACAAAATCTTCATAAAACAATGAAAGCTTGTGGAATATTTCCACCTTTCCTGTTTTAAGTTTCAGCCCCTCATAAATGTTTCTCACATAATCACAGAAAACATTACCGGAGCCTCCACCACCTTTTACATAATCTATCTGTGCGTTACCGAATATGGCAACCTTTGCGCCTTTTTCAAGTGGCAGAAGGTCTTTATCATTTTTTAAAAGAACCGTTCCCTCCTGGGCTGCCTTGCGGGATAGCTGAATATGCCTTTCACATCCTGTTATTTTGGAGTTGTTGTCTCCCATAGGTAAACAGGGCTGATATTTAATTCTTGCCCATTTTTCCATTGTTTCCCCTCCTGTGCTTTTTTCTTGTATTGTACCATAACTACCATTTCAATAATATACATATTCATATTATTTTTTCATCAAAATATGCTATTTTTTCTTTAATTTTTCTATTTTATATGTTATAATATAAGGGAGGTGGTGCTCGTGTATCCATATTTTGAGGACAAAAACAATAAAATTTTCACAAGTCATAGAACAAATTCATATAATTATGACTCCCATTTTCATAAAATGATTGAGATTGCGTATTGTTTTTCGGGGTTTCAGCAGATTAAGGTGGGCAAAATTGTTTACACATTAAAAAAGGGGGAAGCTATTATCATCTTCCCCAACATTATTCATGAATATATCAAATGTGAAACCGACAGTCCGACCGAAACAGTTTCTCTTATCAGCGAAACGGATTTTTTCACAAGCCTCATTCCTGACCTGAAAACAAAACGCCCCGAGTCTCCTTTTATAAAAGCCGAACTTATCCCCGAAAATGCTGCTCTCGCCTTCAGAAAAATGGTGTCGGCAAATGATAAAGCCGAGCTTTTGGGCTGGTCTTTTATAGCAATGTCGGGCATTTTGAAAAATTTAAAACTTTTGCCTACCTCAGAATCGGACGGCTTTAGCCTTGCTCCTCATATAATCTCATATATTAATGAAAATTTCAAAAACCCTCTGACAATAAAATATCTGGCAAAAGAATTTGGATACAGTGCGTCATATATTGCTCATATTTTTTATGACCAGCTGAAAATCCCTTTCAGGACATATCTTGGAGCAGTTCGCTCGGAATATGCGGCAAATCTCATCAGTTCAGGCAATAAAAGCCTTACTGAAATATCTTATGAATGTGGATATAATTCTTTGAACACCTTTTGCAGATGTTTTAAAAAACACTTTTCCTGCACTCCGTCAGAATATAAAAAGAAGGTAAAATAAATTCATGCGCCAAAAGGTGTATTTCATTAAAAAAACCGTCAATCTTGGTACAAGACTGACGGTTTTTTCTGGCGTCCCGTGTAGGAATCGAACCCACATCAGCAGAACCGGAATCTGCTATCTTATCCATTAGACCAACGAGACCTACCATGTCATTTTATCATATTTTAAAATTGTTGTAAATACTTTTTAAAAAAATATAAAAAAATGCTTGCATTTGCCAAAACTTTGTGATATAATACTAGTACATATTGAGACTATACTTGTGAGGTGAGAAACATGCCAAACATTAAATCAGCAAAAAAAAGAGTAAAAGTTATCGAAACAAAAACTCTTCAGAATCAGATGGTTAAATCTGCTCTTAAAACAAGCATTAAAAAATTTGACGCTGATAAGACTCCTGAAAACCTTGCAGCTGCAGTTAAGAAAATTGACCAGGCTACAAGCAAAGGTGTTCTTCACAAAAACACTGCTGCAAGAAAAAAATCAAGTCTTGCAAAAGCGCTTAACAAAAACGCATAATTATCAAAACTTTCTGCCTCGAAAGCTGCGGAAAGTTTTTTTATGCCCGGAGGAACTATGAAAAAGTTTGAAAATACACTTATAATCTCCGATATTGACGGAACGCTTGTTGACTATTCTTTTAAATTAAGCGAAGAAAACAAGGCTGCCGCAAGATATTTTATGGATAACGGTGGGACTTTTACATATGCAACAGGAAGACAGATGCCCGTTGCACAATCAATAATTGACCAGCTTTTTCCTAATGCGCCGGTAATTTGCTATAACGGTGCGGCAATTTATGATTATTCCAAAAACAAATATCTCTGGTTCTCCCCGCTTGACACATCTGTTTTCGATATTATTCCTGATATTGTAAAAAATTGTCCAAAGGCAAATATTGAAATTAACACTCCGGACGGATTGTTCCTCATAACCGATATCCCGGGAAATATGAAACGCTACAAACAACTGAGCGAGCTTTTCAAAAAGGTTGATTCTGCCTCGGATGTCCCGCAGCCATGGCTTAAAATTGTTTGTGCTTTGTCAGATGATTATATGCCGGTTGTTCGCGGGTACTTTGAAAATCAGCCATTTTTTAAGGATTTTCAATTTTCACAAAGCGCTTCATGGCTTTATGAGCTTTTGCCTTTTGGCGTAAACAAGGGCACTGCTCTTCCAAGGCTGAAAGAACTTCTTGATGGCAAACACAAAATCATTGCGATTGGCGACAATGAAAACGACATTGAGTTTCTGAAGGCCGCCGATATTGGCTTTGCTGTTGCAGACGGTTCTCCCCTTCTGCTTGACCGATGTGAAAACAGGACGGTAGCGCTCCATGAAAATGCTTTGGTTGATATAGTAGAAAAACTTGACAAAGGATTAATTTAAAATATTATGCAAAAAAATCCGTCGGAATTTTCCAACGGATTTTCTTTTTTTAATTATACAAGCTCAATGATAGCCATCGGAGCTGCATCGCCACGTCTGGGGGCTGCTTTAATTACTCTTGTGTAGCCACCTTCTCTGTCAGCATATTTAGGTGCTATTTCATCGAAAAGTTTGAAAGCTACATCTTTGTCAGTAAGATATGCAATTGCCTGACGTTTTGTGTGCAGGGTGTTTGCTTTACCCAGGGTTATCATTTTATCCGCCATGCAGCGAATTTCTTTAGCTTTTGCTTCGGTAGTAGATATTCTACCATGCTGGAAAAGTGATGTCACCATGTTGCGGAGCAGCATTTTTCTGTGCGCTGTCTGGCGACCTAATTTTCTTGTTCCGGGCATAATATTAAGCCTCCCTTTCTGAACAAATTTTTGGTAACAGGGAAAATTCCCCGTTAATTCTTATATATCTTCTTCTTTGTGCAAAGATAATTTCAGTGCGTGAAGTTTGCCAATTACCTCGTCAAGCGATTTACGTCCGAGGTTTCTTACCTTAATCATATCACCTTCGGTTCTGCTGATAAGGTCTTCAACCGTATTGATTCCGGCACGTTTTAAGCAGTTGTATGCTCTTACTGACAGGTCAAGTTCTTCAATTGTCATCTCAAGAACTTTTTCTTTCTTATCATTGTCTTTTTCTATAACTATCTCAGTAGTTTTAGCGTTATCTGACAATTCAACAAAGAAATTGAGATATTCAATCATAAGCTGAGCACTTGTGGAAATAGCTTCGTCCGGGCCTATAACTCCGTTGGTCCAAACTTCAAGTGTAAGTTTATCCTTATTGTCAAGGGTTGTTCCTACAAAGTAGTTAACCTTATTTACCGGAGTGTAGCTGGAATCCATAAATATGGTTCCGATAGCCGCTGTCTGCTTATTAAGCTTTTTGTTCTGGTCGTTTGTTACGTAACCTCTGCCTTTATCAACAACTATGTCCATATAGAGTCTTCCATCGGAATTAAGTGTTGCAATATGAAGGTCAGGGTTAAGAATTTCAACGTCACTGTCTATTTTGATGTCACTGGCTTTAACCTCACATTCGCCTGCCGCATCAATTCTTAAGGTCTTGGGACCGTCAGAATGAAGCTTGATAATAAGCTTTTTGAGGTTTAAAACGATTTCTGTTACATCTTCGGTTACACCATCCATTTTTGAAATTTCATGCTGAACGCCGTCAATTTTAATGGATGTTACTGCGCAACCTTCAAGGGAAGATAACAGAATTCTTCTCAGCGCATTTCCAAGTGTTATGCCATAACCACGGTCAAGTGGTTCTATGACAAACTTACCGTATCTTTTGTCCGGTTTTATCTCAACACATTCTATACTTGGTTTTGCCAATTCTATCATGCTGCACAAACCCTCCTCACTGTTTATTTTTCATTCATTTTATTTTACTGTCGAGGGTAGCCTTGCCCAAAAAAGCATCAGGCAAGGGTTGCTAAAAATCTTATTTGGAGTACAGCTCGACAATGTGGTGTTCTTCGATGGGTAAATCGATGTCTTCACGAGCTGCCATTGCAAGCATTTTGCCTGTAGCTGTGTTAGCATCGAAATCAAGCCATTTAGGAATAACTCTTGATGCGTTTGCTTCAAGATTGTTCTTGATTTTTTCTTCTCCCTTATCAATAGCAGC
Source organism: Clostridia bacterium (assembly GCA_045633565.1). Lineage (GTDB taxonomy): Bacteria > Bacillota > Clostridia > RUG12999 > RUG12999 > RGIG7450. Next base: position 91,321 of record JAZQYO010000007.1, on the reverse strand, counting down.
CACTACATCACCGGGTTTTAAAAGGATAGAGCAAACGTCTGCCTTTTTACCGTTGATGGAGAAATGGCCATGTCTGATAAGCTGACGTGCTTCTGCACGGGACATTGCAAGACCAAGTCTGTAAACAACATTGTCAAATCTGCTTTCAAGGATTGCGAGCATGTTTTCACCCGTAATACCCTGTTTCTTTTCAGCCATAGCAAAATATTTTCTGAACTGCTTTTCAAGCACTCCGTAATATCTTCTGACTTTCTGTTTTTCTCTCAGCTGCACACCGTAACCGGACAGTTTTTTACGGCTCATACCATGCTGACCGGGAGCAAATGATCTTCTTTCAAAGCCACATTTGCCGGTATAGCATCTTTCGCCTTTGAGGTATAATTTCTGACCCTCTCTGCGGCACAGTCTGCATACTGCTCCTGTATATCTAGCCATGTTGCACTTCGCCTCCTTCTAAACTCTTCTTCTTTTCGGCGGTCTGCAACCGTTGTGAGGAATGGGAGTAGTATCTTTAATCATACTAACTTCCAGACCAGCGGTCTGCAGCGCTCTGATAGCAGCCTCTCTGCCGGAACCAGGACCTTTTACGTAAACTTCAACAGTTTTAAGGCCGTATTCCATTGCAGCTTTAGCAGCAGTTTCCGCTGCCATCTGAGCTGCGTAAGGGGTGCTCTTTCTGGAGCCTCTGAAGCCGAGTCCGCCGGAAGAAGCCCAAGAAAGTGCGTTGCCGGCAGTGTCTGTTATTGTTACAATAGTATTGTTAAAGGTTGAACGGATGTGAGCCGCACCTTTATCAATATGCTTTTTCTCACGACGTTTTCTAGTCGTCTTTTTTGTTGCTGTTTTAGCCATATTAATCCGTTCCCTCCTTTATTTCTTTTTGTTTGCAATGGTCTTTCTGGGACCTTTACATGTTCTTGCGTTTGTTTTGGTCTTCTGTCCTCTTACCGGGAGAGATTTTCTATGTCTTACTCCACGGTATGAACCGATTTCCATAAGTCTTTTAATATTAAGAGCTACTTCACGGCGAAGGTCACCTTCAACCTTATATTCACCGTCAATTACCTCTCTGAGCTTTGCTACTTCATCATCTGTTAAGTCTTTAACTCTTGTGTCGGGATTGATTCCTGTTTTTTCAAGAATTTTTTTAGCAGAGGGTTCGCCTATGCCAAAAACATAAGTGAGTCCTATCTCTACGCGTTTTTCTCTTGGTAAATCCACGCCTGCTATTCTCGCCATTTGATTTTGCACCTCCTGTTTTTACATTTCTTTAGTTGTATTTAATTTAGGGTACAAATCCTTTTCAGGTTTGCCAGCCGCTCCCTTTAAATTACCTATACAATCAATTTCATTAACCCTGTTTCTGTTTGTGTTTGGGGTTTTCGCAGATAACCATTACTCTGCCTTTTCTTTTAATTATCTTGCATTTTTCACAAATAGGCTTTACTGATGGTTTAACCTTCATTTTTCGGTTCCTCCTTCTTTGCGAACGGACATTACTTTGCCCGCCATGTTATTCTTCCGCGGGTCAAATCATAGGGTGAAAGCTCAATTGTTACCTTGTCGCCCGGAAGAATTCTGATAAAATTCATTCTCAGCTTACCGGATATGTGAGCAAGCACCTTGTGCCCGTTTGGTAATTCTACTTGAAACATCGCATTTGGCAGTGCCTCAAGAACCGTTCCTTCAAATTCTATTACATCTTCTTTTGCCAAGGAAAATCACCTCCATAGATTTATCGTTTCATTTATCTTCAGTCGGTTAAGTTGTTTCCTTATCAATTTGTCACTTAAGGATTCAACCTCCGGTATGTGATGCCGGGATAAAACAACATGCTTTATATTTTTCTTTTTCGGGCAAATCTTTTTGCGGTTTCTACCGTCTGTCAGCCAGACATAAGCCCCTTCAGATTTTATAATCACAAAAAGCCTATCCTTGTCATGACCTTTCAGAGAGCTTACCACAGTTCCCTGTGTGTACTCCAAAATATCACCTCAAAGCATTGTTATAATCTCACAGCCATCCTTTGTTATGACAATTGTATTCTCGTAATGCGCCGAAAGTTTCCCGTCAGCCGTTACGCAGGTCCAATCGTCATCCAGAATGACTATTTTATGTGTTCCGCAGTTAACCATCGGCTCAATCGCCAAGGTCATTCCTGCCTGCAGCCTAAGGCCTTTGCCTGCGCTGCCATAGTTTGGAACATCGGGCTGCTCGTGAAGGTCACTTCCAATTCCGTGACCAACAAGCTCTCTCACTACCGAATAGCCGTTTTCCTCAACAAATGTCTGTATTGCGCCGGAAATATCGCCGAGTCTTGCTCCTTCTTTTGCATTTGCTATGCCTCTGAAAAAGCTTTCCTTTGTAACATCTATAAGACGCTGTGCCTCATCCGATATTTTTCCGACTCCGTATGTCCTTGCGGCATCAGCATGATAACCTGCCAGACACACGCCTATATCTATTCCGATTATATCGCCATCATTAAGTCGCCTGTTTCCGGGAATCCCGTGAACTATCTCTTCGTTGACCGAAGCACAGATGCTCGCAGGATATCCGGAATAGCCTTTAAATGACGGCTTGGCATTATGCTTTTTGATATACTCAAATGCGAGCTTGTCTAACATTTTAGTTGTTACGCCCGGTTTAATGTTTTTTTCAATTAAATCAAGCGTTTCTGCTAAAATTTTGCCCGCTTTTTTCATCAGAGCAATTTCATTTTCAGATTTAATGGTTACCATAGGTTATACTCCTAACCGCTTAAACATAAGCGCTGTCGTATCTTCAATTTTTTCCTGACTTTCAACCTCAACAAGCAAACCCTTGTTTGCGTAATATTGGATTAAAGGCTCGGTTTTTTCGTGGTACACATTAAGTCTTACTTTTACTGTTTCTTCTGTATCGTCGTCACGGCAGATTAACTTTCCACCGCATTTGTCGCAAACGCCCTCTTTTTCCGGTTTATTATACATTGTATGATATCCGGTTTTGCAGTTTTCGCAAATTCTGCGACCTGAGATGCGTTTTACGATTTCTTCATCCGGAGCAAAAATTGAAATTACTTTATCAATTTTTATCCCCATCTGTTCTGAAGCCTCAGCCTGGCCGGGGGTTCTGGGAAAACCGTCAAGTATAAATCCGTTTTTACAATCTTCCTGTGCAATTCTCGACTTTATCATGTCAATTATCACGTCGTCCGGAAGAAGGTTTCCGCCGTTTATAATCTTTGCTGCTCTTTCGCCCAGCTGGGTTCCGGCAGCAATTTCACTGCGAATCATCTCTCCGGTTGAGATTGTGGGGATTTTAAACTTTTCTGACAGGTTTTCTGCCTGAGTACCTTTTCCTGCAGCCGGTGGGCCAAGTAAAATGATTCTCATTTTATGCCTCCGATTACTGACGATTAATCAAGAAATCCTTTATAGCTTCTCATCAGCATCTGGGACTCAAGCTGACGGTAGGTTTCAATAGCAACACCTACGAGAATCAGTATTGATGTTCCGCCGAAGGAAACTGACATATTTCCCTGAGCCATCAGCATAGGAAGTACTGCTATAAGTGCAATACAGATAGCGCCGATGATGGTAACTTTGTTCATTACCTTTGTCAGGAAGTCTGATGTGGGTTTGCCCGGTCTGATGCCCGGAACAAATCCGCCGTTGTTTTTAATATTATTCGCCATTTCTACAGGGTTGTAAACCATTGACGTGTAGAAGAAGGTGAAGAATATAATGAGTACAAAATAGAGTACTGCATAGAGCCATGAACCTGTGAACCAGGTAATCCACGAAGGTGTTGCACCTGCAGAGAACATAGCTGAAATTGTCTGCGGGAAGGATAAAAGTGAGCTTGCGAAAATGATGGGCATAACGCCTGCCATTGACACTTTAAAGGGCACGTGTGTGCTCTGTCCGCCATACATTTTTCTTCCTACAACTCTTTTTGCGTACTGAACAGGTATTCTTCTTTCAGCGTCGTTAAGCATAACAACGAATGCAATTACTGCAAGACCGAGGACTACAACAATAAGTGCAAGCCACCATGTTGTCTTAAGCATCTGCCAAATCTGAACGAGCAGAGCCGGAGCTCTTGTTACAATACCTGCAAAAATTAAGATCGAGATACCGTTGCCAATACCTTTTTCTGTAATCTGTTCACCAATCCACATAAGGAAAGCTGTACCTGCTGTGAAGGACAGTGTGATTGTAATAAATGCAAGCAGACCTGCGTTTTCAACTGCGCCGGAATTTGCCATACCAACGTAGAGACCAGCTGCCTGAATGAATGCCAGGATTACTGTTACATAGCGAGTCCATTTTGCAATTACTTTTCTGCCTTCTTCGCCTTCTTTTGAAAGCTTTTCAAGAGCAGGGATAGCTACAGCAAGAAGCTGCATTATGATTGATGAGTTGATATAAGGTGTAATACTCATCGCAAATATTGAGGCATTCTGCATAGCACCGCCCGAAATAATATTTACGAGGTCAAAAAGTGTGCCTGACCCTGTTCCTATGCCAAGAAGCTGACTTAATGCATTTTTGTCAAGTCCGGGTACGGGTACTACTGTACCTAACTGGAAAATAACAAGCATGAATAGTGTGAAAAGAAGTTTCTTTCTAATCTCCGGAACTCTCCATGCGTTGACCAGTGTCTTTATCACCTTAAATCACCTCAGCCTTTCCACCTGCTGCTTCAATCTTAGCTTTAGCAGACTGTGTGAATTTTGCCGCTTTTACCGTAAGTTTTTTAGTGATTTCACCATTTCCGAGTACGGTAATTCCATCATTTATCTTTTTAATTACACCTGCATCTTTAAGAGCCTGTGCTGTTACTTCAGCGCCATCTTCAAAGATGTTGAGTGCTGACACTTTAACTTCAGTGTATGTTTTAGCGAAAATGTTTGTGAAGCCTCTTTTAGGAAGTCTTCTGTACAGAGGCATCTGGCCACCTTCAAAACCGGGTCTTACACCACCGCCTGAGCGAGCATTCTGACCTTTATGACCTTTGCCGGCTGTTTTACCGTTTCCGCTTCCGTGTCCTCTGCCCTTTCTTTTTGCTTCTTTTGTAGAGCCGGGAACGGGTGAAAGTTCATGCAAACGCATAATCACACCTCCTTAATTATAATTCAGTTACTTCTACAAGGTGTATAACCTTTTTAATCATGCCGCTGATCTGAGGTGTGTTCTCATGTTCAACAACATCTCTGATTTTTTTAAGACCAAGCGCCTTTAAAGTATCTATCTGGTCCTTTTTGCATCCGATGGAGCTTTTAACCTGCATAACTTTAACTTTTGCCATTGTCTAGCCCCTCCTTAACCTAAAAGTTCCTGCACAGATTTGCCGCGTCTTTCAGCAACATCTCCGGCGCTGTTTAATCCTGCAAGGCCCTCAATTACGGCACTTACTACGTTACGAGGATTGTTGGATCTGAGACATTTTGTTCTGATGTCTTTAAGTCCAGCAAGCTCAACAACCGCACGCACTGCACCGCCTGCAATAATACCGGTACCGGGGCCGGCGGGTTTAAGTAAAACTTCACCTGCACCTGATTTACCGATTGTTTCATGAGGGATGGTTGTTCCTACCATAGGAACTGTTACCAAATTTTTCTTTGCATCTTCTATAGCTTTTCTTACAGCCTCGGGAATTTCGGCAGCTTTACCGTTACCGCATCCAACGTGACCATTTTCGTCGCCAACTACTACAAGTGCGCTGAAACGCATTGTACGTCCGCCTTTAACAGTTTTAGCAACACGTCTGATGTTAACTACCTTTTCCTGCAGCTCTAAGCTGTTTACATCTAAAATTTCCTGCATAGTGTCCTCTCCCTCCTTATTAGAATTCAAGGCCGCCTTCACGCGCACCGTCTGCGAGACTTGCTACACGTCCGTGATAAATATAGCCGCCACGGTCAAATACAACTTTTTTAATTCCAGCTGCAATTGCCTTTTCAGCTACCATTTTACCAACTTTGTTTGCTGCCTCTTTGTTACCGCCGTTACCTTCAAAGCCACCTTCAAGAGAGGAGGCTGCTACAAGTGTTTTGCCGGCTACATCGTCTATGATCTGAGCATAGATGTGTTTAGCACTGCGGAACACGCAAAGTCTGGGACATGCGGGTGTGCCGCTTAAGTTTTTACGTACACGTTTATGACGTCTGAGTCTTGCAACGTTACTTACCGGTTTGTTAATCATTTATGCCGCTCTCCTTTCATTATTTCTTAGCTTTGCCGGCTTTACCTTCTTTGCGTCTGATGTATTCATCAACATACTTGATACCTTTACCTTTGTAGGGTTCAGGCGGTCTCTGTTCTCTGATTACAGCCGCAAACTGGCCGACTTTCTGCTTGTCAATACCACTAACAATAATCTTGTTGGGGTTGGGGACATCAATTGTTATACCATCTTCCTCGGGCATCTCAATAGGATGAGAATAACCAAGGTTTAAAACTAATGTTTTACCATTTTTCTGAACTCTGTAGCCTACGCCGTTAACATCAAGCTCTTTTGAGAAACCGTTTGTTACGCCTTCAACCATATTGTTCAGCAGGGTTCTTGTAAGACCGTGAAGTGATTTGTGCATCTTTTCTTCAGAAGGTCTTGTTACTGTTGCCACGCCAGCTTCAACAGAAATTTTCATTTCGGGATGAAGTTCTTTTGTGAGAGTACCTTTAGGACCCTTAACAGTAACTACGTTGTTTTCGCCGACTTTCACTTCAACTCCTGCAGGAATTGTAATCGGCATTCTTCCTATACGTGACAATTTATTCACCTCCGTGGGGTGATTGAGTGTGTGCTTTTAGCACCACGTTTCCCCCAAATTCGTATATCTTGTTTTTACCAAACGTATGCTAATACTTCGCCACCAACACCGGCTTTTCTTGCCTCTTTGTCGGTCATTATGCCTTTGGATGTGGAAATTATTGCAATACCGAGGCCTCTGATAACCTTCGGAAGCTCATCCTTGCCAGCATAAATTCTAAGTCCAGGCTTACTAACTCTTTTGATACCGGAGATAGTTTTTGATTTACCTGCACCGTATTTCAGGGTGATTCTGATGATACCCTGTTTGTTATCTTCGATTAACTGATAACTTTTTATATAACCTTCCGCATAAAGGATTTCAGCGATTGCTTTCTTTTCCTTTGAAGCGGGCACATCTACACTTTCATGCTTAACAGAAGCAGCATTTCTGATTCTGGTGAGCATATCTGCGATAGGGTCCGTTATATGCATTTAATTTACCTCCTTCCGTATGGTAAAGCTTTTTACCAGCTTGCTTTTTTAACACCGGGGATCTGACCCTTGTAAGCTAATTCTCTGAAGCAGATACGGCAAATACCGAACTTTCTGAGATAAGCGTGAGGTCTTCCACATATTTTACATCTGTTGTAATATCTGGTGCTGAATTTCGGTGTTTTCTGCTGTTTTAACACCATAGCTTTTTTAGCCATTTTTCTTATCCCCCTCTCAGTTTGCGAACGGAGCGCCCATTAAGCTTAAAAGCTCACGAGCTTCCTCGTCGGTTTTAGCGGTAGTTACCATTATGATATCCATACCTCTGATTTTATCAATTTTATCATATTCGATTTCAGGGAATATAAGCTGTTCCTTAATTCCTAACGCATAGTTACCTCTGCCGTCGAAGGAATTTGCGCTGATACCGCGGAAGTCTCTTACACGGGGAAGTGCTACGTTAAACAGTCTGTCAAGGAACTCGTACATCTTTTCTGCTCTTAAAGTAACTTTAAGACCGATGTTCATGCCTTCTCTGAGTTTAAAGTTAGCAACCGAGTGTTTAGCCTTTGTTATAACAGGTTTCTGACCTGTGATAGCTGCCAAATCTGCTGCCGCTGCGTCAATCGCTTTCGGGTTTTCTTTAGCTTCTCCCATGCCTATATTTATAACAATTTTATCAAGCTTAGGAATCTGCATTGTGCTCTTGTAGCCGAATTTTTCCATAAGAGCCGGTGCGATTTCACTTACATATTTATCCTTAAGTCTGGCCATGCTCTGGTCCTCCTTTCAACGGTATTTTAGTCAATAATCTCCTGACAGTTCTTGCAGTATCTTGAAATCTGTCCGTTCTCAAGAACTTTTCTGCCTATACGTGTTGCTTTACCGCATTTGGGGCAAACACGCATTACTTTAGAACCGTAAATGGGAGTTTCTTTTTCAAGTCTTCCGCCGGATTCGCCCTGGCGACGAGGTTTTGTGTGACGGATTGCCACATTAACCTTTTCTACGATTACCTTGCCTGTTTTCGGGTCTGCGGAAAGCACTTTACCTTTTTTTCCTTTATCTTTACCGGAAATAACAACTACTGTGTCACCGGATTTTAAATGAAGTTTACTCATCAGTATGCTCTCCTTTCTTACAGCACTTCAGGAGCAAGAGAAAGGATTTTCATGTAATCTTTATCTCTGAGCTCTCTGGCAACTGGCCCGAAAATACGGGTACCTCTGGGGTTTTTATCATCTCTGATTAAAACCGCAGCATTTTCATCAAATCTTATATATGAACCGTCAGCACGACGTGCTCCTTTAACTGAACGAACGATAACGGCTTTAACTACGTCACCCTTTTTCGCTGTTCCACCCGGTGTGCTTTTCTTTACAGATGCGATTACTACGTCGCCAATGTTTGCATATTTTCTTCCGCTTCCGCCGAGTACTCTGATGCACATAAGCTCTTTAGCACCTGTATTGTCAGCAACCTTAAGAAGTGTTTGCTGTTGAATCACGGTAGGTTCACTCCTTCCTATTTGTTCAAATTATTGTGCCTTTTCAACGATTTCAACAAGTCTCCATCTCTTGTCTTTAGAAAGAGGTCTTGTTTCCATAACTTTTACTCTGTCACCAATTCCGCAAGTATTATTTTCATCATGAGCTTTAAGCTTATAAGTTCTTTTAACAATCTTGCCGTATAAGGGGTGCTTTACATTGTCAGCTATGGCAACTACGATTGTTTTGTCCATTTTGTTGCTGACAACCATGCCTATTTTTGTTTTTCTGTAATTACGTTCCATAGTTTACAGTTTCCTCCTTTCCCTTACTTACCGCAATTAAAGAGACTCTTTAATTTCCGCTTCGCGGATAACGGTTTTTACTCTGGCAATTGTTCTTTTAACTTCAACCATTTTCATGGGGTTATCAAGCTGGTTGGTGGCATGCTGAAATCTTAAATTGAACAGTTCTTCTTTTAAGTCTTTTAACTTGAGCTCGAGCTCTTCAATTGTTAAATCACGAAGTTTTTCGTTTTTCATTAGTTGTCACCCTCCGTTTCCTCTTTTTCGCGGACAACAAATTTACACTTGATGGGAAGCTTGTGAATTGCACGAGACATAGCTGCTCTTGCAACTTCTTCACTAACGCCTGCTACCTCGAACAGAATTCTGCCGGGTTTAACAACTGCTACCCAATACTCAGGTGAACCTTTACCGCTACCCATACGGGTTTCAGCAGGTTTTTCTGTTACAGGTTTATCCGGGAAAATTTTAATCCATACCTGACCGCCTCTTTTGATGTATCTTGTCATTGCGATACGGGCAGCCTCTATCTGGTTACTTGTGATCCAGCCGGGCTCTAAAGCCTGAATACCAAAATCACCATATACTACTTTATTACCACGAAGTGCTTTACCTTTCATACGGCCTCTGTGCACTCTGCGGTATTTAACTCTTTTAGGCATTAACATTATTTGTTTCCTCCTTTCGACACTCTCTTGCTCTCAGGAAGAACTTCGCCTTTGTAAATCCAAACCTTAACACCAATTTTACCGTATGTGGTGTTTGCTTCATAGAAACCATAGTCTATGTCAGCTCTTAAGGTCTGAAGGGGAATTGTTCCCTCGTGATAGTGCTCGCTACGAGCGATTTCTGCACCGCCGAGACGGCCGGAAACGGAGGTTTTAATACCCTTCGCACCAAGCTTCATTGCTCTGCCCATAACAGATTTCATAGCTCTTCTGAAAGAAATTCTCTTTTCAAGCTGAGCTGCAATGTTTTCTGCAACAAGCTGTGCGTTAAGATCGGGGCTCTTAACCTCTACGATGTTGATGGCAACATCTTTGCCTATCATAGCGATCATGTCTTTTCTGAGCTTTTCAATTTCTGCGCCGCCTCTGCCGATTACGATACCGGGTTTAGCTGTGTGGATTGTGATGAACACTTTACCAACTTTACGCTCAATTTCAAGCTTTGCGATACCTGCAAGGAAAAGTCTTTTCTTGAGGTAAACTCTTATCTTATTGTCTTCAACCAGATTGTTACCAAAGTCTGCTTTGCCAGCAAACCATTTGGAATCCCAATCTTTGATAATACCAACTCTAAGTCCGTGTGGATGTACTTTCTGACCCAAATCTTACACCTCCTTATTCTTTTTCTTTCAATACGATTGTAATATGACTTGTTCTTTTGTTGATTCTGAATGCTCTACCCTGTGCTCTGGGCATGATTCTTTTGAGAATCGGGCCGGGATTTGCAAAAATCTCTGCAATATACAGGCTGTCTACATTCATATCATGATTATTTTCTGCATTAGCGATTGCTGAATTTAAAAGTTTTAGCAATAACTCTGAAGCAGCCTTCGGAGTGTTTTTCAGAATACCTACTGCCACACCTACCGGCTTGTTTCTTATCAGGTCATTAACTATTTTTACCTTGCGCGGTGAAATACGAGCATACCTTAGTGTTGCGCGTGCTTCCATTCCTCGCTCCTCCTTTCGTAAGAAACAAAGTTTCCTTCTTATTTTACTGCTGTTTTTGAACCGGAATGGCCTTTAAAGGTTCTGGTCGGTGCAAATTCACCGAGCTTGTGTCCTACCATGTCTTCTGTAATATATACAGGCACATGTTTACGGCCGTCGTGTACTGCTATTGTGTGTCCAACCATTTCAGGGAAGATGGTTGATGCTCTTGACCATGTTTTTAAAACCGATTTGTTACCTGACTCATTAAGTTCGATAACCTGCTTAAGGAGTTTCTCATGGACAAAAGGGCCTTTTTTAAGTGATCTGCTCATTATCCTTCCTCCTTATTACTTATCTTTTCTTGTTTTTACAATATATTTATTGCTCTGTTTTTTCTTGGATCTGGTCTTAAGTCCAAGTGCAGGTTTACCCCAAGGAGTAACCGGGCTGGGACGACCGATAGGTGATTTACCTTCACCACCACCGTGCGGGTGATCGTTCGGGTTCATTACAACACCACGGACTGTAGGTCTGATGCCCATGTGGCGTTTACGACCTGCTTTACCGATGGAAATGTTTTCATGATCGATGTTACCTACCTGACCAATGGTTGCTTTGCAATCCATTCTGATCATTCTTACTTCGCCGGAAGGAAGTCTAACCTGTGCGAATTTGTCTTCTTTCGCCATAAGCTGAGCAGCATTACCTGCACTTCTTACAAGCTGACCGCCTTTGCCGGGAACAAGCTCAATATTGTGGATAAGTGTACCAAGAGGAATATCTTTGATTTTCAGAGCGTTACCTGTTTTAATGTCAACATTTTCGCCTGATTCAATCTTTGTACCTACTTTAAGACCGAGCGGAGCGAGAATATATCTCTTTTCGCCGTCTTCATACTGAACGAGAGCGATGTTAGCGCTTCTGTTCGGATCGTACTCGATTGTGAGTACTGTAGCAGGCATGTTATCTTTATTTCTCTTGAAATCGATAATTCTGTATTTTCTTCTTTCACCGCCGCCTCTGTGACGAACTGTGATTCTACCATAGCTATTTCTGCCGGCATTCTTCTTAATAGGTTCAAGAAGTGATTTTTCAGGTACATTTGTGGTAATTTCCTCAAATGTGGAAACTGTCATAAATCTTCTTGCCGGAGAGGTAGGATTATATTTTCTTATAGCCATAATTTTCTCCCTCCCTATTTTTAAGCCATGCCGTCAAAGAATTCGATAGTCTTGCTGTTTTCAGTAAGTGTAACGATAGCTTTTTTCCAGTCAGCTCTTTTACCTTCGTTTCTGCCCATTCTTTTGAATTTGCCTGAAACGTTTATGGTGTTTACACTTTTAACTTTCACGCCGAAAATTTCTTCTACAGCTTTTCTTATCTGAATTTTGTTAGCACGTTTGTCAACTTCAAAGGTGTATTTCTTTTCCTGCATCTGCATCATGCTCTGTTCGGTTACTACCGGTCTTTTAATGATATCATGTGCTGTCATTATGCATACACCTCCTCAATTTTCTTTACTGCATCCTTATCTACAACCATTACGTCATATTTAAGAATTTCGTATACGTTCATTTCGCTTACGAATGTTGCTTTAACATCTTTGATGTTTCTTGCTGATTTGTAAACGTTTTCGTTTTTCTCAGCTGTTACGATGAGAGCTTTTTCTGCATTGATCGCTTTTAAAGCTTTTGCCATTTCAGCAGTTTTGATTGCATCCATCTTAAGCTCGTCTAAAACGATAAATTCTTTTGCTGCTACCTTTGCGGTAAGAGCAGATTTCATTGCAAGAAGTCTAACCTTCTTATTGATTCTGTATCTGTAATCACGGGGTTTGGGGCCGAGAGCCACGCCGCCGCCTGTCCACTGAGGAGCACGGATGCTACCCTGTCTTGCACGGCCTGTGCCTTTCTGTCTCCACGGCTTTCTTCCGCCGCCTCTAACTTCGGTACGAGTTTTTGTGCTCTGTGTACCTTGTCTCTGATTTGCTAAATAATTAACTACTACCTGGTGAAGTGCAGCGTCATTAACTTCTACTGCGAATACCGAGTCAGCAAGTTTCATTTTGCCAACCTCTTCACCTGCCATATTTAATACAGCTATGTTAGGCATTTAAAATTCCTCCTTTCGGTAAAACTTATATTATTTACCCGATTTGATTGCTTCCTTAACAACAAGCAGTCCGCCTTTGGGGCCGGGAACGCCGCCTTTTACAAGGATAAGGTTTCTTTCGCCGTCAACTTTTGCAACATAAAGATTCTGAATTGTCTTTTTAACGTTGCCATAGTGACCGGGAAGTTTTTTACCTTTGTAAACTCTGGACGGGTCTGAACATGCGCCCATAGAACCTACGCCTCTGTGATAGCCGGAGCCGTGAGACATGGGACCTCTGTGTGTTCCCCATCTTTTTACGGTACCTGCGTATCCGTGACCTTTGCTTGTGCCGGTAACGTCTACCATTTCGCCTGCCGCAAATACGTCAGCCTTAATTACGTCACCTACGTTAAAGGAAGATATGTCATCAAGTCTGAATTCTCTTAAATTCTTCTTGTAAGCTACCTTCGCTTTGTCGAAATGACCCTTCATGGGTTTGTTCATTTTTCTTTCAGCTTTGTCATCAAAGCCTACCTGAATTGCTTCGTAGCCGTCAGTTTCAACTGTCTTTTTCTGAACTACTACGCAAGGACCTGCTTCGATTACGGTAACCGGAATCATTACGCCGTCCTCGTTAAAAAGCTGAGTCATACCAAGCTTTTTACCTAAAATTGCCTTTTTCATTTCCTTTACACCTCCGTTTGGTTATTGGTTGACATCTTCGTCAACATGACCGGAACATCAAACTCATGACCGAATGACTTCCTTATTATATATACTATCTTAAACTAACTTGATTTCAATTTCTACGCCTGCAGGAAGGTCAAGTCTTTTTAAAGCCTCAACTGTCTTGGGAGTAGGAGCAATGATATCAACCAGTCTCTTATGAGTTCTAAGTTCAAACTGTTCTCTGGAATCTTTGTACTTGTGAACCGCTCTTAAGATAGTGATTACTTCCTTCTTTGTGGGAAGGGGAATAGGTCCTGATACTGCGGAACCTGTTCTTTTAGCTGTATCAACAATCTTTGATGCCGCCTGGTCAATCAAAGTGTGTTCATACGCTTTGAGTCTGATTCTCATTTTTGGTGTAGCTGCCATACATGTCGCCTCCTGAATTTATTTCGCTGCTAGTAAATATACCCTTCGGTATGCGACAACAAAATTTCTGCACACTTATCCGGGCGTGTCATGTCGCCCTTCAAAATTACCCGAAAAGCATGGGCTTTCCGGGCACACATTGCATAAATACGCATAAGGGCAGAATTATCCCTACCCCTTGTGTTAGCTTTTGTGTACAGTGACTCTGCCGCCCGGTTTAAAATCGGACAAATCTCCACGGAAATTCCGGATTTCCTGCTATTTTGCAGACCCGGTGCAACCTCCCGCTTCTACGATCGCCTTTAGTCACAGCAAATAATATTATATACTAATTCCCTTTCCTTTACAAGTAATTACGTGTAGAAATTTTGCCTCTTTTTTAAATATTTTTTATGCACATTGCACAAAGGATGGCTATTTACTTAATTTTTCAAGTGTGTTATACTATTTATGAGGTGTTTTTATGGTGAATTTATGTGAAATTACGGAAAAACTTGAATCTGCACACCCGCTTTCCTATGCGTGCAGCTGGGATAATGTGGGGTTACTTGTCGGAAACAGAGAAAAAGAAGTTTCAAGAGTGCTTGTAGCACTCGATTTTGATATAGAAGTTGCAAAAGAAGCAAAAGAAATGGGCGCAGAGCTTATTTTAACCCATCACCCTATTATGTTTAGTCCGATAAATAAGATAACATCAGATACCCCTATGGGCAGAGCACTTTTGTTTCTTATAGAAAACGGTATTGCTCTTTATGCGGCTCACACAAACCTTGACTGTGCTCCCGGCGGAATTAACGACTATCTTGTGGAGCTTTACGGTTTTAAAAACATGCGTCACACTGATATTGAGCCTGACAAAGAGTATGGACTTGGCAGAATATCCGACCTTGAAAGTCCTATGACGTTAAAGCAGCTCGCCTCACACATTGGCAAAAAGTTAAATTTAGACCATATATATTATATAGGAAGAGATGATGCCGTTATTAAAACTGCATTCACCTGCAGCGGTAGTGGTGCAAGTCTTATTTCTGCCGACAAGAATGCTGATGTGTTTATCACCGGCGATATAAAATATTCCGGCGCACGTGATTTTCATGAGCAGGGACTTAACGTTATCTATGCCGGTCATTATGATACTGAAATTCACGCTACAAAACTTTTTGAGAAAACTCTTGCCGGACTTGATGTTGAAATAATTAAATCGTCGGCTAACACAAATATTGTAAAAACACAGGAGTTATAAAATATGTCCAATGACAACTTAAAAGCAGGACATCGCATCAGAGTTCGGGATAAATACAAAAAGCTCGGCTCATTTGAGTCTTATCTGCCCTACGAAGTTCTCGAGCTTTTGCTTTTTTATGCAATTCCCCGAAGGGACACCAAGACAACCGCAAAAAACCTTGTTGCCTCCTTCGGTTCTGTTAAAGGTGTGCTTAATGCAGATATAAATGCACTGAAGAAAATCTCCGGCGTAGGAGATTCTGCAGCAATTTTGCTTAATGCCATCGGTCAGGCATCGCGCTATATTTCTCAAGAAGATGCTGAGGAAATCCGTGGCGCAGGCGATATGGGCGAATATGCGCTCCATTTGATGAAAGGCAAAACTGTAGAGGAGTTTTATGCCGTTGCATTAAGTCCCAAAAATGAAATTATTAATACCCGGATGCTCGCCAGCGGTGGCACATCGTCGGTTAATGTAAATATCGGTGATATTGTAAAGTTTTCTATGGACTCGGGTGCTGACAAGATTGTGCTTATACACAATCACACCAACGGCAACCCCACACCGTCCGGCGAAGATGTTGAAATTACCGGGAATTTTATTGACATTGCATCCAAGGTGGGCGTAAACATATCAGACCATATAATTACAGGCGACGGACGCTTTGTTTCAATGTGCAGTGGCGGGCTCATTAAAAAGGAGGGTGGAAAATGATATATTTAATACTGACTGCCTTTTTTGTCCTTGCTGATATTTTGTCAAAATACATTGTCACTGCAAAAATGTCTGTGGGACAGTCCATCCCTCTCTGGGAAAAAGTTTTCCACCTGACATACGTCAGAAATACCGGCGCAGCTTTCAGTATGCTTGAAGGTCAGCGGATTTTTCTTATTGCGGTGCCCATAATTGTAATACTTGCGGTGATTATATATACAATTGTAAAAAAACCAAAAAGCAAGCTGCTCATGTTGTCCTTTGCCATGATAATCTCAGGTGGCATCGGCAATCTGATTGACCGTATAAGATTCGGCTATGTAATAGATTTTCTGGATTTCAGACTAATAAATTTCCCTGTTTTTAATGTTGCCGACATCTGGGTAACTCTTGGCGCAGCCCTGTTTGTCTGTCTGCTCCTGTTTTCAAAGGAGGACACAATATGATATTTACAGTTGACGAAAACTTCGGTGACATCCGTCTTGATAAATATTTATCAGAAGTCACCGAATTTTCCCGTTCTTATATTGCAAAATTAATCAATGACGATCAGGTGCTTGTAAACGGCACATCAAGAAAGGTCAGCTTTAAGCTTGATGTGGGCGACACCGTTGTGCTCGAAATTCCCGAAGCCGCACCTTCAGAAGCACAGCCGGAAAATATCCCGCTTGAAATTGTTTACGAAGACGCCTGTATGCTTGTGGTAAACAAGCCTCAGGGCATGGTGGTTCATCCTGCCGCAGGAAACCAGACGGGAACTTTGGTAAATGCCCTTTTATACCATTGCGGGGACAGCCTTTCAGGAATTGGCGGCGTTGCCCGTCCGGGAATACTCCATCGCATTGATAAGGACACCAGCGGTCTGCTTCTTGTTGCAAAAACCGACAAAGCTCATATTTCCCTTGCTGCACAAATAAAAGAACATAGTCTGTCGCGCAAATATAACGCTCTTGTTCACGGACATTTTAAAGAGCCGGAGGGCAAGGTTGAAGGTCCTATCGGCAGAAGTCCCAAGGACCGCAAAAAAATGTGCATCAACTATGATAACGGCAGGGATGCCGTTACTCATTACAAGGTTTTAAAAGAGTTTGAAAAATACACGCTCGTTGAATGCCGGCTGGAAACGGGCAGAACTCATCAGATAAGAGTTCACATGTCAAGCATTGGGCATCCGGTTGCGTGCGACCCGGTTTACGGAGTAAAAAAAGAGCCGCTTTCGTGGGACGGACAGCTGCTCCACGCTAAAACGGTAGGCTTTATTCATCCCCTGTCGGGTGAGTATAGGGAGTTTTCTGCTCCCCTGCCCGACTATTTTGAGAAGATAATAAATAAGTTAAAGGGCAGATGATAATCTGCCCTTAATTTTATTGTTGCAATTTATGAAAAGATGTGGTAAAATATAACTGCTACATAATTTCATATTCTTTTTACTTATAGCTTGTATTTTTTTACCTTTTGGTAAAAATGCACGCTCTATCATCACATGCTGTAAGTAATGAGATGGAATTATGTAGCAATAATCGGAGCTGTGCGTTTTTCTGCGTCGGCTCTCGCCGGCGCATTTTTTAATGCACCCTCTTTGCGAGATAACTTGAACAGAAAACGAGGAAAAACCCGCCGACAGGCGGGTTTTTTTCATTTAATCTTTTTTACCGGCAGCTTCAAGCTTTGTCTGCCTGCGCATTTTAACTTCGTGCGGTATTGGTTTGATGTCCCCTGCAGCCGTAAGTGCCATTTTTGTAAACAGCGGACCTACAAGTTCATAAATTAAAACTGCAAAGAGTGTAATGTTTCTGATTAAGTTGCCCTGACCTGCCATTTCAGGTGCAGCTGCGGCAATTGCGCACATTCCGAGCGCAACCCCTGCCTGGGGCAAAAGTGTAATCCCAAGATATTTGCAGATTTCGGGTGAGCATTTGGTCATTTTCGCACTCGCAAAAGTACCCATGTATTTTCCAAGGGAACGGAAAAGGATATAAACCACACCGATAACAACTATTGCCCAGTCTGCAAAAACATTAAGCTCAAGCTCCGCACCGCTTATAACAAAGAAAAGCGCAAAAAGTGGTGATGTCCATTTGTCCGAGGCATTCATAAGGTCTTCCGAAAGAGGACATATATTGCAGAATATGGTGCCCAGCATCATGCATGTGAGAAGCGATGAGAAGCTGATATGAACCGGTCCTATATGGAAATCAAGCATAGCAAGAGATGCAGTTAAAAATACCATGCCGATTGTGAGATTAAGTCTGTTTGTATTGGAGTTAAACAGCTTTTCAAGCTGGGTAAGCATCCACCCCATTATTGCTCCAAGCCCAAGCGAGCATACAATTTCAACTATTGGATTTACAACAATTGAAACAATATCTACCGAGCCGGCAATAAGTGTTTTTGCTATACCGAAAGACACGGCAAAAACTATAAGACCTACCGCATCATCAAGTGCAACTATCGGCAGAAGCAGAGATGTAAGCGGACCTTTCGCCTTATACTGACGAACAACCATGAGGGTTGCCGCAGGTGCGGTTGCCGTTGCGATTGCGCCAAGTGTTATCGCCTGCGAAACAGTCAGTTTGTCAGGCATAATTTTATGTACTATAAACAGAGCAATATCTACAAAAAGGGTCGCAACAAGCGCCTGAAGTATGCCGATAACAAGAGCCTGTTTGCCTGTCTTTTTAAGTTCTGTGATTCTGAATTCACTACCTATTGAAAAGGCAATAAATCCAAGTGCAACCTCAGAAACAAGCGCCAGCGCACCAACGTCTTCGTTTGTCGGGAACCCCAGACCTTCTATCCCCAGTGCACCAAGGCAGTAAGGGCCTACAAGCACGCCGGCAATAAGATATGCCGTTACTGCGGGTAATTTTAAAGGTTTAAACGCCCTTGTCATAAGTAGTCCGGCAAGGAGCGCTATTGATACTGATAATAATGTATTCATAGTTCCACTTCTTTCTAAAATTTTTCAACTTTAGTATTATAGCACACGGGGTTACAAAAAGCAACTATAAATTACATAAAATTATACCTGCACAAACTCCGTATTTTTGTATCTTTCGCCATAAATATCCATAAGGTCAACTTCGCTTACTACCGTGTCCACATCATTTAAATCACATTGACGATATGCAGACAATCTGCCGATTTTACTTTTATCTGCAAGAAAAACTCTGTGTTTTGAGTTTTTCAGCATAATATTTCTTATAGGTATTTCAGCGAGATATCCGTCAAAAATATTTCCTTCCTCGTCAACACCTTGAGCAGAAATAAAAGCAACATCGGCGTGCATAGCCGAAAAAGTGCTTTCTGCAGCATGGCCAACGAGTACCGACCTGTTTTCGCCACTTGTCACGCCGCCGCTTGAAATGGTTTTTGTCTGATATGACGAGAGAAAAAATAGCCCGTCAATGCTGTTTGTCACAACGGTTATACCCTTTATTTTTGCAAGTTCTTCAAAAAGCACAAAGCAGGTACTTGACCCGTCCGCAAAAACAACATCTCCTTCTTTTACCATTTTTGCCGCTGCCGCTGCAATTCTCTTTTTCTCACTCAAGTAAGCAAGTTTTCTCAAAGTAAAAGGAATGTTTTTGCCCACAGAGTCGGCAAGCTCAACACCGCCGTAGCTTCGGATTACAAGTCCTCTTTCCTCAAGCGCCGCAAGATCCCGGCGCACGCTGGAGCTTGAAATGTGTAGTTTTTGTGCCAGATACTCCACCGTTGCATAGTTGGTTTCGTTAAGTTCTTTCATGATTTCATGAAGTCTCTCATTCATGTACATATTCGCCCATCCCCCTTGCGCATTTTTGCTCATTTGCAACATTTTTATGTAAAATATGCCGTTTTTGTCGCCATTGTTGATTATTGTTGTTAAAAATTATATAATAGTATCGTCCAAAAGTCAAGGAAAATGGGGCGGTTTAAATTTCCATGGTCGCCCCACCCAATTTTGCTTGATTTTTTGCGCAAAAAATGATATTTTTAAAATGAATAAATGGCATTCCCGCAGTGATTGCCACAGGAGGGTTATTTATGGAGAATTATCAGGTCATTGACAGTGTTGAAAAGCTTGAAGAAGCTTTCTGTCGTGTGAGAAAAGCACAGTCAGAATTTGCCACCTTTACCCAACAGCAGGTGGACAAAATATTTTTAGCTGCTGCTTCAGCTGCAACCAAAGCAAGAATTTCTCTTGCAAAAATGGCTGTAGAAGAAACAGGCATGGGCGTTGTTGAAGATAAAGTTATCAAAAACAACTATGCGTCCGAGTATATTTACAACGCTTACAAAAACACCAAAACCTGTGGTGTTATCGAAGAGGACAAGGCGTTTGGCATTAAGAAAATTGCAGAGCCGATTGGTGTTATTGCTGCGGTTATTCCCACAACAAACCCCACATCAACCGCTATATTTAAATGTCTGCTTGCTCTTAAAACAAGAAACGCAATCATCATTTCTCCCCACCCGAGAGCAAAAGGCTCAACTATTGCGGCTGCAAAACTTGTTCTTGAAGCTGCTGTGGCAGCTGGCGCTCCCAAAGGAATTATTGACTGGATTGACGTTCCGTCACTTGAGCTGACAAACACCGTTATGAAAGAGGCGGACATTATCCTTGCAACAGGCGGTCCCGGCATGGTTAAAGCTGCTTATTCCAGCGGTAAACCGGCGGTTGGTGTTGGTGCAGGTAACACTCCGGCAATTATTGATGACAGCGCAGACATTTTACTTGCTGTTAACTCAATCATTCATTCCAAAACCTTTGACAATGGTATGATTTGTGCTTCCGAGCAGTCAGTTATCGTTTTAAAGGGTGTATATAATAAAGTAAAAGATGAGTTTGCCCGCAGAGGTTGCTATTTCCTTAAAGGCGACGAAATTGAAAAGGTTAGAAAAACAATTATTATAAATGGCGCACTCAATGCAAAGATTGTTGGTCAGCCCGCATACAAAATTGCTGAGCTTTCGGGCGTTAAAGTTCCCGAAGGCACAAAAATTCTTATTGGTGAAGTTGAATCGGTTGACCTTTCAGAAGAATTTGCACACGAAAAGCTCTCCCCTGTACTTGCGATGTACAAAGCAAAAGATTTTGAAGATGCTCTTTTAAAAGCTGAGCAGCTTGTTGCTGACGGCGGATATGGTCACACATCTTCCATATACCTCAACGAAATCACAGAAACTGAAAAGGCTGCTGAGTTTGCGGCTCGTATGAAAACCTGCCGAATTCTTGTTAACACACCGTCATCGCACGGTGGTATCGGCGACCTTTACAACTTCAAGCTTGCTCCGTCACTAACGCTCGGTTGCGGCTCATGGGGCGGTAACTCCGTTTCCGAAAACGTTGGCGTAAAACATCTTATCAACATTAAAACAGTTGCAGAAAGAAGGGAAAATATGCTTTGGTTCCGTGCACCTGAAAAGGTATATATCAAGAAAGGCTGCCTGCCCGTTGCCTTAGATGAGCTTAAAAATGTACTGGGTAAGAAAAGAGCATTTATCGTAACAGATACCTTCCTTTACGAGAACGGTTACACAAAACCCATCACCGATAAACTTGATGAAATGGGTATTGTTCATACAACCTTCTTCAATGTTGCTCCCGACCCGACACTCGGTTGTGCAAAAGAGGGTGCAGCTCAGATGGCGGCATTTAAACCGGACGCAATCATTGCCCTTGGCGGTGGCTCGGCTATGGACGCAGCTAAAATTATGTGGGTAATGTACGAACACCCCGAAGCTGACTTTATGGATATGGCAATGAGATTTATTGATATTAGAAAGCGTGTTTACACATTCCCCAAAATGGGTGAAAAAGCATACTTTATCGCAGTTCCCACATCTGCAGGTACAGGCTCTGAGGTTACTCCTTTTGCTGTTATCACAGATGAAAACAGCGGCGTAAAATATCCTTTGGCTGACTACGAACTGCTTCCCGATATGGCTATTATCGACACAGACTTCCACATGTCTGCTCCTAAAGGCTTAACTGCAGCATCGGGTATTGACGCAGTAACACACGCAATTGAAGCTTATGCGGCAATGCTTGCAACAGATTATACAGACGGTCTTGCTCTTAAAGCGCTCAAAACAGTATTTGAATACTTGCCCAGAGCGTACGAAAACGGACAGACCGACGTTGAGGCAAGAGAAAAAATGGCCAATGCAGCTACAATGGCAGGTATGGCGTTTGCAAACGCATTCCTCGGCGTGTGCCACTCAATGGCTCACAAGCTTGGTGCTTTCCACCATCTGCCACACGGCGTTGCCAACGCTTTAATGATTGAAGAGGTTCTCCGCTTTAATGCAGCAGAAGCTCCCGCAAAAATGGGTACTTTCTCACAGTATGACCATCCGCATACACTCGCTCGATATGCTGAAGTTGCAGACTATCTTGGAATTAAAGGCAAAAATGATAGTGAAAAATTTGAAGGTCTTATAAAAGCTATCAACGACCTGAAGAAAAAAGTTGGCATTAAAGATACCATCAAGGATTACGGTATTGATGAAAAAGATTTCCTTGACAGACTTGATGAAATGGTTGAACAGGCGTTTGACGACCAGTGCACAGGCGCTAACCCGAGATATCCGCTAATGAGCGAAATAAAACAGATGTATCTCAACGCTTATTACGGCAAGCATTTTACAGAAAAAGAAATGCCCAAAAAAGCATAAGGAGGGAAATGAAGAATGAAACTTGACAATGTAATTGCAACAAGAAAACACAAAAAGATTTACCGTGACGGCGACCTTTGTATCAAGGTTTTTGATTCGGAGTTTTCTAAAGCGGATGTTTTAAACGAAGCGCTTAATCTTGCAAGAATTGAAGAAACCGGCATTAACACACCAAAACTTCATGAGGTTACCTCTGTTGACGGCAAATGGGCAATCGTGTGCGATTTTATCGAAGGAAAAACCCTGGAGCAGCTTATCCAGGAAAATCCTGATAAGTTTGATGAATATCTCGAGCTGTTTGTTGACCTTCAGCTTGAAATACATTCCAAAAGATGCCCGCTTTTAACAAAACTTAAGGACAAAATGGACCGCAAAATGGTTGAAGCAAATCTCGACCCCACGGTTCGCTACGAGCTTCGTCACAGACTTGAGGGTATGCCCAAGCACAAAAAGGTTTGCCACGGCGACTTTACCCCCGGTAACATTGTTATAAGGCCGGACGGCACTCCTTTTATCCTGGACTGGTCACACGCTACTCAGGGCAACGCATCGGCAGATGTTGCAAGAACATACCTTCGTTACTGCCTCAGCGGAAAGGAAGATGTTGCAAAAAAATATCTCGACCTTTTCTGCAAAAAGAGCGACACTGCAAAACAGTATGTTCAGAAATGGATGCCCATCGTTGCGGCTTCCCAGTCAGTAAAAGGCAACGAGCAGGAAAGAGAACTGCTTTTATCCTGGATTGATGTTGTAGACTACGAATAAATTGAAAAGGCTGAGCAAAAGCTCAGCCTTTTTTATTATTTAAATAAAATGTTGTTTAGCACGCCCTCTAAATATTCCTGATTTCCGCTGTGCGGCAATTTGACATGCCCCAGCTTTTCTGCATAGGCAGACAGTTCTTCAAGTGTTGCGTTACCACCAAGTATTTTTTTGCCTATTTCACTGTCAAAACTTGCGTATCTTGTTTTAACAAACTCATCCATTCTGCCGTCTTCAATAATTTCAGCTGCTTTGATTAAGCCAAGAGCAAATGTGTCCATAGCAAGAATAAATGCGTGGAACATATCTTCTGCCGTATAGCTTGAACGCCTGGTTTTTGAATCAAAGTTTAATCCGCCTGTAAGACCGCCCGCTTTTAACACCTCATACATACAAAGTGTTGCGCTGTATACATCTGACGGAAACTCGTCAGTATCCCAGCCAAGCAGCAAATCTCCCTGGTTTGCATCAATGGAGCCGAGCATTCCGTTGATGGCTGAAATCCGCAGTTCGTGCTGGAATGTATGTCCCGCAAGAGTTGCGTGGTTTGCCTCTATGTTCATCTTAAAATCTTTGTCAAGCCCGTGCTGTCTTAAAAATCCGATTGCTGTTGATGCATCAAAATCATACTGATGTTTCATTGGCTCCTTCGGTTTTGGTTCAATATAAAAATCACCTTTAAATCCGATTTTTCTTCCATATTCCACCGCCATTTTCATAAGGCGGGCAATGTTTTCCTGCTCAAACTTAACGTCTGTGTTTAAAAGGGTTTCATAACCTTCTCTACCGCCCCAGAACACATAACCTTTACCGCCAAGCTTAACTGTAAGCTCCAGCGCTTTTTTTACCTGTGCTGCTGCAAAGCAGAAAACCTCGGCGGAGTTTGTGCTGCCTGCACCACTCATAAAACGGGGGTTTGAGAACATATTTGCTGTTCCCCACAGACATTTTATGCCCGTTTCATTCATTTTTTCAAGGATGTAATCTGTAATTTCGTCCAGTCTTTTGTTTGTTTCTTTTATGTCCTCTGCCTCGGGCACAAGGTCAACATCGTGGAAACAAAAATACTCAATTCCAAGCTTTTGCATAAGCTCAAAACCTGCATCAACCTTGGCTTTTGCGTGCTGCATAGTGCCCTTTTCTGTTCCGAAAGATTTGTCTGCAGTATCTCTGCCGAACATATCTGTGCCCGCTGCACATAAAGTGTGCCACCAGGCCATTGCAAAGGGCAGGTGTTCTCTCATGGTTTTTCCGAGTATTACCCTCTCTGCGTCATAATACTTGAATGAAAGCGGATTTTTGCTGTCTTTGCCTTCATATTTAATCACAGGAATATTATCAAAATAACTCATTAATTTCCCCCCCTGATTTCTTTATATACATTTTTTATATGAGGATAAAGTTTGCAGAATTTGCGATATCTGTTCTCATAAGCTTGTGCAAGTTTTCGGTCCGGAACAATTTTTTGTTTTATTTTAACATCAACGCAATCCTTTACGCTATTAAATTCTCCTGCTGCAACCATTGCAAGTTTTGCAGCGCCATATCCCGGTCCTTCTTCAGTTGCGGGAACCAAAAGCTCTATATTTAATATGTTTGCAAGAATTTTCATCCAAAGCTCAGACCTTGCTCCACCGCCGCAAATGGTGCTGTTTTTAATGTCAATTCCCAGACTTTTTGCAACCTCAAGATTATCTCTGACAGCAAAACTCACGCCTTCTAAAACTGCAAGAAGCATATCTGCGCGACTGGTATTTGGTCTCAGCCCGATAAACAGCCCTGTCGCATCAGTATCGTTAATGGGGCTTCTTTCCCCCATAAGGTACGGAAGGAAGAACACTTCATTATTTCCGAGCATATCGTCTGTAATCTCTGCCTGCTCATCTGCGTAGTTCTCAGTTTTAAGTATTTCATCACAAAACCATTTGTTGCAGGACGCTGCTGACAATATACATCCCATAAGATGATAGTTCCCGTCTGCATGACAGAAGGAGTGAAGCGAATTATACCTGTCAACCTTAAATTTTTCCGATGGTATAAAAATTGTGCCGCTTGTCCCGAGGGAAATGTTGCATTTACCCTCTCCTACCGTTGCTGTGCCTATAGCCGCACCGGCATTGTCGCCCGCACCGGCTGCAACTGTTAAATTTTTTGAAAGTCCGAGCTTTTCTGCTATGTCAGGTGAAATTGTGCCGATACTTTCATAACTTTCAAACAACTTTGGCATTTGTTTTTCACTTATGCCACAAATGTCAAGCATCTGCTTTGCCCAGCATTTGTTTTTAACGTCAAGCAACAAAAACCCCGAAGCATCCGAATAATCTGTTGCGTGCACGCCCGTAAGACGATAGTTTATATAATCCTTAGGCAACATTATTTTTGAAATTTTATTATAATTATCCGGCTCATTATTTTTAAGCCACAGAATTTTAGGAGCTGTAAATCCGGCATAGGCAATATTTGCCGTCATCAAAGAAAGTTTTTCTTTTCCGATAACATCATTAAGATATGCCGTTTCTGCAGAACTTCGTCCGTCATTCCAGAGTATAGCCGGTCTTATGACTTTGTCATTTTCATCCAGTATTACAAGTCCGTGCATCTGCCCCGCAACGCAAATTCCTTTAATTTTATCTGCATCAACATCAGCTACAAGTTCTTTTATTCCATCTCTAAATGCTTCCCACCAATCTTCCGGCTCCTGCTCGCTCCAGCCTGATTTGGGGTACATAACATCATAACCCCGAGTGGCTGTTTTTAGAATCTTGCCGTCAATGTCTGAAAGAAGCAGTTTCAGTGCCGACGTTCCCAGGTCTGCACCTATGTAATAATTCATACTCTCATCTCCTTACAAACATTATAATGCACAAGGCTTGACATTTCTCGCCATCCATCATATAATATATAGACAAAATTTGTCATAGGGGTTTTTATATGTTTTATCAGTACAATCACTTCGGCACGGCAGAATATTTCCGCAAGGAATATGGTGAAAACTTCAGTTTTCCTGTTCACCTGCACAATTCATTTGAGATTATAACCGTCCTTTCCGGAGAGATGACGGTTGAGATTGATAATGCCCTATATCCGCTGAAACAGGGCGAATCTGTGCTTGTTTTTCCCAATCAGCTGCATTCTTTGCAGAGTAGCAACAGTACGCACATGCTCTGCATATTTTCACCCGAGCTGGTCAGCGCTTATTATTCCAAAATCAGAAATAAAATTCCCGAAAAAAACACAATATCTACCGATGCATTTTTAATTGGTGCACTGGACAATCTTTTGCCCGATTCTTCTGTAACCGAAAAAAAGGGTGTGTTGTACTTTTTGTGTTCACAATTTGAAAAAGATGTAAAATATATAGACAAAAATAAGCTTTCTGACAATCTGCTACATAAAATATTTGATTTTGTTGAACAAAATTTTGCAAAAGATTGCTCTCTTGCCAAACTTTCAAGCGATACCGGGTACAGTTATTCTCATCTGTCCCGCTGTTTCAAAAAATCAACAGGTATTTCCTTTAATTCTTACATTAATCAGTATAGAATAAGCAATGCCTGCTATCTTTTAAATAACACAGATTATCCAATCATTCACTGCGCTCTTGAAAGCGGGTACAAATCCCTGCGCAGCTTTAACAGAAACTTTATTGCTTCACTTGGAGTTACGCCAAATCAGTACCGCTCCAAAAAATAAGAGAAGTCTGAGGTAAAATATGGTTTTTTGAATATTATAGCTTCCGTTTCCTTTGTCATAATTTGTCGACAAAAAATTGTTGCAAAATGTAGAATATGATGATATAATAATCTTGCGACATAAATTGAAGATATTTCTTTTTCTACCAAGAGGTATCGGGGGACGTTTATGTCCATTTTTAAAACCAAAACGTCTGTTGTCTGCTAAAAACGCAGGCTCCTGAGGCGTTTTGGGTTTCCCATACCGGTAGAAATCATCTTCGCAATTTATGTCGCAGTAAATTAGGGAGCCTTGTGTTTTATGCGTCGGCTCCTGCCGGCGCTTTTTTATGCTCCTAATCAAAACAAAGGAGAAAAATTATGGACAAGTATCAGGAAATGTATTATATTCTGTTTAATGCAATAACAGATGCAACAAAAATTCTTCAGGATGCACAGAAAAAGGTTGAGGAAATTTACATATCTTCAGACTCAGAAAAATGAATAAAACCCGACCTATGGTCGGGTTTTTTTATTAATTCTGCTCTTTGCATTATTTTAAAAATACTTCCACGACAGAAATTGTCTGGTCGGGTTTTATTCCCGGAATGATAAAGTTTACGCTGCCGTCTTTGTTTTCGCGGATTTTAAGCTCCGAGCCGTCGTGCAAAAACTGGGTGTAGGCGATTTTGCCTGCCATATTTTTCATTTTCATTTCGGCAAACGGATAGTCGATAAGGTGTATGTAAAGACGTTTTCCATCTTCAGACTGCGTCAGGGCAGTTCCCACCGGCGCTTCAAATTCCGGCTCAGCTTTTGTGCAGCCGTAAATTGACCGCTGGTTATATTTCATCCAGTCGGCAAACACGCCCAGTGCTTTGTCCGCTCTTTTGTCAAAATATCCTCTTGAGGTAGGTCCTACGTTCATTATAAGATTTCCACCGCCCTGTACGCAGCTGATGAGCATTCTTATAAGCTGCTCGGGAGTTTTCCAGCTCATTTCGTCACGGAAGTATCCCCACGAGCCCGAGAAGGTCTGGCAGGATTCCCACGCCGCATTTTCATCTGTGCCGGGGTATTTGGGCCACTCGGTTGTGAGTGTCTGCTCGGGAGTTGTGATATCCTGCGGAATTCCTGTTCTGTTGTTTATAATAATATCCGGATTTATTTCTCTTATCATTTTAATAAGATTTTCCGCATCCCAGGTTTCCTTTGTTGCCCAGGGCATCCATTCCCTGTAATCGGGCATAAATCTCTGGTTATATTCATTTCTGATGCTGTCAAGGTCGGGGTATGTAAAGTCAAACCAGATTATGTCAATTTTCCCGTAGTTTGTTAAAAGCTCGCATACCTGATTAAACATATATTCACGGTATTTTGCCATATCACGCTTTTTGTTCATTTCTTCGGCGTTTTTATCTGCTCTTCTCGGATGGAAAAAGTCAATCTGATATTCGGGGTGATGCCAGTCTAAAAGGGAATAGTAAATGCCCACCTTAAGTCCTGCCTCACGAAACGCCTCAACATATTCTTTTATAAAGTCCTTTTTCGCAGGTGTGTTTGTTGATTTATATTCGGTGTATGCAGAATCAAACATGCAAAAACCCTCATGGTGTTTTGCTGTCATAACCGCATACTTCATGCCGGCATCTTTCGCCTTTTTTGCCCACTCTTTCGCATCAAATAAATCGGGATTGAAAAAATTTATGTGATTGTCATAAACTTCATCGGGAATTGATTCGTTTGACCTTACCCATTCGTGCCTTGAAAGCATGGAATAAAGCCCGAAATGAATGAACATTCCGAATCTGTCCTGAGTAAACCAGCTGAGATCCCCGTCTGTTTTTTTAACTTTATAGCTTGACATATTAATCTTCCTTTCAGAATATGTACTTTAGTATTATAATAACACAGCTTTCCTTTAACCTCAATGTGTTTTTTACTCTATAAATATGGAGAAAGTGATATGTCTGACATAAAAAAGGACTTGCCTTATGGCAAGTCCTTTTCTGGCACCCCCTACAGGAATCGAACCTGTAACTAGCCCTTAGGAGGGGCTTGTTATATCCATTTAACTAAGGGGGCAAGTATTTAGTTTTTTGAAAAATGCCTTTGTTAAACGGGCTTGTTCCGCGAGCGTAAGCGAGCGGCAAGGTTCTGCTCCACAGGAGCAGGTTCTTATATCCATTTAACTAAGGGGGCATATTAAACATTTTACACGGCGTCAGGGCTTTTGTCAAGTTTAAGTTGAAATCGCTCTTTAGTTATGATAAACTATTATCAGGGTGAAGAATATGAAAAATACTTTTGATATACTTATAATCGGCGGTGGAGCAAGCGGAATTATTGCTGCAATTGCCGCAAAAACTGAAAATCCCGGGCTGAAAATCGCCATTTTGGAAAAGCTTCCCCGTGTGGGAAAGAAAATTCTTGTTACCGGCAACGGAAGGTGCAACCTGTCAAACTCAGGGTGCAATGTTGACCGTTATCATGGTGAAAACCCCAAGTTTACAATGAGCGCATTTTCTAATTTTTCCGTAGAAAAAACACTGGATTTGTTTGCCTCTTTTGGTATAATGACAAGAGAGGAAGATGGCGGGAAAATTTATCCCCTTGGCGGTCAGGCTTCGGCGGTTTTGGACCTTTTGCGGTTAAAACTTCAAAAGCTTGACATTCCCGAAATTACAGATTTCGAAGCAGCTGAAATAAAACCGTCCAAAAACGGTTTTGGCGTAAAAGCAAAATCGGGCGGCAGTATGCATGGACGCAGTATTATAGTCTGCACCGGTGGCAGTGCAAGTCCGCAATGCGGCACAGACGGCAGTGCGTTTAAGCTGTTTGAAAAATTAGGTCACACAAAAACCGCCATTTACCCTGCGCTGACAAGGCTCAAAAGCTCTTCCCCCTGGCACAAATCTCTTCAGGGCATAAAATTTGACGGAAAAGCTACACTTATGTCCGCGGGCAAGGCATTGCGAACCGAAGAAGGCGAAATTTTATTTACCGACTACGGACTTTCCGGCCCACCAATTCTGCAGCTTTCGGGCCATGCGGTAAAGTCGTTGAACCACAACAGAAAAACCTTTGTTGTTCTTGATCTTATGCCCAAAAAAAGCTCAGATGAACTGAAGAAAATTATAAAATCACTTATAGATTCAAACCCCGACATGCCACTTGAATTTTTCTTTTCGGGAATTTTTAATAAACAGATTGGCAAAATCCTGGTTAAAGCAGCAAATTTTGGTAAACTCAGCCGGTCGTCGGGCAGTCTGACAAACGAGGATGTTTCCCGGCTGGTGGATATTATAAAAAACTGGGAGTTTGAAATTACCGGGTATACCGGCTGGCGTGATGCTCAGGTTACTGCCGGCGGAATTTTGACCTCGGAATTTTTCCCTGCCACAATGGAATCAAAAATCCTGCCCGGTCTTTATGCGGCAGGAGAAGTTCTTGATATTTATGGTGACTGTGGCGGATTTAACCTGCAATGGGCATGGAGCAGCGGCTATGTTGCCGGAAAAGCCGCGGCGGAAAGGCTGAAAAATGAATAAAATAATTGAGATTACAGGTATAAAACTACCTCCCGACCACTCGCTACAGGACCTTACCGATAAAATTGAAAAAAAGTGCGGCAGAAAACCGGACGGATATATAATAACAAAAAAATCAGTTGATGCACGAAAAAAGAGCGATGTCCGCCTGGTTTACAGCGTTTTGGCTTACTTTGGCGAGAAGCCGTGCCCCGAAAGACTCAAAGTACCAAAAGTTCAATCAGACAACCGCCCCGTAGTGGTTGGCAGCGGGCCTGCAGGGCTTTTTGCGGCATATATTCTTGCAAAGGGTGGACTTTGCCCCATAGTTTTAGAGCGCGGCAAAAAAGTTAGTGAACGCAAAGCAGATGTTGACCACTTTTTTAAAACCGGCAGGCTCAATCCCGATTCAAATGTGCAGTTTGGCGAGGGCGGTGCCGGAACATTTTCGGACGGTAAATTAAACAGCGGTATATCCAGTCCCCTTTGCAGGGAAGTAATGGAAATTTTCTTTGAATGTGGTGCTCCCGAGGAGATAAAATATCTTTCAAAACCACATATCGGTACAGACAAATTAACCATAGTAATTGAAAATATGCGTAACCGGATAATTGGCATGGGCGGAGAATTTATTTTCGGTAGCACAGTGACCGATGTTTCGATAAAAAACGGCAAAGTTGCAGGGGTTACTGCGGACAGATTTTACCCTGCCGACCATGTGATTTTCGCAATAGGTCACAGCGCGCGTGATACCTTTAAAATGCTTTTTGAAAAGGGCGTGCCCATCCGGCAGAAAATATTTTCTGCAGGTGTAAGAATTGAACATCCTCAGCAAATGATAAACCGTGCTCAGTATGGTGATTTTGCAAAAGATTTGCCTGCTGCCGATTATAAACTGGCAATTTCAGGAAAGGCATACACTTTCTGTATGTGCCCGGGCGGAGTTGTTGTTGCGGCAGCGTCTGAAGATGGTGGTGTGGTGACAAACGGAATGAGCAACCATGCCCGTGACGGAAAAAATGCCAACAGTGCGCTGCTTGTAAATGTCGGCCCTGAAGATTTCGGGAGTGACCACCCCCTTGCCGGTATAGAATTTCAGCGTAAGCTGGAGCGTGCCGCTTATGAAGCGGGCGGCGGCGGATACAAAGCTCCGGCGCAGCTTCTCGGTGATTTTATAAGGGGCGAAAAATCTTCTGTTTTGGGCGAGATAGAGCCTACTTATCAGCCGGGGGTTACATTGACAAATTTAACAACCTTCCTGCCCCACTTTATTTCCTCATCTTTAAAAGATGCGGTGACCGAAATGGGCAGAAAAATTAAAGGCTTTGACCGTCCGGATGCAGTTTTAACAGGTGTGGAATCCCGCAGCTCCTCCCCTGTCCGGATTATCCGTGATGAAAATATGATGAGCTCTGTAAAAGGGCTTTACCCTGCAGGTGAAGGTGCGGGCTATGCCGGCGGAATAACCTCTGCGGCAGTTGACGGAATAAAATGCGCTCTTGCGGTGATAGAAAACATAAAAACCCAACGGTCTTAAAACCGTTGGGTTTCTTTTATCTTTTTGGATTTTTCGCAAGCTGAAGCTCTGCCATAACCTTTGCACAAAGCCGTTCAGGAATAAACCTTACGAAAATTCGTGCAAATTTATATAATCCACCCGGAATGATAAGGCGTTTGCCTTTAAACATTCCTTTTACTGCAATTTTTGCTACTTTATCAGCTTTCATTCCAAGCGGCCCGAAGCTGACACCTGCTACATCGTTAAATTCCGTTACCACAGGACCGGGACACAGACAGCTGACCTTAACTTTTGACCGGCAGCGTTTTTGCTCGTGATGGATTGCGGTGGTGAGTTTCATGGCATACGCTTTTGAGGCATAATATGAAGAAAAAAGCGGACCGGGCAAAAATGATGCTATTGATGCAACATTTAATATATACCCTTTGTTTTTCTCTTTAAAATCTTTAAGATAAAGCTTGGTCAGAATATGAAGTGCGGTCACATTAAGGGAAATAAGCTCCTCTTCCCTTTCAAGCGGTGTTTTGTCAAACTCGCCAAACACGCCGAAGCCTGCGTTATTAATTAAAATGTCAATGTCGGGTACTTTTTCATACAGCTCTTTTGCCGCCTGCGGTTTTGACAAATCAAGCGGGATAATTTCCGGTTTGGTTTTTAGGGTGTCTGCAAGCTCTTTAAGCTTGTCCTCACGCCTTGCGACAAGGACCGTTTCAATTCCCATACTGTCGAGAAGAATGGCTATTTCCCTGCCAATGCCCGAGCTTGCACCTGTAATCAACGCTTTCATAATATAAACCACCTTGTTCTATAAAGATTTCATTTTATAATAAATCAATTGACGGCGTGCTCAAACGAGCACAAAAGAGCGCCAGCTCCTTTTAAATTTATGAAATAAAATTCTGCATGAATCAATTATACCATCTTGCGATTGCTTTTTCAATGACTATGTGGTAAAATGTTTTTGGTGATTAAATGAAAACTGTATGTTTTACCGGTCGCCGTCCTCAAAAACTCCCCTGGGGGTATAACGAATCAGACGAGCGATGCATAAAGCTTAAAAATGAAATACTTGAGAATATAAAAACCGCAGTTTCGCAGGGCGCTGTCCATTTTATCAGCGGGATGGCTTTAGGAGTTGATATGTGGGCTGCCGAAGCGATAATTGAGCTGAAAGAAAAGGGTCTTGACATTACGCTTGAGGCTGCTCTGCCACATAAAAAGCAGTCTGCCGGGTGGAACGCATCTCACAAAGCAAGATATACTGCAATTTTAAAAAAGTGCGACAAAATTACCTGCGTCAGCGAGCACTATACTCACTATTGTATGATGAAACGCAATCAGTATATGGTTGACTCAAGCGACCTTGTGATTGCCGTAACAGACGATTTTTCCGGTGGAAGCGGAAAGACCGTGCTTTACGCACGGTCTAAAAATGTTCCTGTCCGGATTATCAGTATATAATTTCTCCATTTTTGCAGGCATAAAGGAAGTTTCCCGAAAGTGCGTCGTATATATAATATGCACCCGTGTCGGTACTGATTTTATATGCCGGCGAAACCGATACCAGCTTGTGGGACATGTCACGGTATGCCGTGCCTGCCGAATATCCTGTTTCAACCGAGGTTATTTTAACTTCCGGTTCCCTTAAGGGATTATTTATAAAATCTATCAGCACGCCTGTTACGTCAAGAAGTGTATCGGGCGTGTTTATTATTATGCCGTTTTCCCTGTCCGAGAAAATCCAGTAGCCGGTAACTGTTACTTCCGCACCTGTCTGCGCTGCATAAATCTCCGACTCAAAAAGTTTTTTATCTTCAATTGTCTGCCAGGACCTGAGCGAGGACTCGCCCTCTTCGTAAAAATTGTCCCTGACATCTATTCCCATTTCAATTAGCTCGTGTGCAACTGTTTTTACTGTTGCACTGTTTTTATAGTTGAACCCGTCTTGCTGAAAGGTAAGTGTTTTTGTTCCGTTTTTATAAACCTCTCCGCTTAAAACTGGTGCTTTGCCAAGCAGCTTTTCGGCAACAGCCTCTTTGTCTGGCCAGATGTTATAAAGCTCGACAATGCCCATACTTTCCCTGCGGGCAGGAATAATTTCGGGCGAAATTTCTATCCCTCTCTGCGATAAAACATCTGCTGTATTCCTTATGGTTTCCTGAGGAATACGGCTTAAGGTCACCGACGGAATAATAATTGAGCAGAGCAGCATAATATCCACCGCCAGAAACAGAAAAATAAGGATGGTTTTTACTCTTGGCCAGTTCATGGTGTTCCCTCCTTATTTATTACTATAAGTCTGTCGCTGCCATCTATTTTTGCACACCAGGAAATACTATCTTCGCCGGTGTATGCAACAAATATGTCTGAAACGGTTGCCGTTTCATCCTCCTTAAGCGGAAGTACGGCATAAAGACCGTCTACCGCCTGAAGCATGTTCCCCGCCGTAAGCTTTCCATCACCTTTTGACAGGGTGCAAATCTGTTGTTTGTAAGAAATGAGTCTGCCGTTTTTTACGGTAATGCTTATAGCATGACCATTATCCCACGCCATAACCGGAATACTGTCCAGATAATAGTCAATATATACCGTTATTTCACCCGAAGCGTTGGGCAGATTAACAAGGTCCGATGAAATCTGCAGTGCAGGTGAGGAAATATCAAAGCTTCTGAATACTGTTCTGACCAGGCTGAAAATGTTTCCCACCGCTGACGGAAGCGCATTTTTCGAAGATGCGTCATAAATGACAGGTCCGGATGCTTCTGCCTGGTATTCAAGTGTTCCCGATTTGGATATTTTAAGAGTTGCTCCACTGCCAACAAACAAAACATCATCATTTGTTTCAATATATTTTCTTGCAGTTGCCCTTTCAATACCAAACTGGCTGAGCAGCATATTAAGCTTGGAGGACGGAAGTTCTGTCTCTTCCGGTGGTGTTATCTTAATAGCGGGTGCCGTCACATCTGTAAGACCGATTAATATGTTTGAATTTAAAAGAATTTTGCGGGAAATTTCGCTGCCTTCGGTGGTGTCTGTCCTGTTAAATCCCAGTTCAAATGCAAAGGGAATATTTTCGCCGGAATTTTTTAATATATGGCCGGAAACAGATTCTGACAGTTTATCCAGCGGCATATCAGCTACCGCTTTATAAACGGCGCCTCCTTTATGGTCACGGACAAATACAACCGGCTTGCCCAGTGCGGTGTCATTTAAGGAAATAACAACATCACGGACACTTTCACACGGGAAATATGTGCCTAAAAATGTGCCTGTTTCGCCACTGAAAACGGTGCCGAAATCAACAGTTACCGACGATGCTTTGATTGCCGAAATCATTTCTTCTTCGGTAGATTCTGCAAATTTTGTTTTTTCCGTTATTTTTCCGAGAACAGATTTCACTTCATTATAATAACCTTCAAAGCCACTTTCTCCCTTTGTGGAAACAAATCTTTTTCCGCCACCGGAAAAAATGATTTTTTCAGGCTGAAGAATGTCCTCTATAGACGAGGATGTGTCAACCGCTATGGGCTGATTACCCCATAAAGCAGCAAAAAAATTATAGTCCGAGGACCATAATTTTTCGCTAAACCATATTTTATAGAATAAAAATACACAGATGAATATGAGAAGGGTAAGTATGCTGTTTTTTACTATTTCCTTCTTCATAATATTATTTAAAAGAGTTCTTAAGCTCCTGCATCATGTTTGCGGAAGCATTTTTTATTTTGCTCCAGAAACTGTCAACAAGGAGATTAATTTCAAGACGTACTACCTGAGACGCAACTTCAGAATCCTGAGCAGAATCTACACGCACCAGGATATCATTTTTGCCTTCAGACAAAGACACACGCTGAGCAAAATAGCCGCTTGCACCAATTGTCTGTACTGCCATAGCACCGCCATTTTCAACCATTTTATATTTTGCGGTCGCTTTGTCATACATATAAACACTCACAATCACGCCACTTTTCGCCACGCCCGAAAGAACATAGTCCTTCTGTGTAGTGGTGGAAACAACGGTTTCGGGGTTGTAAATATCTATGTAAAGCATACCGTCGCTTGCCGGAACTGTTGCCATTTCCTGCGGTGCAGCCATAACCTGACCTATAGCGCAGAAAGAGAAAACAAGTGCCAGAAGCAGTATTATGGATACTCGTTTCATAACTTTCCATCCTTTCCGGGAGTTTTAAGTAAGTCTATTATACACTATAATTATTACAAAACAATTACAGCAGCATTAAGTTAGATTAACATTTCAGACCTTATGCTCGGCTCCCGTAGGTTTAACGGGAAACTTAACGGTAACAAGCGTACCCTCGCCAAATTCACTTTCAATCTTAATCTGGCCACCATGCGCCTCCACAATTTCCTTTGCAATGGCCAGCCCAAGCCCCGTTCCGCCGCTTCGACGGCTGCGGGCTTTGTCAACACGGTAAAACCTCTCGAAGATGTGCTGCAGGTCCTCTTTGGGAATTCCTACACCACTGTCTTTGACTTTAATGTAAAAACTACTGTAAATATTTCCTGCCGAAACCTTAATTTCACCACCGTCGGGAGTGTATTTTATTGCGTTGGAAATTATGTTGGTAATCACCTGTTCAATTCTGTCCCGGTTGCCGAAAATGGGTTTCATTGTGTTCGCAAAAGACAGGGATAAATCCTGGTTTCTTGCAGTCGCCTCAAGTCCCAGCTTTTTAACAACATCTTCCAGCAGCGCTTTTAAGTCAAAATGCTCTTTTTGCATATCGTTGGGGTTATAATCAAGCTTTGAAAGGTCCAGGAGGTCGGAAACAAGTCGTGCCATCCGGTCCGCTTCACTATGCATAACGCCAAGGAAGTTTTTCTCCATTTCGGGAGGAATATCCTCAGATTCAAGCAGCGTTTCAGCATAGGTTTTTATTGTGGTAATAGGCGTCCTCAGCTCGTGTGAAACATTGGAAACAAACTCACGTCTTGACATTTCAAGCTTCATCTGTTCGGTAACATCACGGAGCATAACAATAATTGCCGACATAGAGTCCTTTTTGCTGCCACTTGTTGCAAAAAAGAGCTGAATGTGTTTTCCGCCAATATCTATATCACGGGTTATTGTTTCATTTTTTCTGAAAGAAATCTCTGACAGGGAAATATCTGCACCAATTTTTTCGAAAAATTCACCAAATGTAACATTTTCGGCATTATGTTTGCCGATTATGCGGATTGCCGCACGGTTTATATGAATAAGCTTGCCTGCCGAGTCAAACGCCATAACACCGTCCGTCATGTGCATTAAAATGGCAGTCATTTTATTTTTTTCTTCTTCAATTGTGGTGACATTGTCCTTTATGCGTGTCGCCATTTCATTAAAGGTCCGCGAAAGCTGACCTATTTCATCGTCCGCCTCAGAGTTTATTTTCTGGGAAAAATCACCGGCAGCAAGTCTTTCTGCGCTGCGTGTCAGCGAAATGATGGGCGATGTGATGGTTTTTGACATAAAATATCCCAAAAGAAGTGAAATTCCAAGACCGAAAAGCATCGCCTGAAGAATAATTTTCAGCATGCTGCCAACAATTTCATCAAGCTCCTCTTTGGTGTCCTTCACATAAAGAATATACGCAACTTCATCGCCTGTCATGACAGGTTTTGCCCAATCCATATAGGACTGCTCGTCCGTCAGCGTTTTTCCTTCACTTCCGCTGAGTGCTGCAATGATGTTGGGAGTTTTTTCAAGAGTCGCAATGCTTGCTGTGTTTGTGTGATAGACGGTCTGTGCGGAAATTCCGTCCAGAATATATACCGTTCGGAACATGTCCACCCCAAGCCGTGACGAATAGGTTTCTATTACAGATGCTATCTCATCATGCGGAGCTCCCGAAATTGCAAGGTCTGTTATCCTGTCCGAAAGCTCGGCAGCTGCCTGAGAGGTTATTTTCTGAGAAAATTCATTGGTATAATACGAAGAAATGCTCATACGGAAAAAGGTGCCCACCATAACAATGACGGACACCACCATCAGAACAAACATTAATACAATTTTCAGTCTGACGCTTTTAAACATTGGGCATTAAACCTCTTTATTATTAAAATAGTAACCTACGCCTCGTTTGGTCATAATATACCTGGGCGCAGAGGGATCCTCTTCGACCTTTTCCCTCAGACGGCGAACGGTAACATCCACTGTGCGGACATCGCCGAAAAATTCGTATCCCCATACTCTTTCAAGCAGTGTTTCGCGGGAGAAAACCTTTTCAGGCTGCATTGCGAGGAATTTGATAAGTTCAAATTCACGCAGGGTAAGAATAACCGGCTGGCCGTCACGGTAAACCTCGTAACGGTCACAGTCAATCTTAAGCTGACCTGACTGAATAATTTTCCCACCCGAAGAAGATGGCTGTTCCCCTTCAACAGGCGCAGTTCTGCGCATATTGGCCTTTATTCTTGCCGAAAGCTCCCTCATGCTGAACGGTTTTGTAATATAATCGTCGGCACCTATCTCAAGACCAAGAATTTTATCTACCTCTTCGCCTCTTGCTGTCAGCATAATTATAGGCACATCCGAGCGTGTGCGGACATTTTTGCACACCTCAAATCCGTCCATTCCCGGAAGCATAACATCAAGCAAAATAAGGTCGGGGTTAAGCTGAATTGCTGATGAAACAGCAGTTTCTCCGTCCATAGCGGTCGCAACCTTATATCCTTCCTTTTCAAGATTGAACTGCAAAATATCAAGAATAGGTTTTTCGTCCTCAACGACTAAAATAAGTCTTTGCACGGGTTTTCACCTCTTTTGTAGTAATGGGACTTAGTCCATTTTTTCGCCGCAAACGGGGCAGAATTTAAAATCCGCCTTAACCTTTGCGTTGCATTTCGGACAAGTTTTTGTGTTTTTAATTTCGCCTACTTTTTCCTTTAAAGCTGCGATTTCGCTGAAATAGTCATCTAAAGCTGCACATTTTTCTGCAACTGCATCTGCATCAACATCTGAGCCATCCTTGTAAGCATCATACATAAGTGTGCCCAGCTGACGGAGAATTTTTGTGGTTTCGGCTTCTTTATCTGCAATAGCCAGATTGGATTTAACCGTTTCTACAACTGCATTTGAAGTTTTTACCGCACCATGAGCCAGTGCTGCCGCTTTTTCTCTTACAACATTCATAAAATCCATAAAAATCTCCCTTCCGCCGCTTGTGTGCGGCAAAAAAATAATATACCTACTTTTATTATACGATATTTGTGTAAAAAATGCAAGAGTCATTGAAAATTATTTTATTAATCTTGACAAATCGGACCCGGTTGTTTATAATTAGTTGATAAAGGAGCGATTATAATGAAAAAATTTATTTCTTTTTTAATATTACTTACACTTTCCTTAAGCTCGGTGTTTGCTGCTGAGCTGCCATTTTCGGATATTGAAGGTCATTGGGCAATAGATGAAATTGGCAAAGCGTACGAAAATGGGGTTACAAACGGTTATGATGACGGCACTTTCCGCCCAGATGACACCGTTTCCAGAGCAGAATTCATGAAAATGGTTACCTGTGCTCTTTTTGAAAATATTCCCGAGCTTGAAGGTGCGGAGCATTGGGCAGAAAAATACTATAATTTTGCGTTAGAGGCATATCTTTATGCAATGACTGGTGAAGTATATGACCAAATAAGCCCTGCAGTTATGTCCGCAGAAAATTATGACCTCCCTATAAAAAGATGGGAAATGGCTTATATCATCAACTGCGCCCTCGTCAACTATTTTGATGCAGGAAAAGTTTTATATCTTTTCGAAAATAATACCAAATTTAACGACAAAGCCGCAATCTTTGAAACTTATTCAAATAATGTCGGCAACTCTGTATTAAACGTTGCATACTGCGGTATTGTCTTCGGTGACGAAAACGGAAATTTCAATGCGTCAGACTCCGGAACAAGAGCCGAAGCGGTTACTGTTATAAACCGTCTTTGCGGTGTTGCCGAAAAAATAAGAGATGAGTATGACAGACTGATTAAAGAATATAACGACAACTACGAAAAAACCATTGAAAAATATGAGCAGAACAAGATTACATATACCGAAGAACAGATTCCTGCTGAAAACACAGTAGTGGAGTTCACTCTTGAAAACGGCAATAAATTTGAAATTACACTTTACCCGCAGCACGCTCCTCAGACCTGTGCTAACTTTGTTGCGCTTGTAAACGCCGGTTTTTATGACGGACTTACCTTTCACAGATTGATTCCCGGCTTTGTTCTCCAGGGTGGTGACCCGAATGGCGACGGCACAGGCGGTTCTGAGCATAACATAACAGGCGAATTTTCTGCAAACAATATAATAAATGAATTGTCACACGAAAAAGGTGTGGTTTCCATGGCACGTGCCGAACATAACAATTCCGCATCAAGCCAGTTTTTCATTTGTTTTGAAGACTGCACCGACCTTGATGGAGCCTATGCTGCATTCGGCAAGGTTACAAAAGGTATGGAGCACATTGAGGCATTGCAGGATGTTGAGGTTAGCAGCAAAACATCAGCTCCGGTTGAACCCATTGTAATAAAGCAAGCGACTGTGAAAAAATAATTGAAAAAAATTAATAAAATATATTGACAAAGCAAATAATCTGTAGTATAATGAGTAAGTCGCTTATGACAACAAAGTAAAAAATGCGCTGGTGTAGCTCAATTGGTAGAGCAGCTGATTTGTAATCAGCAGGTCGCGGGTTCGAGTCCCATCACCAGCTCCATTTTTTGGAGAGGTTCCCGAGTGGCCAAAGGGGGCAGACTGTAAATCTGTTGGCACCGCCTTCGATGGTTCGAATCCATCTCTCTCCACCAAAAAATCCGTACAACATTTGTTGTGCGGATTTTTTTATGTGAGAGAGGCGGATTCGAAGGGAGTGGTAGTGAATGACATGCCGGGGGCATGTCAGAGCCACGACCCGGCTTTGCCGCAGCAAAGCGAATCCATCTCTGCAACTTATTCTTTCCCGCCGTTAACGGCGGTTTTTTATTTTTTTATTGTAATCATAAATGGTGTACGGAACAATGATTATTTTCCACAAAATATAAAGTGGCAACAGTATAAATCTTAGTTTGTACAAGTAATACCCTTTCTTTTCCATAATAACAACCTTTTTCCACTCTCCGCACTGCTCACACAAGTATGTATCTTTCGAAAAAATGTATTCGTTTTCCGGTTTATTTGTTTGATGAATTTTCTTAAAACATTCAAAACAGAATTCTGCCATTTTTATCACCCCTGTGTATATTATAGAGTAAATAACACTAAAAATCAATAGTGAAAATAACTCTATTGTACAATAGCTATTGTAGGAGGTGTCTTTATGGATGCAATTGAGAGAATTCGTGGACTTCGTGAAGATGCAGACAAAAATCAGACAGAAATAGCAAGACTTTTGAATATAGGTCAGAAAACATACTCCGACTATGAGCTTGGTAAAACAAGAATTCCTTTAGACAGTGTTATATTATTAGCCCGCTATTACGATGTAGATATGAACTATATTTGCGGCGTTTCTTCAGAGAAAAAGCCTTATCCAAAAAAATGATAATATGAACAGATTAAAAGAACTACGAAAAGAAAAGGGATATACACAGGTAAAAATGCAGATGCTGACAGGAATTGACCAAAGTGATTATTCCAAACTCGAAAGCGGAAAAAGATATTTTACATTTGAACAATGCAGAAAACTTGCGATTGCCCTTGATACCAGTATGGACTATTTAGCAGGACTTACTGACGAGAAAAAGCCTTATCCAAAAAAGTAAAAGCTGCCCGGTGGGCAGCTTTTTTATATCATATTCATGACAACCTGTGTAACAAGAACTGCTGTGCAGGATAGCATTGCGACGGTGACGAGGGATTTTTCTCTGAAACCAAGAAAGAGTGCCACCAAAAATCCAGCCACGGCAGGAATAAATTCTGTTGAATAAAAAATTGCCGGAACCGTCATTACGCTTAAAACGGTGTATGGAGTATAATAGAGAAACGAACGGATAAACCGGTTTTTGATTTTGTTTCTGAACAGTACCATGGGCACCATTCTTAAAAGATATGTAATTCCCGCCATTACAGCAAGATAGACAAAAAAGTTTTCTCTAATCATCTGCCTGTCCCTCCTCTGCCGGAATGGGGTAAGCCACGGCAAACAGAGTGCTCGCCAAAACTGCGCAGATTATTATAACAAAACCGCTTGGAATTGTTTTTAAAACCGGTATATAATAAAACGCACAACTGAGTGCTACAGCAAAAATTACGCACAGTCTGATGGGTTTTTTGTGTTTCATTTCGGGGACAACGATTGCTACAAACATACCGTAAATTGCTACTCCAAGTGCGGAAATTACTATTGCCGGCAGTATATTGTCAGCAATTGCACCAAAAAGTGTGCCAAGCGTCCAGCCGATGGGCGGT
Source organism: Clostridia bacterium (assembly GCA_045633565.1). Lineage (GTDB taxonomy): Bacteria > Bacillota > Clostridia > RUG12999 > RUG12999 > RGIG7450. The sequence goes on along the minus strand of JAZQYO010000007.1, from coordinate 48,957 downwards.
GTCAGCGACAGGCCAAACATAAATTTTTTTCCTACCGGATTTTTGTTTGTCATAGCAACTGCAAACACCTCGTCGGTATTTGTAAAGGAAAACAAAAACCGATGAGGGAGTTTTACAGATTTCCCAAATTTTTGCGAAAGAGATACCGACATAAGTGCGTAGCGTGAGTTTATCACAAGCTGGGACACTGCCATTTCAATAAGCGAGCCACCACCTGCTATTATGGGCACTCCCGCAAGCTGACCTGCCGAGGTCAAATTTGTCACGGAAATAAGCAGGGTTTCCACCCAGGTAAGTCCGCACTGCACGGCTGTTATCCCAAATGCAAAGGCTACTGCAAAATACCCTATGCATATAGGAAGTCCGCCCTTTATTCCTTTTAAAAAATTGTTATTTTCTGTCATAATATTGCCTTCCTTCAAATATTTAATATACCACCCCGGCAAAGTTATGTCAAGAAAAAAGCCACCTTTCGGTGGCTTTTTAATATTCGGCCGGTCTTTAGTGCCGACCTTTAATGTAAAGGAGGCACTGTTAAGACGCTTTTTTGCCCTGTCGTTTAAGCTGAAGTCTTATCCTGTCAGCTATCATTGCGATAAACTCTGAGTTTGTGGGCTTGTCCTTGGTAAATTTCACAGTGTGACCGAAAAGCTTGTTTAATGTTTCCACGTCGCCTCTCTGCCAGGACACCTCTATAGCATGGCGAATTGCCCGTTCAACCCTTGATGAGGTTGTTTTATGCTTCTTCGCAATTCCGGGATAAAGCTCTTTTGTTACGGCGTTGATAAGCTCCATATCCTCAACCACCCACATTATGGCATCACGCAGGAACTGATATCCTTTAATGTGTGCCGGAACACCAATGGTTTTTATCATATTGCTTACCATTATTTCAATGTCATACTCGTCATCGTCCGTCTCGCTTATCATGGCATTAACAGGTTTTTCCTTCATTTTGGTGAAAAACGAGATGTGCTGGTAAAGAGTTGTAGCGTCAAAAGGCTTGGGCAGATAAAAAGACGCACCGCTTGACGCCGCCCTTGCAATCATGGCTTCATTGGTAAATGAAGATATCATTATTATAACAGGCTTTGTAACGGAAGTCCTCAAAATATCCTCAACAACCGAAAATCCATCTCCATCTCTCATGATAGCTTCACAAACAATAACATCGACATTATATCTTGCAGCCATATCACGGCCCGCCCTGCCACCGGTTGCATTTAAAATTTCACCAAATTCCGGATAAACAGCCAGTTCCTTTTTAAGCTTGTCCCCATACTCTCTGTTATCGTCAATTATAAGTATTGTGTTTCCCATTTTTGTCTCTCCTTGCTGTATTTGATGCCTTTAGTATAACACAAAAAAGGAGAGTGTTCAATATTTTTGAACATTTTTTTCAATTTTTTACGTTTTGTTCAAATTTATTGAACAAATTTGTGTATTTTTCCGCCTAATATGACATTTGTCCATGCTATCAGGCAAAATTTATACACCGCTTTTTGGTAAATTTTTACAGTTTTGGCCTTTGCGTGAAAGGAGCAAAAGGGTTGCTGCCAATGTTACAACCGTTTCTCCGAGCATATATCCACCATTATACAGCAGCGAATAGAGCCATACCGGTTGACCTTCGGGAGCAAAGCTTCCCCAGATTAAAATTCCTGACAAAAAATGGCATAAAAATCTTATAAAAAGAACCAAAATCACGCCGACGGCTGTTGCCGACCGGCCTCCTCCGAGTCTGCGAGCTATCGGGCCTGCAAGTCCAAGTCCGCCGAAAGCTATTACATAATCCAGCAAAATTACTGCTGCAAAGGAAACAAAGTTCTGGGCAGGAGGTGCGTACCAGCCAAGCATCAACTGTATAATGGAATAGCATATTGCCTGGGTTATGCCCCATTTTGTGTCACACTGCATGGAAAAAATAATTATAGGAACCATGCTTCCTGCCGTAACCGAGCCTCCATAGGGCATATCAAAAATCTTGATAAGGGACAAAACGGTGGCAAGAGCAATAAGCATTCCTGCAAGAGTAAGTTTTTTTGTTTTCATTAAAACCACCTTTTCATTATTATAATAGTGAAAATTCCTGATGGATTAAAAAAGCTCCACCGGGAAATCCCAGTAGAGCAAAATAATCGATTATTATTCCTACGCCGGCATTATCCGTATCAGGTTCGCGGGTTAAGCAATCGCTTTCTCAGCCGAAAATCAGCACCCCGATTAAATTTTCATACACATTTTACCATATAAATTTCCCCTTGTCAACAAAAATTTTAACACGTTTTCTGCTTTTTCTGCTCAAGTTTCGTTTTACGGAAAAGTATGCGCTCATCTCCCTAATTATGGGCTTTTTGGGCGTTTTTCCAAAGATTTATTTTACATATTTTCGGTTTTATTGGCGCTGTTTATTTGACTATCAGTTAGTTTTATGGTAAAATAAATATGCTGAAAAAATGCAGAGAGCTTCTGCATCATCACAAAGGAGGCGTGTAAAATGAACACGTTTAAAAAGGTTGCCTCCGTTGCTGCACTTATTTTTATGACAGCTACTTCCTGTTTTGCAGCAGAAGGCACCGTAACAACAGACGCGCTTAACATCCGCAGTGCCCCTTCAACTGACAGCAAGAAAATTTCATCTGCTTATAAAGGAGAAATCCTTAATATATCTTCCGCCGAAGGTGCTTTTTACCGTATTAATTACAACGGCATGGAGGCTTATGCTTCTGCCGATTATGTTGCGGTTAATGTAAAATCCGTTGGCACAATTACTACTGACCTTTTAAATATCCGAAGCAAGCCCTCAACCGATTCTGAAGTTGTGGGACAGCTTGTGCGCGGAGATGAGGTCCAGCTTACCGGAGTTTCGGGTAACTGGTACGAAATTCTTCTTTTCGGTCAGCTTAGATTTGTACATAGCGACTATGTTTCTGTCAGAGATGTTTCTTCTCTTTCATCAAGAGAAGGCAGTAGTTTTACAAGATTGGGCAGCCGTGTGGTTGATTATGGCAAAAACCTTATAGGCACACCTTATATTTATGGAGGAGCTTCTCCCTCAGGTTTTGACTGTAGCGGATTTACCGGCTATGTATATAAACAGTTTGGGATTTCCCTTCCCCGTACCGCAGCAGGACAAGCAACTGTGGGAAATGCTGTTTCAAGGGATGAGCTTATTCCGGGCGACCTGGTGTTCTTTGACACCTATGGTGGAATCTCTCACGTAGGAATATACATTGGTAGCAATAATTTTGTTCATGCTACAGTTCCGGGAGATATTGTTAGAACCAGCAGTCTTGATGAAGCTTACTACAGTTCAAGATATGTAACTGCAAGACGAATTATTAATTAACTTTTAATCCGCAGCATTGCTGCGGATTTCCTTTAATGTGCGAAAGGGGACTTTTATGCGTGTCATATCGGGATCAAGAGGCGGTCTGCCTCTGAAAACTCTGTCAGGACTTGATACCCGCCCAACTACCGACAAGGTAAAGGGCTGCATTTTTAATATTCTCTATGATAAGGTTGCGGATGCTGATGTGTTGGACCTTTTTTCAGGAAGCGGAGCAATAGGAATTGAGGCGTTAAGTCGTGGTGCAAAAAGCGCAACTCTTGTTGACTCATCTCAAAAATCGGCAGAAATCATAAAGAAAAACCTTGAATTTACAAGGCTTTTGGCAAATGTTATCTGCCGGCCGGCAGACAAGTTTTTGCTTGGCTGCAACGAGAAGTTTGATATTATTTTTATGGACCCTCCCTATTTTTCCGGCCACATTGCAGACTGCATGAAAATAATTGCCGAAAAAAATCTTTTAGCAGACGATGGAATTATTGTTGCCGAAAGCGACAGACAAGAGGTTTTTCCGGCTGAAATTTCTTCCTTCGTTCTCAAAGATGAGCGATTTTACGGACGGGTTGCCGTAAGATTTTATGGCAAATAACAAAAAAATTTGCTTAAAGACTTGATTATTTTAAAAAAGTAGTATATAATGTTATAGTAAGTATATATAATGCTGTGGAAAGGCTATGATAATCTATGAAAACAGCGGTATATCCCGGAAGCTTTGACCCGGTTACAAACGGTCATCTTGACATTATCCGCAGGGCATCTAAAACCTTTGATAAGGTGGTTGTTGCGGTGTTTGTCAATAAAGCTAAAAACTCCGCTTTTTCGGTTTCCGAACGTGTTGAAATGCTTCGTGAAGTTACCGCAGGATTTGACAATGTGGAAATCACTTCTTCGGACAAGCTTCTTGTTCATTTCATGAAAGAACAGGACATTAAAATTATTATTAAAGGTCTGCGCATGATTTCTGACTTTGAGTATGAATTTCAGATGGCGCTTGCAAACCGTGAGCAAAATCCTGATATTGAAACTCTTTTTATGATGACCTCGTCCGAGCTTTCACATGTGAGCTCCAGTCTGGTTCGTGAGCTTGCAAGCTATGGTGCGGATATTACAAATCTTGTTCCGCCGCAATGTATAGATACTATTTACAATAAATTTAAATAGACCCTGTTTATTATTTTACGGGAGGTAGAAAAATGGAAGTTTTACAGATAATTGACGAATTGGACGATCTTGTAGAAAAAAGCTTTAATATTTTCGGTCATACAATTGTAAATAAAGAGGAGCTTCTTGCAATGGCGGATGAAATTCGTCTTAAACTGCCCGAAGAGCTTAAACAAGCACGTTGGGTGAAAGAAGAGCGCCAGAGAATTATCAGCGAGGCTCAGGCTGAGGCTGAAAAAATTGTTAAAGACGCTCAGGACAGAGTTATTGCATTAATTGACGAACACGAAATAACAAAATCTGCAAAAGAAAAATCTGAAGCAATCCTTGCAGAAGCAAGACGTCAGGAGTCAGAAATGCAGCGCAATGCTGTTTTATATGCTGACAGTATTATGGAAAAAATTGATAAAACAACCTCTGTTGTTCTTGACGAAATCCGTGAAGCAAGACGTCAGCTTAAAAAATAGTTTTTTGGTTACATAAAAGGATTTTTATTCGTTTTTTCGGATAAAAATCTTTTTTTCTTTAGGAGGAATATTATGGAAAACATAGAAGTAACTGACTTTCTTGACCTTGCCAAAGAGAGTTACAGTATTGACCCCTCTCTTTTTAAAAACTATAAAGTAAAAAGAGGGCTGAGAAATGCTGACGGTACAGGTGTTTTGGCAGGTCTTACTTCGGTAGGTGAAGTTCGCGGTTATATTATTGACGACTGTGATAAAGTGCCCGTTGCCGGTAAACTTATGTACCGGGGTGTAAACGTTAAAAAAATTATTAAAAATTCGGTTGAGGAAAACCGTCCCAGCTATGAAGAAGCGGCATTTTTACTGCTTTTTGGCAGACTTCCGTCAAAAGAAGAATATAGTAAATTCAGCAGCCTTTTGGGTAAGATGCGCACACTTCCGGTGGGGTTCAATGAAGATATTATCATGAAAACCCCCTGTCCGGACATTATGAATAAACTTGCAAGAAGTGTTCTTTCTCTCTATTCTTACGACCAGTCTCCCGAGGAACTTACACTTGAAAACCTTCTTCGCCAGTCAATTGAGCTTATTTCAAGAATGAGTACAATTGTTGCTTATTCTTACCATGCACGCCGTCACTATTTTGAAGGTGAAAGCTTACATATCCATCCGCCAAAATCGGAAAATTCCACTGCGGAAAATTTTCTGCATCTTATAAGACCTAACGGCAAATTTTCTGCTGAAGAAGCGGAACTTTTGGACATTATGCTTACGTTGCACGCAGAACATGGTGGAGGTAACAACTCTGCTTTTGCGTGTCGTGTAGTTTCATCTACGGGAACAGATACATATTCAGCTATCGGCTCTGCCATTTGTTCACTTAAAGGTCCCCGTCACGGCGGTGCAAATAAAGCCGTTTTAGATATGATGGATGAAATTAAAACAAATGTTAAGGACTGGACAAGTGAAGGTGAGCTTGCAGACTACCTGCGAAAAATCGTAAGAAAACAGGCGGGTAACGGTTCCGGTCTTATTTACGGTATGGGCCATGCGGTTTATACCCTGTCAGACCCACGTGCTGCTGTTTTAAAACAAAAAGCACAGGAAATGGCTGCAAAAAAAGGTCTTATGGACGAATTTAACCTTTATGCGCTTTTAGAAGAGGTTTCACCCGAAATTCTTTGCGAAAAAATGGGTGTAAAAAAAGCAATCTGTGCCAACATAGACCTTTATTCGGGCTTTGTTTATCAGATGCTTGACATTCCGCCCGAGCTTTATACACCACTGTTTGCGGTTTCAAGAATAGTTGGTTGGTGTTCACACAGAATTGAAGAGGTTTTAACCAACGGAAAAATCATTAGACCTGCTTTCAAAAGCGTTTGTGAGCGTAAAGAATACGTTCTTATGGACGACAGATAATTTTAACTTTTTCTCCCCCTCTAAAGAGGGGGAGAAATTTTTTTAAAATGATAAACAAAAGCCTTGAAAAATTTGAAAATTTATGATATAATTTTTTATGTATAAATCTAATATGTTTTTTAAAAATTTATTTTAAAATTTTTCTTTAAAATTGGAGAAAAAATTATGGATAATATTAATTTTTACTGGGAAAAAGCCCGTATGCTTTTAAAGGAAAATCTGACAGGGGTTTCTTTTGACACATGGATAAAACCTCTTGAGCCTGTTTCCTATAATGACGGCATATTTACACTTGCAACCGAAACGGATTTTCTTAAGAATATGATTTCTTCAAGATATTCTTCGGTTATTTCGGCATGCCTTTCTACAGTTATTGAAGAAGCAGTTTCCGTTAATGTAATTTTATCTTCCGAAAAGGGCATAGAAAAGGAAATAAAAATTCCTGTTTTTAATAAAAATGCTATCGGACTTAATCCAAAATACACTTTTGATAACTTTATTGTGGGTTCTTCAAATAAATTTGCTCATGCTGCCTCGGTTGCTGTTGCTGAAACACCCGCAAAGGCATATAACCCACTTTTCCTTTACGGCTCTTCCGGCCTTGGAAAAACTCATCTTCTTCACGCTATAGGAAACTATATTTCTGTTTTGAATCCCTCTCTTAAGGTTTTATATATTCCTTCTGTTGATTTTACAAACGAACTTATTAATTCAATTCAGAAGGGCACAAACGAAAGTTTCAGAAATAAATATCGTCAGATTGATGTTCTGTTAATAGACGATATTCAGTTTATTGCAGGAAAAACATCAACTCAGGAGGAATTTTTCCATACTTTTAATCATCTGCACCAGGCGGACAAGCAAATTATTATTTCTTCCGACCAACCGCCTAAAAAACTTAACAATATTGAGGAAAGACTAATTACCCGTTTTGAATGGGGTATAGTTTGTGATATTCAGTCCCCCGATTACGAAACAAGATTTGCTATTTTACAGCAAAAACTTCAGGGAACCCATGCGGAAATTCCTGCTGATGTTTTAGATTACATAGCCTCAAGTGTTGACACCAACATCAGGGAGCTTGAAGGAGCGCTTAACAGAGTTTCTGCACTTTCATCCTTAAGTAAAACAACTATCAACCTTGACACTGCTAAAAATATTTTGGGCGAATATAAAAACCAGGCTCAGAAAATTTACACAGTTGACGAAATTAAAAGTTATGTCAGCGACTATTTTGGAATTACAGTTGAAGATTTGATGTCTAAAAAGAAAACCAAAGAAATTTCTTACGCTCGTCAGCTTGCAATGTATATCTGTCGGAATCTCCTTGATTTATCTACTCCAAAAGTTGGTTCTTCTTTTAATCGTGACCATACAACGGTTTTACATGCAGTTGATAAAATAGGTAAATCAATTAAAATAGACAAAGCAGTTGAAAGTGACTACAGTGATATAGTATCTAATATTAAAAACGGTTAAGTTGTCCACATTTTCCACAGTTTTTTTGTTAATATGTTAATAAAACTGTATACAAGCTGTGTGTAAATTTTTATAAATACACATTTTATCCACAAAAAAAGAAAGTTATAAAAAGTCTTCTGTTTAAAAATTTTGGCTTATTTCCGTTGACTTTTTGGTTTTTCAACAACTTTAACACCACCTACTACTATTACTATTTATTAAAATAAATAAGGAGGAACCCCCATGAAATTTTCCTGTTCTAATTTTGATATGATGACTGCAATTAATGCGGCAGGCAAAGCTGCAGCTTCAAATTCATCTTTTCCTATTCTTGAAACACTTTTGATTGAAGCAGGTAAAGATATAAAAATAACAGGCAGTAATAATGAAATTACAATTGAATATGTGTTTGATGCCAATGTTTATTCTGAAGGAAGTATTGCAGTTGATGCAAGAATGCTTTCGGAAATTATACGTCGTATGCCTGAAGGAATGATTGACTTTGAGGTTATGAGCGACAAAAATGTTAATATCAAATGCGGAGAGCTTGATTTTAATATTATGGGTATAAATGGTGATGAGTTCCCGAAAATTCCAGATATGTCATATAACCAGGAAATAATTACAACTGCAGAAAGTTTACTTTCTGTAATCAGAAAAACATCTTTTGCGGTTGCACAATCTGACATTAATCCTATTTTAACAGGAATTAAACTGGAAATAAATTCAAATAATATGAAGGGCATTGCTGTTGACGGATATCGTCTTGCAATAAAGAACACTCCTATTGAAGTTTTCCATGATTTAAGCTTTACTGTTCAGGGTAGAGCTTTAAATGAGCTTTCTAAAATAATGAGCACTGAAGATGAAAAAGTTTCGATAAGTCTGGCAGAGAAAAATGTTTTGTTCCAGTTTGGCAGCTGCAGATTTTTCTCAAGACTTTTAGAAGGAGAGTTTATAAATTATAACAATGTAATTCCCAAGGAAAAGCTTTACAGTGCAAGGGTTGAGGTTAAAGAACTTGTAAAAAGTATAGACAGAGCTTCACTTCTTGCTGAAGCAGGCGGAATTATAAACCCTGTTAAAATTGCTTATGATTTAAATAGCATAACCATAACCTGTGATACTGCAAAAGGACATCTTAAAGAAGTTATTGCTGTCAGCGGCAACGGAAATGAAACTTTTGAGGTTGGTTATAACTGCAAATTTATGCTTGATGCCTTAAAAGCAATTGATGATGAATATGTAATGATAGAACTTAACGGAAATATCACTCCGACAGTTCTTCGTCCGGTAGAAGGTGAAGAATATCTCTACATAGTTTTACCTGTAAGGATAAGATAAAATGGAAATAAAAATTACAACACCTTTTATAAAACTTGACCAACTTTTAAAATTTTCAGGTCTTTGCTCAACCGGTGGTGAGGCAAAAGAAGTAATTTTAGATGGACTTGTAAAAGTTAATGGTGAAACAGTTTTAATGAGAGGTAAAAAGATTTATCCCGGCGATGAAGTATCTTTTGAAAATGAAATCTGTAAGGTAATTTAAACATGTTTATAACCGAAATAGAGTTTAAAAATTTCAGAAATTATGAAAATTTAAAGTTAAGTCTTTCTCCCGAAATTAATTTGATTTACGGAGATAATGCCCAGGGAAAAACTAACCTTATTGAAGGAATATATTTTTGCAGTATGGCAAAAAGTTTTAAATTTTCTCCGGACATGGGGTTTATAAATTTCGGCAAACAAAGAGCAGAAATTTCGGTGAAATATGAATCAGGCGGAAGAAAAAAAGAAAATAAAATTACTTTTGAAAAAGAAAAAGGAAAAAAAATTGAAGTAAGCGGTGTTGCCTTTAAAAGAAGAATTGATTTTATAGGTAATTTAAATGTTGTTTTATTTTCCCCTCAGGATATGGACACTGTAAAAGACAGTCCTTTTTACCGCAGAAGATATATGGACCTTTGTGCAGGTCAACTAAGAAAAAAATACCTGTCTGCACTTACAGATTATAACAGAACGCTCCTTCAAAAAAATAAGCTTTTAAAAGAGGAAGGGGCAGAAAAAACCCTTGATGTGTGGAATGAAAAACTTGCTGAATACGGAAGCACTATAATGTGGTTTAGAATTTCGCTTGTTAATAAAATCAAGGAAATTATAAAGCCGGTTTTTGAAGAAATAAGCGAAGGAAAAGAAGAAATTAAGCTTAAATATATAAAAACGGTTCAGTTTGATGAATCGGGCGACAAAGAATATATAAGGCAAGAGTTTTTAAGGGCTTTAACAATAAATAAAGAAAAAGAAATCAGGGAAAAGACTTGTCTTGTAGGTCCTCACCGGGATGATTTGCTCTTTTATATCAACGGAAAAAATGCAAAAATCTACGGTTCACAGGGACAACAGAAAAGTATAGTTCTTGCACTTAAAATGGTGCAGGCAGAGCTGTTTTATCAGCAGACAGGAGAGTATCCGGTTTTGCTGCTTGACGATATAACAAGCGAATTTGATATAAAAAGAAGAAAATATTTAATGCAACAACTGTGTGATAAACAGGTGATAATTACCGGAACTGAAAAAACAATTGTTCCGGAGGAGCTCCGGCCTAAACTTTTTAAAGTTGAAAAAGGAATTGTAAAAGAGGGTTAGGTTATGTATTTGCATATTGGAAGCGACTGTATGGTTCATTCGGACGATATTGTAGCGATATTTGATTTTGAAAATACCACTACATCAAAGATAACAAGAGAATTTTTGTCAATTTCTCAGGAAGAAGATTTTATTGTAAATGTTTCCGAGGAGGATTTGCCAAAATCCTTTATTGTAACACAATATAATGATAAGCAAATAGTTTATATCTCCCCTATCTCCTCTGCAACACTAATTAAGAGATTAAGTTCCATGAATATGGAGGGTAATATATGGAAACCGAAAAAATGATGAATAATAATTATGATGAAAACCAAATTCAGGTCTTAGAAGGTCTTGAGGCTGTCAGAAAAAGACCGGGTATGTATATTGGTTCAACCTCCGAAAGAGGTCTGCATCACCTGGTTTATGAAATTGTGGACAACTCTATTGACGAAGCGTTGGCAGGATTTTGCAGTCAGATTGATGTTATTATAAACAAGGACAATTCTGTTACTGTAAAGGACAATGGCCGTGGTATTCCCCACGGAATTCATCCTAAAATGGGAATTTCAACAATTGACGTTGTATTTACAGTGCTTCATGCCGGCGGTAAATTCGGCGGTGGCGGATATAAAGTATCCGGCGGTCTGCACGGTGTTGGTGCGTCGGTTGTTAATGCTTTGTCTAAAAAGCTCACCGTTGAAGTTCATGACGGTGAAAATATATGGAGCCAAAGCTATAAACGGGGCATTCCGGACGGCGAAGTTCACATTTCAGGCAAAACTGACAGAACAGGTACTGAAATTACCTTCTGGGCAGATGATGAAATCTTTGAAACAACCGTTTATGACTATGATGTTCTTCTTAAAAGACTTAGAGAACAGGCATTTTTAAACGGTGGTATCAGAATAGTATTTACAGACCTTCGTGAAAATGAAAAGGTTGAAGAAGTACTCCAGTATGACGGCGGTATCAGAAACTTTGTTTCCTACCTTTTTGACGATAAAAAATCAAGACGTGACAGTCTTGAATATATTCATGAAAAAGTAATCTATGTCAGCGGTGAGAAAAACGGAAGCATGGCAGAGGTTGCAATTCAGTGGAATAATGGTTATGACGAGGTAATTGAATCATTTGCCAACAACATTTCCACAACTGAGGGCGGAACACATGAAACAGGCTTTAAATCCGCACTTACAAAGGTGCTGCTCGATTATGGCAGAAAATATAAGCTTATAAAAGATAACGAAGAGCTTACCGGTGACGATGCCCGTGAAGGCATTATTGCGGTAATTTCCGTAAAACTTACCGAGCCACAGTTTGAAGGGCAGACAAAAACCAAGCTTGGAAACTCGGAAATGCGCTCCATTGTTGAAAACATGGTAAAAGAAAAGCTTGCGGACTTCCTTGAAGAAAACCCGCAGGTTGGTCGTGCTATTATAGAAAAAGCTCTTCTTGCCTCCCGTGCAAGACTTGCAGCAAGAAAAGCAAGAGAAGCAACAAGAAAAACTCCGCTCGGTTCAAGCTCGCTTCCCGGCAAACTTACCGACTGTATTGTAAAAGACCCGACCAAAACGGAAATTTACATTGTCGAAGGTGACTCGGCAGGCGGCTCTGCTAAAAATGGCAGAGACAGTAAATATCAGGCTATTCTCCCCCTCTGGGGTAAAATGCTCAATGTTGAAAAAGCAAGAGCTGACAAGGTTTACGGCAATGATAAGCTGACACCTGTTATTCAGGCGCTTGGTACAGGAATCGGTGAAGAATTTAATCTTGAAAAACTCCGTTATGACAAAATAATTATTATGGCCGATGCCGACGTTGACGGCGCTCATATTCAGACGCTTCTTCTCACATTTTTCTTCAGATTTATGAGAGATCTTATTGAAACAGGGCATATTTACCTTGCAAAACCGCCTCTTTATAAGGTTTCAAGAGGTAAAAAATCCCAGGTTGCTTTCAGTGACGAAGAAAGAGACCGCATAAGTGCAGAACTTAAAGACGGCGACGAAAATGCCAAGGTTGACATCAGCCGCTATAAAGGTCTTGGTGAAATGAACCCCGAAGAGCTTTGGGAAACAACCATGGACCCCAAAAACAGAATTCTTCTTAAGGTCACACTCGAAGACGCCGAAAGAGCAGACGAAATCTTCAGTATCTTAATGGGTGATGAGGTTGAACCCAGAAGAATTTTCATCGAGGAAAATGCTCAGTATGTTACAAACCTCGATGTATAAGGAGTATTAAGTTATGGCTAAAAATAAAAAATATGAAGATTCCCATTTTGAGGAATATTTTGATACACAAACCATTGTTAATGTTGATATAGAAAAAAGAATGAAGGAAGCGTTTATTGACTATGCAATGAGCGTTATAGTTTCCCGTGCCCTTCCTGATGTTCGTGACGGTTTAAAACCTGTTCACAGACGTATTTTATATTCTATGTTTGAAGAGCATCTGACGGTTGACAAGCCCTTTTTTAAATCGGCTACCACTGTTGGTAACGTTATCGGTAGATATCACCCCCACGGTGATGCTTCTGTTTATGATGCGATGGTTCGTCTTGCGCAGGATTTCTCTATGAGATATCCGCTTATTGACGGTCACGGTAACTTCGGCTCGGTGGACGGAGACCCTCCGGCTGCTTACCGTTATACCGAAGCAAGAATGAGCAAGATTGCCAATGTACTTCTTGAAAATATTGATAAAAACACCGTTGATTTTGCACCCAACTTTGACGAAAAAAGGAAAGAGCCGGTTGTACTCCCTACCAGAGTTCCCACTCTCTTAATCAACGGCAGCTCGGGTATTGCGGTTGGTATGGCGACAAATATTCCGCCGCACAACTTAGAAGAGGTTTTAGACGGGGTAGTTGCGCAGATTGACAACCCGGAAATTACTGTGGACGAGCTGATGGACTACATAAAAGGTCCGGATTTCCCCACAAAAGCGTCTATCATGGGCATCAGCGGTATCAGAAGTGCTTATGAAACAGGTCGAGGAAAGGTAATTATCCGTGCAAAAGCTGAAATTGAGGAGCACAAAGACGGTACATCTTCAATTATTGTTACCGAGCTCCCCTACCAGGTTAACAAGAAAATGCTTGTTGAATCCATTGCTGAACTGGTTAAAGACAAGAAAATTGAAGGTCTTTCTGATATTGACGACCATTCTTCCGACCGTGTAGGCATCAGACTTGAAATATTCTTAAAGAGAGATGCTAATCCGCAGGTTGTTTTAAATCAGCTTTATAAATATACCAGACTTCAGGATAGCTTTTCAATAAATATGCTTGCAATCTCAGACGGTAAACCCAAAACGATGGGTCTTAAAGAAATTCTGGCAAGTTTTATCAGTTTCCAGGAGGAAATTGTTACCCGCAGAACTAAATTTGACCTTGAAAAAGCAGAGGCAAGAAGACATATCCTTGAAGGTCTTAGAATTGCACTTTCCAATATTGATGAAGTTATTAAAGTTATCAGAGAATCCTATGATGACGCAAAAGAGCGTCTGATGGAGCGCTTTGGAATGTCTGCAATCCAGGCGCAGAGCGTTCTTGAAATGAAGCTGGGTCAGCTGCAAAGATTAAACGGCGAGAAAATTGACGAAGAATATGACATGCTTGGCGTCAAAATTAATGAATATAACAGACTGCTTAATGACAGAAGCGCTCTTATGGAACAGATTAAAACAGAGCTTCTTGAAATCCGTGACAAATATGGCGACGGCAGAATGACCACAATTGAGCCTGCAATTGACTTTATTGAGGACGAAGATTTAATTCCTATGGAAGAAAATATTCTCACTCTTACAAAGTTTGGTTACATCAAACGTCAGTCAATTGATACTTATAAAACTCAGCATCGTGGAGGCAGAGGCATTACCGGACTTAAAGCCCGTGAGGAAGACGTTGCCGACACCATTCTCCCCTGCATGTCACATGACTTTATAATGTTCTTCAGTAACAAGGGCAGAATGTTTAAGATTAAAGCTTACAGAGTTCCCGAAACCTCAAGAACATCCAAAGGTATGGCGCTTGTTAATCTTCTCCAGCTTGATGAGGGTGAAAAGATAACTGCCATGATTCCTGTTAAGGAGTTTGAAGAGGATAAATATTTAATTATGTTAACCAAATTTGGGGTTATCAAAAAGACCGTTTTATCGCATTATAACAGCAGAATTAAGGGCGGTCTTATTGCAATAAACCTTGATGAAAATGATGAGTTGATTGACGTTAAAATGACCGATGGCAGCAAGAACATTATGATTGCAACACACGGTGGTATGGCAATAAAATTTGAGGAATCAGATGTTCGAACTGTCGGCAGAAATGCCCGTGGCGTTCGTGCAATGAAGCTCAAAGGCAACGACTATATTATAGGTATGGAAATTGAAGAGGAAGGAAAGCTTCTGCTAACAGTAAGCGAAAATGGCTTTGGTAAATGTACTCCGACTGACGAATACAAAGTTCAGGCCAGAGGAGGTATGGGCGTTAAGAACTATGCAATTACCGAAAAGACCGGTGAGATAGTTGGCATTAAAGCTGTGACCGGCGAAGAAGACCTGATTCTTATAACAACCGGTGGAGTTGTAATCAGAATCAGCTCAGAAGAAATAAGGACATGCGGCAGAGTTTCTCAGGGTGTTAAACTTATAAAAGTTACCGATGAAACCAAGGTTGCATCAATTGCAGTTGTTGACAAAGAAGAGGCTGAAGAAGTTGCTGAAGAAGCTCAGACTGTGGAAGCCACAGAAACTACTGAATAAATGACCTTATTAAAAGAGGAATGTTTCACGTGAAACATTCCTCTTTTTTGTGTTTAACAATGTTTCACGTGAAACATTTTATAATAAATGTAGTAAAACCCTTGAAAAGATGGAAAAAGGGTGATATAATTATATATGTAGTAAAAAGGGGTGTTCTCCCCTGTTTTAGGAGAATGAAATGAGTAAAATAATTGCAATAGCTAACCAAAAAGGCGGTGTCGGTAAAACAACAACCGCAATAAACCTTTCTGCAATGCTTGCTGAAAGAGGAAAAAAAGTACTTTTGATTGATGTTGACCCCCAGGCAAACGCTACAAGTGGGCTTGGAATGGAAAAAACGGCTGAAAACAGTATTTATAGTGTATTAATTGAAGATTCATCTATAAAAGATGCCGTTAAAAAGACAGACTTTAAAAATTTATTCATTATTAATTCGTGTGAAGAGCTTGCAGGTGCTGAAATTGAGCTTGTAAATATGGATAACAGAGAATTTCGCCTGAAAAATGCGGTGCAGCAGATAAAAAATGACTTTGATTTTATTTTTATTGACTGTCCCCCATCTCTTGGCCTTGTTACATTAAACTGTCTGACGGCGACTGATACCGTTCTTATTCCAATTCAATGCGAATACTATGCGCTTGAAGGGCTTGGACTTTTAATGGGAAACATTAATCGTATAAAGAAATCACTTAACGCCGATATTGAGCTTGAAGGAATACTCCTGACAATGCTTAATGCAAGGACAAACCTTGGAATTCAGGTGGTTGAAGAGGTTAAAAATCACTTCCCGGGTAAGGTTTATTCAACACTTATACCCAGAAATGTGCGTTTGGGCGAAGCGCCCAGCTATGGTCAGCCAATAAATGTTTATGACCCAAGCTCCAAAGGTGCTGAATGCTACGAACTTCTTGCAAAAGAGTTCTTAAAACAAAATAAGGTTAAAGGAGGCAGAAAATAATGGCAAAAAAGACCGGAGGCCTCGGTAAAGGCATATCTGCGCTCATTCCTGATGCGGATATACTTATAAAAAAAGAAGAAAATGAGCTTAAACCGGTAAATTCTCTTAAGCTTACGCAGGTTGAACCAAATCCGAATCAGCCGAGAAAAACATTTGACCCTGAAAAACTTCAGGCGCTCTCTGATTCAATAGCCGAACATGGACTTCTTCAGCCGATAGCAGTTAAAAAGAATGAAAATGGATTTTATACTATAATTGCCGGTGAACGTCGTTGGCGTGCAGCAAAAATGGCTGGGCTTAAAGAAATTCCGGCAGTTGTATATGAATTTGACGACAAAGCCGTTGCAGAACTTTCATTGATTGAAAACCTGCAGAGAGAAGATTTAAACCCCATTGAAGAAGCTGCGGGTTATGCACGTCTTGCTGAGGAATTTGAAATGACTCAGGAAGAAATAAGTAAATCGGTAGGAAAAAGCCGTAGTGCAATCACAAATTGCATGCGTCTTTTAAACCTTTCGGCACCTGTCAGAAAACTTGTTGAACAGCTTGAAATTTCTGCCGGACACGCAAGAACTTTACTTGCAATTGAGGATAAGGATTTGCAGGAAAAAACTGCGTATCTTGTAATTGAAAAAGATATGTCAGTAAGACAATTAGAAAATTATGTAAACTTGCTTAAAAAGCCGGACAGGCTACCTAAGGTAAGGGAAGCGTTCAGCGTTGTAAAGGACGACATTGAAAAGCTTCTTGAGGGTGCACTTGGAACAAAAGTAAAAATTATAAGTGGCAAGAAAAAGGGTAAAATAGAAATAGAGTTCTATGATAAAGAAAGTCTTGATAGAATTGTTTCAAGACTTAAAAGAGGTTGACATAACATATTATAAGGAGAGCATATTATGATAGACATTAAATTACTTAGAACAGATGCTGAAAATATTAAAAAAATCATGGAAAACAGGGGAGAGGCAGTCGGCGATATAGATAAAATACTTGAGCTTGACAAAAAACGCCGTGAATTTGTTTATGAAACCGAGCAGCTTAAAGCTAAGCAGAACGAGGTTTCAAAACAGATACCTGCCCTTAAAAAAGAAGGCAAAGATGTAAGCGGAATTTTTGCCGAAATGAAAACCATTTCTGACAAAGCAAAAGAGCTTGACGATGAAATAAGAGTAGTTGACGAACAGATTGCCCGTCTTATGATGGAAATTCCCAACATTCCGCATCCCTCTGTGCCGATGGGGGACACAGATGAGGACAATGTTGAGGTAAGAAAATTCTCTGAGCCGACAAAGTTTGATTTTGAGCCTAAAGCTCACTGGGACATTGGCGAAGGTCTTGACATTTTGGATTTTGAAAGAGGCGCAAAAATTTCCGGCTCAAGATTTACCGTATATAAAGGCGCAGGCGCTCGCTTAGAGCGTGCCATTATTAACTTTTTCCTGAATACCCATACAGAAAAGAATGGGTATAATGAGATTCTTCCGCCTTATATGGTGCTTCGTGAATGTATGGAAGGAACCGGTCAGCTCCCCAAATTTGAAGAGGATGCTTATAAGACAACCGGAGATGAATATTTCCTTATTCCTACCGCCGAAGTACCGGTTACAAATATTTACAGAAACGAAATTTTAGACGGCACAAAACTGCCTTATAAACACGTTGCATATTCAGCATGTTTCAGAGCAGAGGCGGGAAGTGCAGGCAGAGATACAAGAGGTCTTATCCGTCAGCACCAGTTTAATAAAGTAGAGCTTGTTAAATTTGCAAGACCGGAAGATTCCTACGATGAGCTTGAAAAATTAACCCGTGATGCTGAAAGCGTGCTTCAGCTGCTCGGACTGCCGTACAGAGTTGTATCCATCTGCATGGGCGACCTTGGTTTTACAGCTGCCAAAAAGTACGATATTGAGGTTTGGATGCCCAGCTACAACAGATATGTTGAAATTTCTTCCTGCTCCAACTTTGAGGATTTCCAGGCAAGAAGAGCAAACATTAAATTTAAAGACAGCGCTAAAGACAAAGCGAGATTTGTTCATACATTAAATGGTTCGGGCGTTGCAGTTGGCAGAACTGTTGCCGCAATCTTAGAAAACTTCCAGAACGCTGACGGCAGCGTGACCGTTCCGGAAGTTTTAAGACCGTATATGGGGACTGATATTATTAAATAATGAAAAAACTGATTGATAAACTGTTTAACGAAAGAAATTTATCGGATGATGAGCTGAAAACTCTAATTTCTCAAATGCCAGAGCCGGAATATCTCTATGAGAAAGCGCGGATTCGTGCAAAGGAGAATTACGGCAACAAGGTGTTTATCCGCGGACTTATCGAGGTGTCCAACTACTGCAAAAATGATTGCTATTACTGTGGAATCAGAAAAAGCAACAAGGCAGCAGAGCGATACCGGCTGACAGACGAGGAAATTCTGTCTGCCTGCGAAAACGGATACCATCTTGGTTTTCGCACCTTTGTAATGCAGGGGGGAGAGGACGTAAAGTTTTCAGATGACCGGCTGGTTAATCTGATAAAAACCATTAAGTCAAAACACCCCGATTGTGCGGTTACCCTGTCGCTGGGGGAGAAAAGTGACGAAAGCTATAAAAAGCTCAGGGCCGCCGGTGCGGACAGATATCTGCTCAGACACGAAACGGCGTGCGAGGCTCATTACAGAAGCCTTCACCCGACCGGAATGTCATACCAGAACCGCATGAGATGTCTGAAAACCTTAAAAAAAATAGGTTTTCAGACAGGTTGCGGATTTATGGTGGGTTCGCCGGGACAGACGGTGGAAAATATAGTTTCCGACCTGCGGTTTATTAAGGAATTTGAACCCCAGATGGTGGGGATTGGCCCGTTTTTGCCGCATAAAGACACGCCTTTTGGGGAAGAAAAAAAAGGCTCAGCCGAGCTGACAGTTTATCTTCTGGCAATAATCCGCCTGATGCTGCCGTCGGTGCTGCTGCCTGCAACAACCGCGCTTGGAACTGCATCGGAAAATGGCAGGGAAAAAGGCATCCTTGCCGGGGCAAATGTTATTATGCCAAACCTTTCACCCAAAGAGGCGAGAGAAAAATATACCCTCTATAACAACAAGCTGCACACAGGAACTGAAAATGCATTTCAGCTTGAAAGATTAAAAGAGCAAATTTTAAAAATCGGTTACGAAATAGTGTGCGACAGAGGGGACTATAACGAAAAGTAATAAAGTTTTTATCTGACGGGGAAGAGGCTCTGACCCGAAAGAAAGGAGAAAAATATGTATAACCCAAAATCACTTAAAGCGGAAGAATTTATAAACCACGAGGAAATTCTTGATACGCTTGATTATGCAGAAAAAAATAAAAATAATTTTGAACTTATAGATAAAATAATTGACAAAGCGGCTGAGAGAAAAGGGCTCAGTCACAGGGAAGCATCGGTGCTTTTAGCCTGCGAGGATGAGGAAAGAATAAATCGGATTTACACACTTGCCGAGCAGCTCAAAAAAGACTTTTACGGCAACAGAATTGTTATGTTTGCGCCGCTTTATCTTTCCAACTACTGCGTAAACGGTTGTGTTTACTGCCCATATCACCATCAGAACAAGCACATCTGCAGAAAAAAACTTTCGCTCGAGGAAGTGGAAAAAGAAGTAATTGCTCTGCAGGATATGGGTCACAAACGCCTTGCAATCGAAGCAGGGGAGGACCCGGTCAACAATCCGATAGAATATATCCTTGACTGCATCAAAACCATTTACAATGTAAAACACAAAAACGGTGCTATCCGCAGGGTAAATGTGAATATAGCAGCCACTACGGTGGAAAACTACCGAAAGCTTAAAGAGGCGGAAATAGGCACATATATCCTGTTCCAGGAAACCTATCACAAAGAAAGCTACGAAAAACTTCATCCGACAGGCCCAAAACACAACTATGCCTATCATACCGAAGCCATGGACAGAGCCATGGAGGGCGGCATTGATGATGTAGGTCTTGGTGTTCTGTTTGGACTTGAGCTTTATAAATACGAATTTGCGGGACTACTTATGCACGCCGAACATCTTGAGGCGGTTCATGGTGTAGGTCCGCACACAATCAGCGTTCCGAGAATCAAAAGGGCGGACGATATTGACCCGACCACTTTTGATAACGGAATTTCAGATGAGATTTTTGCAAAACTTTGCGCACTTATCCGTCTTGCGGTGCCCTATACAGGCATGATTATTTCCACAAGAGAAAGCAAGGAAGTGCGTGAAAAGGTTATCCGCCTTGGAGTTTCCCAGATAAGCGGTGCGTCACGCACAAGCGTGGGCGGTTACTGTGAGCCCGAGCCGGAAGAGGAAAACTCCGAGCAGTTTGACGTCAGCGACAAAAGAACGCTTGACGAGGTTGTAAACTGGCTGATGAGGCTGGGATATATCCCGTCCTTCTGCACGGCATGTTACCGTGAAGGCAGAACGGGGGACAGGTTTATGCAGCTTTGCAAAACAGGACAGATTCAAAACTGCTGTCACCCCAATGCACTTATGACGCTAAAAGAATTTCTGATGGATTATGCGTCTGAGGACACCAAGAAAATCGGTAATGAGCTTATAATGAAAGAGCTTTCCAATATACCCAACGAAAAAGTGAGGGAAATTGCAACCGAAAGGCTGAAACTCATTGAAGAAAATGTCCGTGATTTCAGATTTTAGGTGATAATTATGAGTCTTAACACTACACCGGCTGCCGAGAGAATTCACATTGGCATTTTCGGCAGACGAAATTCGGGGAAATCAAGTCTTATTAATGCGATTACCGGTCAAAACCTTGCTATTGTGTCAGACTTTGCCGGTACAACGACAGACCCAGTTTATAAAAATATGGAGCTGCTTCCCTTAGGTCCGGTGACGCTTATTGACACCGCCGGGCTTGATGATGAGGGCGAGCTTGGAAAAATGAGGGTTGAAAAAACCTACGGAGCTTTAAACAAAACGGACATTGCCATAGTTTGCACCGATATAAAAAATGGTGTAGGCGAGCCGGAAAAAGAGATTATAAAAGAAATAGAAAAGAAAAAACTCCCCTTTGTGGTAGTAAGAAACAAGCTTGATGAGGCTGAGCCGGTAAAGGCAGAATATCCGCATGATATTTGCGTCAGTGCAAAAACGGGGGAGAATATAGAAGACTTAAAAAATCTCCTCGGCACTTTTGCAAAAAAAGAGCCGGACAAACGCCTTGTTGGCGACCTCATAAAAGAGGGCGATTTGGTAGTTTTAGTAATCCCGATAGATGAGTCCGCACCCAAAGGCAGACTTATCCTGCCTCAGCAGCAGACCATCCGTGACATTTTAGAAAGCGGTGCAAATGCCCTTTGCGTGCAGGATACCGAGCTTGCTGAAACCTTAGAAAAAGTCGGCAAACCCGACCTTGTTATAACAGATTCTCAAGTCTTTAAAAAAGTCGCAAAAATAGTTCCCGAAGATGTGCCTTTGACCTCATTTTCCATACTCTTTTCAAGGTATAAAGGGCAGCTTTGGAAAATGGCGGACGCAGCAAAGGCGGTGGAGAATCTCTTAGACGGAGATAAAATTTTAATTGCCGAAGGCTGCACGCATCACCGCCAATGTGAGGACATCGGAACGGTTAAAATTCCTCGCTGGATTATGGAAAAAACGGGCAAGAAAATTGAGTTTGACTTTGCCTCAGGCGGAGATTTCCCGAAAAACTTTGATAAATACAAACTTGTCGTGCATTGCGGAGGATGCACTCTGCCCGAAACGGAAGTGAAAAGCCGGATTTCTGCGGCTCAGGACGCAGGCGTTCCCGTTACAAATTACGGCACGCTCATTGCGTATCTTAACGGAATTTTAGAAAGAAGCACAAAACCTCTTAAAAAGGAGAAATAATATGAAAGAACTTCGTGAGAAAAAAGGTTTTATATGCGATATGGACGGTGTTATCTATCACGGTAACAACCTTCTTGACGGCGTAATTCCTTTTGTTGACTGGCTGCTCAAAGAAAACAAAAACTTTCTGTTTTTAACAAACAGCTCGGAAAGAACACCTAAAGAGCTTTCGGAAAAATTAAAACGACTTGGTCTTGATGTTCCGGAAAAGCATTTTTATACAAGCGCTCAGGCAACAGCCAGCTTTCTTGACCATCAGAATCCCGGTTGCAGCGCTTATGTAATCGGCGAGCCCGGTCTTATGAACGCACTCTATGACAAAGGAATTTATATGAACGATGTCAACCCCGATTATGTTGTTGTGGGTGAAACAAGAACATACAGCTTTGAAAAAATTGAAAAAGCGGTGGCGCTTGTAAATAAAGGCGCAAAACTTATCGGCACAAACCCTGACACAACAGGTCCAACCGAAATGGGCATTATGCCTGCAACGGGCGCACTTGTTGCACCAATTGAAATTGCCACAGGCAAAAAGGCATATTTTGTGGGTAAACCTAACCCCCTTATGCTCCGCCATGCAATGAAACTGCTCGATTGCCACAGCCACGAAACGGTTATGATTGGTGACCGTATGGATACCGACATTATCGCAGGCGTTGAAACCGCAGTTGAAACGGTGCTTGTTTTAAGCGGTGTAACAACCGAGGAAATGATAGGCCAGTTCCCATACAGACCACGTCACATTTTAAAAGGCGTAGGAAATATATTAGATTAACAAAAAAGGTCGTAGCAAAGGCTACGACCTTTCATTATTATAAAAGCAATCCATTTCCCATCTCTGCACATTCGTATCAACATATTCCCAGATTTTTTTGTAATCCTTTTCACCACGTATAATATGGTCGTGATATGACCGCTGGAATATATTTTCACCAAATTCCTTGTTACAAAATCTTTTGAACAGTGATACAAATTTGGAGATTTCGTTATTGTAGGGTGCGGCGGTTTCCGACGCACCGTTTTTATAATCCTTTACATTAATAATTAAATGAATATGATTTGGCATAATTACATATTTATCTACACTAATGTGTGAATATTTTTCATTCATCAGGTTGATGTGTTTGTTAATGATTTGACCGTATCCGGACAACATAATCTTCGGTGCGTCGAAATCGCCGCACCCTACAATTTTGCCTAACAAATGTTTTTTGTCTTTTACGCATATCGTAATAAAATATGCGCCGGGCGTTGAATAATCATATTCTTTTAATCTCGTCCGTTTTCGTTTCGGTAAATCCATTATTTTATTTCCTGTTCAAGATAACTTTCTAAATTTAATCTCTCATTACAGAAATGTCTTCAAAGAACTCTTTGAAATCAACATTAAATATTTGTTGAAGTCCTACTAAATCGCTTACAAATATATTACCTCTACCCATTTCAATAAGAGAATAGGTGCTTCTGCTGATGGGAGACCCCATAAGCTGAAGTCTGGCAACTGTTTGCTCCTGCGTAAGACCGGAATTTTTTCTTATTCTTTTTAAATTCTGACTAAAGGTCTCTGAAATTAAGATTTTTTTATTTAGCATTTTACAATTTTAATAATGTCGCCAACTTCGCAATCTAAAGCGAGACAGATTTTTAAAATGGAATCGGCTTCGTATCGTTTAATTTTGTTTTTATAATAGCTGTCTATGGTTTTATAATGTATGCCGGTTTCTTTTGATAACCAATATCTACTTTTTCCGCGCGAAAGCAACATCTCATCCAAAACAACTTTAATATTGTAATTCAAAATCATCACCCGTATATAGTATATTTGCTATATTACATATTGACAATTCAACAAAAGTGTTATATGGTATATGTGTAATATAGAAAGTGAGGTGTTTTTTATGAAATGTTATATTGTTGGGGATGAGATAGGGTTTGATGCGGAGGAAATTATTTTTAACAAAGTAAGGCTATTGATAAATTGGGGAGTTAAAGAATTTCACAGCAGGGGAACAAGCAGTTTTGAAAAAATGTGTGAAAAGGCGGTAGAAAAGCAAGGCGCCAAAGTGTTTTATATTACAGAACCTAAAATGGAAGAATATAATGCGGTTATTTGCAATTTCTGTGATTATGAAGAAGAAAAATTCTTAGCGACAGCAGAAGATAAAATAATTATTAATATCAATTAAAACAAAAAAGCCACCCAAGCGGCGGTTAGTTTTAGGGATTATTCGTCCAAAAAACATTATTTTAGCACATAGCGGCGTCAAAACCGTTTAGAATCCGACAGGATTTCCGCACAGTTTTTCCTTGCTCTGCACAAAAAATAATGTTTTTTGTGATGCACCGGCAGTTTCCGAAAGCAGATTTTTAGAATTATATAAAGATTAAAAGCACCATAATACTGACGTATTATGGTGCTTTTTGATGTAGTATAAACTAAAAATGTGGTTCGGAAACCGATTCCTCCCTAAGACTAACCGCCGAAGGGTGGCTTTAAATTTTTAATTAGTCTACCGAGAAGGGCAGGAGTGCAATCATTCTTGCTCTTTTAATTGCGGTAGTTACCTGACGCTGATGTTTTGCGCAGCAGCCTGTGATTCTTCTGGGAAGAATCTTGCCTCTTTCAGAAACATATTTGCGGAGCTTTGCAACATCTTTATAATCGATAGATTCAACCTTGTCAGCGCAGAAAGCACAAACTTTTTTCTTTGTACGTCTTGCGTGAGGTCTGTCCATTCTTTCTCTGTCAGCCATTTTCATTTCCTCCTTATAGAATTTTAGGTAAAATCAACATTAAAAGGGCAGCTGGTCATCATCAACCGCAGCTGAGAAGCCCTGGGGGGCTGCATCAAAACCCTGCGGAGCCTGCTGCACATACGGGTCGGCAGCGGGAGCAGCAGAAGCGCCGTCACGCTTGGGCTCAGCAAAGTGAACCTCATCTGCAACAACGTCAGTAGCATATCTTTTCTGACCTGTCTGCGCATCGTCCCAGCTTCTTGTCTGAATGCGTCCGCAAACAGCAACAAGCTGACCTTTATGGAAATAGCGGGACACAAATTCCGCTCTTGAGCCAAAAGTTACAATGTTGATAAAGTCTGTCTGTCTTTCTTCGCCCTGACGGACAAAATCCCTGTCAACTGCGAGAGAAAAACTGCAGACACTTGTGCCGGATGGAGTCGCTTTAAAGTCGGGGTCACGGGTTAAGCGACCCATAAGAATTACTTTGTTAAGCATAAATAGCTCTCCTCCTGATTATTCTTTTACAATAACGATTGAACGGAGAACGCCGTCTGTGATACCGTAAACACGCTCAAGTTCTTTGGGGAACTCAGGGTTTGAAGTAAAGTTTACGAGCACATAGTGACCTTCAGTTCTGTCATTAATTTCGTAAGCAAGTCTTCTTTTACCCCAAACATCAATGCTGTCGATGGTAGCGTTGCTTTCGATTAATGACTTGAATTTGGCTGTGAGAGCTTCAATAGCTTCATCGCCGAGTGTTGCATCGAGAACAAAGATTGTCTCATAAGCTCTTTTAATTTCAGTCATTTCTTTCACCTCCTCATGGACTTTTGACCGCAGAAAATTCCCTGCGGTAAGGAATAATAGCTTTACAATTATATAACAGTTTTGGCGCAAAGTCAAGCTTTTTTTGATATTTTGTCCGCTTCCCGCATATATATTATAAGAAAAGGGGGTGAGAAAGTGTCAAAAGCAAGGCAGAGCCTTAGAAAGTTTTGTATAAAAGGGGTGGGAGCGCTGTTTCTGGCGCTTATGGTATGTTTTTGTGCAGACACGCTTGCGACATTTATCCGCCCTAGGCTTAAATCAAATTATGTACTTGCGGCAGATGCCCAAAAAGGTGAATATATCTACAAAACGGAGGGGTTTGTCAGCTATGCCGGGAAGCTTTGCGACATGATTTTTGGCGGGGACTTTACCAATGCCGACACCGTTGCCGGGACAATTTCGGGGAACTTTTATTATGACGGCGAAAACCCGTCTTACATAGAGGATATGCCCTTGGCGGAGGAAAAGGAGACGGCAGATGTTCTTGAAAAAACTGTAAGTTCCGGGGGTGGGAAAACGGACGCAGGCGAAAAAGTTACAATAAACAACGAAACCTCCTACAAAGTATCGGCAGGGGACATTTCATCTTCGCCCGCTTTCAGCCTTGAAAAAGAGGGGGCTCAGGTGTTGATTGTCCATTCTCATTCCACCGAAAGCTATGCACCCACGTCAAAGTATAATTTTCCCCATACAGCTGAGGACCGCACCACCGACACCGATTATAATATGATACGGATTGGCAAAGAACTCAAAAAAGAACTTGAAAAAAGGGATATAAAGTGTGAGCACATCACAGACCTGTTTGATTATCCGGAATATAATAATTCCTATGCACGCTCATGCAAAGCGGTAGAAGCCGCACTTTCTGAAAATCCGCAGATAAAAATTGTGCTTGATTTGCACAGGGACTCGATAATTAATAAAGAGGGAGTAAAAACCAAGCTGACAACTACAATAGACGGTGAAAAGGTGGCACAGGTAATGCTTGTAGTAGGCACTGACGAGCTTGGTCTGAAACATGACAGGTGGCGGACAAACCTTAAATTTGCTGCACACTTGCAAAAATGCTTTTTGGAGGAGGAAGAAAATTTTGCCCGGCCTATAAATCTCAGGACTTCCCGGTTTAACGGGCATACTGCCCCCGGAGCAGTAATTGTAGAAGTGGGTACCGGAGGCAACACAATTGAGGAGGCACTTGCCTCGGTGAAATACATTGCAAATGGGGTGGAAAAGGTAATTGAAAGGTATAAATAAAATTGTTTTTTTCGCTGACAAGGTGGACTGCCGTGAGATATAATTAAATCAAATAATACACAGGAGGTCCCCGCTATGTATGATGTTTTTTCTTTAAAAGATTACTCTTTCCCGGAAGGGTTTTTATGGGATAGCGGCTATGCCGGACACCAGGTGGAGGGCAACAATAAAAACAACTGGTTCTGGAACGAGGAAATGGCGGGACTTGCCTGCAACAGCTATGAAATGTTTCGTGAGGATATAAATTTATGCGCAGGACTTGGACATCAGGCCTTCCGCACATCTGTTGAATGGTGCAGAGTTGAGCCTGAGCAGGGCGCTTTCAGCCAGGAGGCTGCCGACCATTATGTTGAATTTTTTTCGGGCCTTAAAGAAAAGGGGATTAAGGTTTTCTGCACAGTTGTTCATGCAACTCACCCGAGTTGGTTTGAGAAAATAGGTGCGTTTAAAAAGATTGAAAATTTAAAAGCGTGGGAAAACTATCTTGAATTTATAATCCCGCAGATAGCGCCTTATGTTGATTTTTGGAATGTTATAAACGAGTTCAATTTCCGACCGGACGTTACCGAAAGACTTAATACAATAAAATTTCATGCGGTTGGCTATCACATTATAAGGAAATACTGAGAAAATATTTAAAAGAAATGTCCTCGCTTGATGCGAGTATTAAGTAATAAAAAAGCCACCCATCGGGTGGCTTTTAATTATATGAAATTCTTAATGAAAGTTCTTCTGTGGATAGGGCAGGGGCCATATTTTTTGATTGCTTCTATATGGTCTGCAGTGCCATAGCCTTTGTTTTTAGAAAACCCGTACTCGGGGTAAATTTCGTCCATTTCCTTTATGTATCTGTCCCTTGTCACCTTTGCGAGAATGGACGCCGCCGCAATTGCCATGCTTTTTGAATCTCCTTTTATCACAAACTCGCAGGGAATGTCGGTTTTGGGGAGCGCATTTCCGTCTATAAGCAGTTTGTCCGGTCTGACGGGAAGTCCCTCGGCAGCCTCTTTCATGGCGTTTAATGTGGCATTGCGGATATTTATTTTGTCAATAGTTTCGCAGTCGGAATAGACAATGTTAAAATAAAGCGCTTTTTCAATAATTATATCGTAAAGTTCATCACGCTTTTTCTCGCTCAGTTTTTTTGAATCGTTAAGTCCCTCAATCACTACGTTTTGGGGAAGTATCACCGCTGCGGTATAAACGTGCCCCGCAAGCGGACCTCTGCCTGCCTCGTCAACGCCGGCAACAAGTGTTCCTTTTGACAGGTCAAACTCTCTCATGCCAAGCACCCTGTTATATTCCTCCAGCCTTTTAATCATAGACGCCGGGATTTCTTCGCCCTCGCCAAAAAGCCTTGCCACTTCCGATACAAACTCTTCGCCGGGCAGGGATTTAAGATATTTTAAAATTTCTGTTTTTTTCATTGTTTCATCACTTCGTATTCATTTTTGTGTTTTAAAATATTTTATCACAAGGGGAAGTTTGTGTCAATTTTTTGCCGGATGCTATTGTAAAAAAAGTTAAACTGTGATATGATTATAGTAATACTTTTTTAAGAGGAAAATATCATGCCACCTATTACCGATTTAATTGCCGACACAGGCAAAATAAGTGATATTGAGAATATAGAAATTACACGGGCGAAACTTTATTCTGCCGGCAAAAAGCTGGAGCTTTTTATAAAGCCCCACCGTTTTTTGAGCGAAAAGGAAACGACGAGTATTTGCTCTGCTGTGAAAAAGGAGTACCCGGGGATAGCGGTTTTCTGTCAATATGATTATTCGCATCTTGACCTGACGGATAAAGAGCTTGAAATATATTATCCGCACATACTTGCAAGGCTTTCAGAAAAATTTTCAATTGCACACTGTCTGCTTTCGGATGCAGAAAAGCACATAAACGAAAACGTGCTTGAGATTATAACAAAAAACGAAGGGGTTGACATTTTAAATTCAGGCGGATGCGCAGGGATTTTAAAATCCCTTTTGCTTGAAGAAACAGGGAAAAAATATGAGGTTGTAATTCGCACATCAGGCGGTCCCATGCCCGAGCTTCCCAAAATAGAGGACGTTATTAAAATGCCCACGCAGGAGGAGCCCGAAGCCAGACCCGAGCCGGTCATCGCCCCGCCCGAGATAGACCTTCCCGAGCCGCCAAAAGCGGAGTACAGTGCTATTTTAAAGGGCAGAAAGATTTTTGATACAGAGCCGGTGCAGATTATTTCTGTTACAAGAGAGCAGAGCGATGTTGTTATCCGCGGAGATGTTTTATTTGTCGAAACAAAGGAAACAAAAAATGGCAGAACCATTCTTTCTTTTGCCCTGACAGATTATACAAGTTCAATCAAAGTAAAATCCTTTGAGGGAGCAAAAGCGGACGCTGATGAGGATAAAAAGGAAAAAGCCGCAAAAAAGCTTGATAAAATTCTTTGCGGACTTAAAGCGGGTGCGTATGTTGCGGTAAGTGGCAGAGTAACTTTTGATGAATATGACAAAGAGCTTGTACTTATGGCGTCAAATATAAACCTGCTTGAAAAAGAGGTTGTTACCGACAACGCAGAGGTTAAACGTGTGGAGCTTCATCTTCACACAAAAATGTCCGCAATGGACGGCGTTTCCGGAGTAAAAGACCTTGTAAACCGTGCTGCAGACTGGGGACATCCCGCCATTGCCATTACCGACCATGGTGTGGCGCAGGCTTTTCCGGACGCTTTTGATGTGGCGAGAAAACGTGGCATAAAGGTGCTTTATGGTGTTGAGGGCTACCTCTGCAGCAACGAACTCGCTATTACCTATAACGTAAAACAGGACTACACGCTCGATTCTTCTTTCGTGGTTTTCGACCTTGAAACCACCGGATTTTCGCCGGTGGACGATTCTATAATTGAAATTGGTGCGGTGAAAATTGTAAATGGTGAAATTACCGAAAGATATTCAACTTTTGTTAATCCGCACAGACATATTCCCGATAATATAACCGAAATAACATCCATTACCGACCAGATGGTAAGCGATGCGCCCGACATTTCAGTTGCCGCAAAAGAGTTTGAGGATTTCTCAAAAGGCTCGGTGCTTGTGGCGCACAACGCCAACTTTGACGTTGGATTTATGCGTGTTGTTTATGAAAACCTCGGAATGGAATTTGACTATTGCTATCTTGACACGCTTGAGCTTTGCCGTGCGCTTTTCACCGACCAGAAAAGACACGGACTTGCGGCAATGGTTAAATATCTTAATATAACGCTTGACAACCATCACCGTGCGGTTGACGATGCGGAAGCAACAGCGGAAATTTTAAAACGCTGTTTCACAATACTAAAAGACAAAGGTATTACAGATATTGAGCTTTTTAACACCGATTTGTGCGAGGACAGCCGAAAGGCAAAATATCATCACTTTGTGATGATTGCACAGAACAAAAAGGGTCTTGAGAATATGTACAGGATTGTTTCCGAGGCTCATCTCAAGCACTTTTATCGCAAACCGCTTGTTCCAAAAAGTCTGATAGAAACTTACCGGGAGGGAATTCTTCTGGGCAGCGCCTGTGAAGCAGGCGAGGTTTACAAAGCGGTGCTTAACGGCAAAAAACAAAAGGAAATTGATAAATTAGCGTCCTTTTACGATTATCTTGAAATTCAGCCGGACGGGAACAATGAGTTTATGATTCGGTCGGGCAGAGTTTCGGGAAAAGGGGCACTTCACAAGATAAATAAAACTATTATTGAAACAGCAGACCGGCTGGGCAAACCGGTTGTAGCAACAGGCGACGTTCATTTTTTAAACCCGTCTGATGAGGCATTTCGTCGCATACTCATGGACTCGCTTGGTTTTGAGGATGCGGACAGGCAGGCGCCGCTTTATTTCAGGACAACCGAGCAAATGCTTGAGGAATTTTCCTATCTTGGAGAAGAACTTGCATATAAGGTGGTTGTGCAAAACACCAATAAAATTGCCGATATGGTTGAGAATATTCAGCTTCTTCCTGACGAACCGCATACGCCCGAAATGGACGGTGCTGAGGAGGATATTGTAAACATTTCCACAAAAAGAGCCATAGAAATTTATGGTGACCCACTGCCCGAGCAGGTTAAGTCAAGAATGGACAGGGAACTTGGCTCAATTATAAAACACGGATTCTCGGTGCTTTATATTATTGCACAAAAGCTTGTTTGGAAGTCTCTTTCAGACGGGTATCTTGTAGGCTCGAGAGGTTCGGTTGGTTCGTCCTTTATTGCATTTTTATTGGGAATCACAGAGGTTAACGCACTTCAGCCCCATTATGTCTGCCCGGGCTGTAAGCACAGCGAATTTATAACCGATGGCTCAGCTCCCTCGGGGGTTGATATGCCGGACAAAAAATGTCCTGTTTGCGGTGTGATGCTGGACAAAAACGGTCACGATATTCCGTTTGAAACTTTCCTTGGTTTTGACGGGGACAAAGAGCCGGATATTGACCTTAACTTCTCGGGCGACTATCAGCCTGTTGCCCATAAATACACCGAAGAGCTGTTCGGCGAAGGGTTTGTGTTCCGTGCCGGAACGATAGGTACCGTTGCGGAAAAAACTGCATACGGTTTTGTAAAAAAATATTTTGAAAAGCGGGGAATGACACCTGCTGAGGCCGAAATAAACAGGCTTGTTAAAGGTTGCACAGGCGTTAAACGTACTACCGGTCAGCACCCGGGCGGAATTATGGTTGTGCCGAGAAAAGAGGATATTCACTGGTATTGCCCTGTTCAGCATCCGGCGGACGACAATGATACAGATATTATCACAACGCATTTTGACTACCATTCAATTTCGGGCCGATTGTTAAAGCTTGATATTCTCGGTCACGATGACCCGACGGTTATCAGAATGCTTGAGGATTTTACAAACACAAAAGCCACCGATATAAAAATCGGCGAGGAAAAGACAATGAGTCTTTTCACGTCAACAGAGGCACTTGGCGTAACACCCGAGCAGATTGGCTCAACAGTGGGAAGCTACGGCGTTCCCGAGTTTGGTACAAAATTTGTACGGAAAATGCTTGTGGACACAAAACCCACAACATTTGCCGAGCTTGTGCGAATTTCCGGACTTTCTCACGGAACAGACGTATGGACAAACAATGCCGAGGAACTTGTAAAATCAGGGACGGCAACACTTAAAGAGGTTATATGTACCCGTGACGATATTATGACATATCTGATTTACGCAGGTCTGCCAAAAAAGGACGCTTTTAAAATCATGGAAAGTGTCCGTAAAGGTAAGGGACTTACTCCCGAGCAGGAACAGCTTATGGTTGACAACAATGTTCCCGAGTGGTATATTGATTCCTGTAAGAAAATTAAATATATGTTCCCTAAAGCCCATGCGGTGGCGTATGTAATGATGGCGTTCCGCATTGCCTACTATAAGGTTTACTATCCGGTGGAATATTACTGCACATATTTTACTGTCCGTGCGGATGAGTTTGACGCAGGGCTTATGATTGGCAGAGAAAACATTGAGAAAAATCTGAAGGAACTTGGTGAGATTGAAAAACCCTCGCAGAAGGAAAAAAACCTCATCACAATTCTTGAAATGTGCCGTGAAATGTACGCCAGGGGAATTGAATTTTCCGGGCTGGACCTTTATAAATCGGATTCACATAAATTCCTGCCTGCAGATGGCAAAATAATTCCGCCATTTTCTGCTCTTCCCGGACTTGGGGGAGCCGCTGCGGCAGGCATTGTGGAAGCGAGAAATGAGGGCGAGTTTTACAGTGTCAAGGAGTTTGCCGACAGAGCTCACGTTTCAAAAACGCTGATACAGTTAATGAAGGATTATCACATTTTAGACGGTCTGCCTGAAACAGACCAGGTATCATTCTTTTAAGGAGTTGGAAATATGAAAATAAGTAAAAAAACTGTAATTATTATCATTGCGGCAGTTTTAGTTGTTGCAATTGCAACACTTGCGCTCGTGTCCCTCGGTGGGGATTTCCGCAGAGCAAAATGGGGAATGAGCCCCGAGAAGATAAAAGCCCGTGAAGACGGTAAGATTATAGTAGACTCGTCATATCGTTTGTCATATAAAGTGGATAATCTTGAGGGCGTTCCGGTTGAAACAAATGTGTTTTACAATTTTGACGGCGCAAACGGGCTGTGGCAGGTTAGTATGGGATATGATATGGAAGGATACGAGGACAAACTTGCCGATAAAATTATAAAAGCGTTTGAGAAAAAATACGGTGAGGCGGACGAGTATGAAGAAACCATGACTGCCTATGAATATTACTGGAAAAACGACAGAACTGAAATACGCATTTCACAGCAGCAAACATATATGCTGATAACATTTACCGACATAAATTATGTAATTGAAGACTGATAAAATCTCCCGCAAACCGGCGGGAGATTTCCGTTTATGAAATTTTTGTTACAAAACTTGCAAACGATACTATTATATGGTAAAATTATAATTTAAGAGGTAATCAATATGTTTGGATATGTAAATGTATGTCGTGATGAGCTTAAAGTAAAAGAGCTGCGGCTTTTTAATGCGTATTACTGCGGACTATGTAAAAGGCAGGGGAAACTTTGCGGACCGGCAAGCAGACTTATTTTAAGCTATGACTTTACTGTTTTAGCACTGCTTCTTGATTCAATGGAAGATGACAGGCCAACAGTTTCGGCGGGCAGATGCATGCTTCATCCATTTAAAAAACGTCCGGTTGTTACAAAAAGCAGCAGTATGGACTACTGCGCACAAATGAGCGTTGCTCTCACATATTACAAGGCGCTTGATGATTTCCGGGATGAAGGCGTTAGCATAAAAAATGCGGCGCTGGCTTTAAAACCTGAGGTAAATAAAATAAAAAAGAAATATCCGGACAAACTTAAAAATATAGAAAAATATCTTTGTGAAATAACAGAAGCTGAAAAACTTGCCGAAAAAAATATAGATATTCCGGCAGGAGCATTTGGCAGACTGATGGCGGAGCTTTTCTGCATGGCAGATACAGAAAACCGTGCGCTTTACGAGTTTGGTTACAACATCGGCAGATGGATATATGTAACTGACGCAATAGACGATTTTGAAAAGGATAAAATAAAAGGCAGATATAACCCCTTTTCGTCAGCGGAGGAGATTGACTCTCAGACGGAGGCTTTGTGGTACAATCTGTCCGCAGCAGCAGCGGCATACGAGCTGCTGGATGTAAAACGTAACAAACAGATACTTGACAACATAGTATATATCGGACTTAAAAATGCTACGGAAAAAGTCCTGAAAGAGAGGTAAAATGGACGCTTATTCAATACTCGGAGTAAATAAAAACGCAAGCAAGGCGGAAATTGACGCAGCCTATAAAGCGCTGATGGAAAAATATGGTGAAGAAAAATATACCGGCGGCCCCCTCTCAGACCTTGCCGAGAAAAAACGCCAGGAGCTTTCCCAGGCTTATGACGAGGTAATAAAAGACAGAGCAAAACAGGCGCAGAGCGAGCAGTCCACGCCGGGCTCAAATACTTTTACGGGAGCTTCTTCGCCCGAGTATAAACAAATTCGTCAGTATATCAACATTGGAAATCTTACCGAGGCACAAAGGCTGCTTTCGGAAATGAAAAATCACGATGCCGAGTGGCATTATCTGACAGGATGCGTTGCTTTAAGACGGGGAAATTACAATGCGGCATATCAGAGCTTTAAAACCGCTACAAACAAAGACCCAATGAACACAGAATATAAAAATGCTTTTATGGCCATGCAGCAAAACGCAGGCGGTTATCGCAATATGAACACCGGAAATATGTCGCAGGATGATTGCTGCAACTGTTGTTCAAACCTTATCTGTGCAGACTGTTTGTGTGAATGTATGGGTGGAGATTTAATTCCTTGCTGTTAAGCTGAAAGAAAATCCACCACTATAAGGAGGAAGGGACATTGAAGCCGGAATTCAACAAAAAATATACCACCATTGCGGTGTACGCATTTTTGGTTATTGCAGCGGCGCTATGCTTTTGGGCAGTTTTAAACCATATTGGCGTGGCGTGGGGAGCTGTAGGTAAAATAGCAAAGGTGATTGTTCCGTTTGTAAACGGATTTATAATTGCCTACCTCATAAACCCTGTTGTAAAAGTATGCGAAAAATGGTTTTCGCGGGTGAAAAAAAGCAATCCCAAATCAAGACTTCGCAGAGTTTTATCAATTATATCGGCGTACGTGATGGTATTGGGTGCAATAACAGGTTTCTGCATACTGATTGTTCCTCAGATTGGCAAAAGCATTGCGCAGTTTGCTCTGCAGGTTCAGGAATGGGCACCCAAAGCCTATGCTGCCGTTGAGGGATTCATAAAGAATACAGAATACGAAGCTATTGTAGCGGAAAATATTCAGAAGCTTGTAAAAGGTGCAACAAGCCTTGCGCTTACATACTCTGGAGATTCTATTGCCGCAGTATTTTCGGGCGTGACATCCTTTGCAAGAGGTGTAATAAATATTATTTTAGGATTTATCATATCCCTTTACATGCTATATGATAAAGAAAAATTCATTCGTCAGGGAAAAATGCTTGTAAAAGCATTCACAAAACCGGGCCATGCGCAGAAAATTATTGATGTGGCAGGTGACGCACACCAGATTTTCTCCGGTTTTATCGGTGCAAAAATTATTGATTCCATAATTGTCGGTGTAATCTGCACAATAGGAATGTGGATTCTCCGTCTGCCCTTTGCGGAGCTGATAGGATTTATCATAGGTATTTCCAATCTTATTCCTTATTTCGGCTCGTGGATTGGTGGAATAATTGCTACTCTTATGATAATGGTGGTAAGCCCGCTGCAGGCAATTTGGTTTGTGGTTTTAGTGCTGGTGCTTCAGCAGGTTGACAACAGCATCATTTCACCAAAAATACTTGGCGATTCAACAGGAATATCGCCATTTTGGACAATGTTTGCGATTATCGTGGGCGGTGGCTTTTTCGGCATTGCCGGAATGCTTATAGGAGTGCCGGTTTTTGCGCTCATTTACTCACTTTTCTCGGCATACGTCAAGAGAAAAGCAAATTAGCACTTGCAAATGACAAAAATATGTGATAAAATGTTTTAAAAGCTGTGATTGAGAAAAGTAATCTGCGTCAGCACGCCAAGAGAGGAACATGCCACAGGCTGAAAGCTGTTCTGCGAAAAGCGACAGATGAAGTTCGCTCAGGAGCTGCAAACCTGAAAGGCCAGTAGGGTTTGCCGGGAAAGACCGTTATATCTTTAAAAAGTGCCGGATTTTTATCCGGAATTTGGGTGGTACCGCGTAAGGAATTGTCCTTCCGTCCCAATGTGGGCGGAAGGAATTTTTTTGTATAAGTAATTTTTACTTTAAGGAGAGAGAATTATGAAAGAAATGCTGGAAAAAATAAGAGTTGCAGCGGAAACTGAAATCCTCGGCATAAGCACGCAGCCTGACAAGGCAAAGGAAGAACTTGAAAATTTGAGAATTAAATATCTCGGAAAAAAAGGCGAACTTACCGCAGTTTTAAGAGGTATGGGCGGACTTTCTGCAGAGGAAAGACCGCTTGTTGGTAAAATTGCCAACGAGGTAAGGGAATCTATTGAGGCAAAGCTTGAAGCAGCAAAAGAAAAAGTGGAATCTGCCATGTCCGCACAGAAGCTTAAAGAGGAGAAAATTGACGTTACAATGCCGGGCAACAAAAATGCTGCAGGCAGACTTCATCCGACAGCTCAGGTGCTTGAAGAAATCAAGGACATCTTTATTGGCCTTGGCTTTTCAATCGCCGAAGGTCCGGATATTGAGCTTGATTACTATAACTTTGAAGCGCTCAACATCCCCAAAAACCACCCTGCAAGAGATACTCAGGACACCTTCTACATAAACGAAAACACCGTCCTTAGAACACAAACATCGCCTATGCAGGTGCGTGTAATGGAAAAACAGCAGCCACCCATAAGAATTCTTGCTCCCGGACGTGTTTACCGCAGCGATGCGGTTGACGCAACACACAGCCCCGTTTTCCATCAGATTGAGGGACTTGTTGTTGATAAAGGTGTAACAATGGCGGACCTTAAAGGCACACTTGACCTTTTTGCTAAAAAACTTTATGGCGAAGAAACAGTAACACGTTTCCGCCCTCATCATTTCCCGTTCACAGAGCCGTCGGCTGAAATGGACATCCGTTGCTTCTCTTGTGGCGGAAAAGGCTGCAGACTTTGTAAAAACGAAGGCTGGATAGAAATTTTAGGTGCAGGCATGGTTCACCCCAAAGTTCTGAAAAACTGTAACATTGACCCTGAAATTTACAGCGGTTTTGCATTTGGTATCGGTCTTGAAAGAATTGTTATGAGAAGATTTGACATCAGAGATTTGCGTCTGTTCTTTGAAAATGACGTAAGATTTTTAAAACAGTTCTAAGGAGGGGAAGAAAATGAAAGCATCAGTAAAATGGTTATGTGACTATGTTGATATAGCGGATGTAGAGCTCCGCACACTTGCCGAAGCAATGACAATGTCCGGCTCTAAAGTTGAAGAAATTTCCGAGCAGGGCGCAGAAATAAACAAGGTTGTTGCAGGCAGAATTTTAAAGAAAGAACATCATCCCGATGCTGACAAGCTTTGGGTTTGTCAGGTTGACGTGGGTGAAGAAACAACTCAGATTGTAACGGGTGCGCAGAATATTGAAGAAGGCATGCTTGTTCCGGTTGCACTTCATAAATCCACACTTCCCGGCGGCGTTAAAATCACAAAAGGTAAACTTCGTGGACAGGTGTCAAACGGAATGATGTGTTCTCACGAGGAGCTCGGCATAGAGCTTTCCGACTATGCGGGTGCGTGTGAGGACGGAATACTTGTGATTTTGGAGGATGTTCCCACAGGTACAGACATTAAAGAGGTTTTATCACTCAACGAAAAAATTGTTGAGTTTGAAATTACCTCAAACCGTGCGGATTGTTTTGGCGTTTTAGGCCTTGCAAGAGAAGCTGCAGTTACCTTCGGTAAACCATTTAACCACAAAAAACCTGTCGTTAAAGGCGGCGCCGCTGCTGACGGACTTGATGTTAAGGTTACTGTTAAAAATCACGACCTTTGTCCCCGTTATGCCTGCCGTGTGGTTAAAAACATAAAAATTGAAGAGTCTCCTTCCTGGATGAAAGAAAGACTTAAAAGTGCGGGTGTACGACCCATCAACAATATAGTTGACATAACAAACTTTGTTATGCTCGAATATGGTCAGCCCATGCACGCTTTTGACCTGAGCTTTATTAAAGGAAATGAAATTATTGTAAGAACTGCGGCAGAGGGTGAAATCATCACCACACTTGACGGAGCTGAACATAAGCTTGACCCGTCAATGCTTGTAATTTCGGACGCTGAGAGAGCTGTTGCGGTTGCAGGTGTTATGGGTGGCGAAAATTCTGAAATTACAGAAAACACAAAAACACTTCTTTTTGAATCTGCAAACTTTGACGGTCCGTCTGTGAGAATTACTGCTAAAAAGCTTGGCATGAGAACCGAAGCTTCGGGCAGATATGAAAAAGGGCTTGACCCCAACATGGTTCCCGATGCGCTTGACCGTGCGTGCGAGCTTATCGAAATGCTTGGTGCCGGTGAAGTTACCGACGTTATGCAGGATGTTTATGAAAATGTAAGGGTAATGAACCCCATTCCGTTTGATGCGGAAAAAATTAATAACTTCCTTGGAACAGACATTCCCGAAGCGGAAATGGTAAGAATTTTAACCGAGCTTGAGTGCAAAGTTGAAAATGGAATGGTTACACCGCCTACTTTCCGTGCAGACCTTGAAGGTTTTGCAGACATTGCCGAAGAAGTTCTCCGTTTCCATGGCTATGACAAAATGCCCATGACACTCCTCCGTGGCGACACAACGGCAGGTGGCAGAACCCTTCGTCAGGCATTATCATATAAGATTAAAAATGTTTTGGTTGGCGCAGGCAGCCTTGAAATTTTAACCTATTCTTTCACATCTCCCAAAAGCTTTGACATGCTGAAAATTCCTGCAGATTCCGAGCTTCGTGATGTTATAAGAATAACAAATCCGCTGGGTGAGGAAAACTCTGTTATGAGAAGAACTACAGTGGGTTCAATGCTTGAAATTCTGGCAAACAACTATAACAGCAGAAACGAACAGGTTAAACTTTTCGAAATAGGCAAAATCTTTAACCCTGTCCCGGGCGAAAACCTTGCCGACGAGCCTGAAAAGCTGACAATCGGTATGTACGGCAATGTGGATTACTATGACCTTAAAGGTATGGTTGAAGTACTTATGGATGCTATGGGCGTAAAAACCATGAAGGTTACTGCTGAGACAGAAAATCCCACATTCCATCCGGGCAGAACCGCAAAAGTTATTATCGGCGGAAAGGATGCGGGAATTATGGGTGAAATCCACCCCGATGTGCTGAAAAACTACGGAATTCCCGTGAAAGCTTATGTTGCAGAAATTGATCTTGATGCGATAATAGAACATGCCGATACGGTGAAAACTTACACAGAAACACCTAAATTCCCCGCAGTATCCCGTGATATTGCAATGCTCGTCTCAGACGATGTGCCCGTAGCGGACATTGAAGATGTAATAAAATCTGCGGCAGGAAAGCTGCTTGAAGAAGTTAAACTCTTTGACGTTTATAAAGGCAGTCAGATTGCTGCTGACAAAAAGAGCGTAGCTTATGCTCTCACCTTAAGAAGTGCGGAAAAAACACTCGGCGAAGATGAAGTTTCCGCCGTAATGGACAAGGTTTTAAAGAATCTCGCTGAAAAACTCGGTGCAGAACTCAGATAAGGGGCTGTCGTCTTTAGCGCAGATCGTTTGAAGGCAGAAATGGGCTTGTCACAAGCGACGTGCAGTTAATAACCTAATAAAATTTCGTAGAAATTCGCATTTTATGCGAATTTCTTTTTTTATAAGCATTCAAACTACGGTCCGTTCTCACCACTCGGCGTATACACATATGCCTTTGGGCACGCCTCGCAGTAAGAATTATTCTTACGGCGAGGTTCGAACCGGCCATTCTGCATCTAAACTCGCCGACCCCCTTAAAGCGGGGGTTTTTGGCATCAGTTTTAAATTTGGAATAAATCTTATAAAAATTAAAAAAAATATAGACAAATGCAAGGTTTACTGATATAATAAAGATGTATAATTGTATCTGCTATTAAAGGAAGGAATGATATATTTTGCTGAAAAATAAAAAATCGGCGAAGGTTCTTTTAAAAATACTTTGTATTATACTCACTTTTACTTTTCTGACGGCAGGAGCAGTCTTTGCTGAGGAAAAGCCGATTACCGTTTTAATTGACGGAGAGCAGGTGGAGTTTGATGCTCAGCCTGTCATGAAAAATGACCGTGTAATGGTGCCCATGAGAAAGGTTTTTGAAAAGCTCGGCGCTGAAGTTTTATGGGACCCGTTTTTTGAAAGGGTTATTGTAAATTATAACGAAGATGACCAGATTATCATGTATATCAACTACGAGGAAATTTTCAGAAACGGAGTACAGATGAAGGTGGATGCGGCTCCGTTTATTTCTGAGGGCAGAACTTATGTGCCGCTTCGTTTTATAAGCGAAAGCTTTGGTATGTCGGTTGAGTGGAGTGATTCGGCTCAGACGGTATATATTGTGCCTGAATACAAAGGAATGCAGTATATTCCGTTCGGCGAGTTTTTGTCCATTCCGTCTCCCTACAGTGTTAACAGAAACTATAAAACTTTAGAATATGAAAATAAAGACGATGTTGCAACCGCAAAATACTCATTAAACGGTGAAAACACCTCTGATTTTGAGAGATATGCGCTCATAATGAAAGCAGCAGGTTTTGAAACTGTTAAACAAGCGAGCGAGGAAGATTCGCTCACGGTATACTACGGCAAAGGCACCGTAATAAAACAAATGCTCCTTGAAGACGGAGAAACGTTTACCATAAGCATCAGCAGTGATGCTACAGGTGAAAGCATAAAAGAATATCTGGAAAGCGAGGAAGAATAACATGAGTGAAATTAAAGATATTTTAAATGAAAAACAGCCGGCAGGCGGTATGGTAAAAATATCCGAAGAGGTTGTTGAGGTTCTGGCAGACAAGGCCGTAAGAGAAATTGACGGCGTTGCAGGACTTACAGCCGGACTGCTCGGTAATGTTGCTGATATATTTGGCAAAAAAACCGGCGCAAAAGGCGTTGACGTTGACATAAAGGAAACAACAGCCGCAATTACTGTGCATGTTGTAATAAAGTTCGGTTGCAGAATTCCTGAAATAGCATGGAGAA
Organism: Clostridia bacterium; assembly: GCA_045633565.1. Classification (GTDB taxonomy): domain Bacteria; phylum Bacillota; class Clostridia; order RUG12999; family RUG12999; genus RGIG7450. The sequence goes on along the minus strand of JAZQYO010000007.1, from coordinate 7,803 downwards.
TACAGGAAGCGGTTAAAAATACCGTTGAAAGCATGACAAACCTTGAAGTTACAAAAGTAAACGTTTATGTTGACGGTGTGAAATTTATTGAAGAATGTACACCCGAAAATGAGGCTGACGAACAAGCATCCGAAGATTGAACCTTGTAAATTTTATGAGCACTGAAAAAAAGCGGCCCAGAAAATTTTGCAGGCCGCTTTTACTTTAAGAAAGGTTACAGCTTATGAATCTTATAGACGAATATGGGAAAATTCTAAAATTTAACAGAAGAACCGCAAGAGATACTGCGTTTAAAATTTTGTTTATCCACCACATCACGGGTGCGGATGCAGAAGAGGCCATGGAGATTTTTGGAGAAACTTCGTTTAAAGAGGAGGATATGAAATACATAAAAGCAGCCTCCGCAGGTGCAATAGAAAACCTGAGCGAAATTGATGCCATAATTGAAAACAATTCAAGAGGCTGGAAAAAAAGCAGAATTTCATCCGTTTGTATTTCGGCGCTCAGACTTGCCATTTATGAAATACTTTTCATGCCGGACATTCCGGTGAGTGTTTCAATTAACGAGGCAGTTGAAATTATAAAAACCTATGACGAGCCCAAAACGGCATTCTTTGCCAACGGAATACTTGGCAAGCTGGAGAAAACCGATGTTTCTGGGGATTGACACAAGCTGTTATACCACATCGGTGGCGGTTGTGTCCGAAGGTGGCGAGATTCTTACAGACAAACGTCAGCTACTTTCGGTTGCGCAAGGAAAACGGGGGCTCAGACAGAGCGAGGGAGTTTTTCAGCATATAAAAAACCTGCCTGTTTTGATTGAGGAAATAAGAGATTTTCTTCCGGAGATAAAAGCCATAGCCGTTTCCGCAAAACCAAGAAATAAAGAGGATTCTTATATGCCTGTTTTTCTTGCGGGATTAAGCTTTGCAAGGACGCTTTCAGCATCACTCCGGGTGCCGCTTATATTTACCGACCATCAAAGCGGACATATTATGGCAGCAGCAAAATCTGCAGGCTTTGTACCCGAAAAGGAATATATATCAATCCATCTTTCAGGCGGAACAACAGAGCTTTTAAAAGTAAATGGCGAAAATACTGAAATTATTGGCAAAACGCTCGATATTCCGGCAGGTCAGCTTGTTGACCGGACAGGCGTTATGTGCGACATTATGTTTCCCTGCGGAAAAAGAATGGATGAAAAAAAGCACGAAACAAGCATAAAACTTCCGGTCAGCGTAACGGGAAGTGATATAAATTTTTCCGGAGCTGAAATTCAGGCGGAAAGACTTTTTAAATCGGGAGTACCGGCAGGTGAAATATTTACGTCGGTTTTCAGGTGTATTGCGATGTCGCTTGAAAAAGCAGTAAAAAATGCCGGAGATTATCATATTCTGCCGGTGGGTGGAGTAAGCTCCAACACGGTTATAAGGGAGCATCTTATAAATGCTTTTGGTGAAAAAGTGCATTTTGCACAGCAGGAATATATGACGGACAACGCCGTAGGCGTGGCGTTCATAGGACGGGATCATAAATGAAAGATACCTTTACAATTACCGAAATAAATGAATATATCAGGAACCGGCTTGAGTCGGACGGGGTTTTAGGAAACATCTGGCTTAAAGGTGAAATTTCAAACTTCAAGGCACACAGCTCGGGACATCTGTATTTTACACTTAAAGACGAAAATTCGGTACTTCGTGCGGTGATGTTCAAGGGCGCAGCATCAACGCTTTTGTTTAAGCCTGAGGACGGGATGAAGGTGCTGGCAAGATGCTCTGTCAGGGTTTACATTGCGGGAGGCAGCTATCAGGCGTACGTTACCGAAATGAAGGTGGATGGCGTGGGCGACCTTCATGTGGCGTTTGAGCAGCTTAAAGCAAAGCTTGCGCAGGAAGGCTTTTTTGACCAAACGCGAAAAAAGCCTCTGCCGAGATTTCCGGCAAGGATAGGAATAGTCACCTCTCCAACGGGGGCAGCCATTCGGGATATGCTCAACATATTGAGCCGGCGCAGCAAATACCCGGAAATATTTATTTACCCCACTTTGGTTCAGGGGCCGGATGCACCTCCACAGATTATAGAGGGGATAAGATATTTTAATCTTTCAGACAGCGTGGATGTTATAATAACGGGTCGGGGCGGTGGCTCGATAGAGGATTTATGGGCGTTTAACGACGAGGGAGTTGCACGTGAAATTGCAGCATCGCATATTCCGGTGATTTCTGCAGTCGGTCACGAGATAGATTTTACAATAGCGGATTTTGTAGCCGACCTTCGTGCGGCGACGCCGTCCGAGGCAGCAGAACGTGTCGCCCCGGACGATGTTGAAACAAAGGCAAGGCTTGAAACTGCAATGGACAAGCTTATAGCAGGACTAAGAAATAACGTAACTGAAAAAAGAGGGCTTGTGCAGTCGCTCAATATGGAACGTGTGTTTAAAGGTCTTGAAAAAGGAATTGAAGACAGACGGCTCAAAACAGACCAGCTTGCCGACGACCTTATTCGTGCGACAGAACTTAATTTGGAGCGCAAAGCTCAGCAACTTAAAATGGCGGCAGCAGGCCTTGATGCATTAAGTCCTCTGGCGGTGCTCTCAAGAGGATACAGCATAGCTTTTGGCAAGGAAGGCAAACCGCTGAAATCTGTAAAAGATGTTGAAATGGGCGATAATATAACCATAAAACTTGGCGACGGTGAAGTGGGCGCTGAGGTAACAAATAAGTAGGTGACCATAATGAGTGAGAAAAAAACTTTTGAACAGACAATTTCAGAGCTTGGTGAAATAGTGAAAAAACTTGAAAACGGCGGAACTCCGCTTAATGAAGCGATGGAGTTGTTTGAAAAAGGCGTAGAATATACAAAAGAATGTAATAAAATGCTGGACGAGGCGGAGCAGAAGGTGAAAATTCTTCTTAAAAATGCTGACGGCAGCATTTCAGCAGAGGATATGGAACAATGAACTATAAGGATAAGCTGATGGAATATGCGGCAGAAGTTGAAACCGCACTTGATGGATATTTGCCCCAAAAAAGCGGTCCTCAGGCAGACATTTATAAAGCCATGAGATACAGCCTTTTAGGTGGTGGCAAACGTATAAGAGGGGTTCTTGCCCTTGTTTGCTGTGAGCTTTCCGGCGGGAAAAAAGAAAAGGCGCTTCCCTTTGCGGCAGCGGTTGAAATGATTCACGCTTACTCGCTCATACATGACGACCTGCCGGCAATGGACAATGACGATATGAGAAGGGGCAAACCTTCAAATCATATTGCTTTTGGAGAAGCCATGGCAATTTTGGCAGGTGACGGCCTTTTAGGCGAGGCAATGAACGTTATTCTCAAAAATGCAGAAGACATGGAATGTGCTTGGCGGGCAATGAAAGTACTTGCAAACGCTTATGGACCGGAAGGTATGCTGGGCGGGCAGGTAATGGATATGCAGGCGGAAAACAAACAAATAAGCTATGATGAGCTTTTGTGTCTGCAGCAGCATAAGACGGGTGCGCTCATAAAAGCGGCGTGCCTGATGGGGGCAATTGTCGGCGGAGCAGATGAAAAAATGCTCGCAAAACTTGAAAGCTATGCAGAAAAAATCGGCCTTGCATTTCAGATAAAAGATGATATTTTGGATATAGAAAGCACCGATGAGGAGCTTGGGAAAAATACCGGTAGCGACAAAGAGCAGGGAAAATCCACCTTTGTCAGCCTGTGCGGACTTGAAGAAGCAAAGCTGGCAGTTAAAAGATTATCCAGGGAAGCGGCACAACTTTTCCCCGGTGAAGGGATGAGTGAAACTTTCCTCAGAGAAACAGCAGAATATCTTGCTGTAAGAACCAACTAATATCTATGGAGGAAATATGAGTGCTCTTGCAAAAATTTTAGTAGAACATCTTGCAAAACTTGATATGAAAGTAGCCACTGCGGAATCTTGTACAGGTGGCATGATAGCATCAGAAATCATAAGTGCTCCGGGCAGTTCGGTAGTTTTGGACAGCTCTTTTGTGACATACAGTAATGAATCCAAAACGCTGATACTCGGGGTACCGTCGGAGGATATAAAGGCGTACGGTGCGGTGTCTGAAGTGGTTGCGAGGAAAATGGCACAGGGTGTGCGCCAGGTGTCGGGCGCCGATATAGGCGTAGCAACAACGGGAATTGCCGGTCCGGACGGTGGCAGCAGTGAAAAACCGGTTGGACTTGTATATATTGCCCTGTCAAAACCGGGCAGGACTATTTGCAAGAAAAGGCACTACACTGGAAGCAGAAACAGCGTTAGGAAAAAAGCAACCAAAGAAATATTAAATCTTATTTTGGAGGAGACCGGATATTATGAAAGAGACTAAACAGCTTAATACAGTAGCAAATGAACAGGAAAAGCAGGAAGCTTTAAAAGCAATGTTCCTGCAGATGGAAAAACGCTTCGGTAAAGGTACCGTTATGAGAATGGGCGACAAGGGCGTGCAGCATGTTGAGGTAATTTCCTCCGGCTCAATCGGTCTTGACTCGGCTCTTGGAATAGGTGGTATACCCCGTGGCAGAATTACTGAAATATACGGACCGGAATCATCCGGTAAAACAACCATTGCGCTGCATATAATTGCCGAGGCGCAAAAAGCCGGCGGTGAGGTAGCGTTTGTGGACGCAGAACACGCACTTGACCCGGAATATGCAAAAAAACTTGGTGTTGATATTGAAAAAATGATAGTTTCCCAGCCGGACAACGGTGAGCAGGCGCTTGAAATTACCGAAATGCTCACCCGAAGCGGCGCTATTGACGTAATTGTTATTGACTCGGTAGCGGCACTTGTTCCCAAAACTGAAATTGAAGGTGAGATGGGAGATTCTGTTGTGGGTCTTCAGGCTCGTCTTATGTCGCAGGCACTCAGAAAACTTACGGGCATTGTTAATAAATCCAACACCATTGTTATATTTATCAACCAGCTTCGTGAAAAAATCGGCATCATGTTCGGCAACCCAGAAACAACAACAGGCGGTCGTGCACTTAAATTCTATTCTTCCGTAAGAATAGAAATCCGCCGTGGCGAAGCCATAAAAATCGGCACAGATATTGTTGGTAACAGAACAAGGGCGAAGATTGTTAAAAACAAAATGGCGCCCCCCTTTAAAGATGCTGAGTTTGACATTATGTACGGTGAAGGTATTTCAAAAGCAGGCGAAATTGTTGACATGGGCGTTGAAGAAGGAATTATTCAAAAAAGCGGTGCATGGTTCTCTTATAAGGACGCAAGAATTGCTCAGGGCAGAGATAACTGTAAAAAGTTTATGCTTGACAACCCTGAGGTAATGGACGAAATTGAGCTTATTATCAGAACAAACCGCGGTCTTTTAGGCGGCGAAACAGTAGCGGAAGAAACTGAAGAATAATGAAACTTGAAAGCTTAAAATTCAAATCGGCAGGGCTTTTTTCACTAAAGCTTGAAGGCTGTCCTTCCATGATGCTGGATGATGTGTCGGTTTACAGACTTGGACTGTCCGAAGGTATGGAGATTGACGGCGAGCTTTTTGAAAAAATTTGCATCCTGTCCGGTCGGGAAGGGGCAAAGCGTGCGGCTGCACGGCTTTTAACTGCCGGCATGAAAACCGAGACCGAGCTCAAGCAGAAACTCCGCCAGAAAGGGTTTGAAAAGTCGGATATAGAAAGTGCCACCCAGGTATTTAAAGAAAACGGGTTTATTGATGACAGGCAGTATGCCGAAAGCTATATAAAGGATGCTCTGTGCCTTAAAAAATACAGCGTACGTATGATACGACAGAAGCTTGCACTTAAAGGAATTGACCGTGAGACGGTGGCAGAGCTGACAGCAGAGCTTGATGATTTTGAGCAGCTTTATGCGCTGATAGAATCAGAACTTAGAAAAAATCCCGACAAAAAAGGAATTGAACGGCTTAAACGCAGACTGATTGGCAAAGGCTTTGGGCTGTGGGATATTAACAAAGTACTTGGAGAGTTTGAATATGAAACTTAAAATCGGATTTGTGTCGCTCGGTTGTCCTAAAAACCTTACCGACACCGAAACCATGATAGGCATTGTCGCAGAAGACCACGAAATTGTGGCAAACCCCGAAGATGCGGATATAATCATCATAAACACCTGCGGGTTTATTGACGATGCAAAGCAGGAATCAATTGACACAATAATTGAAATGGGAAAATATAAAGAAATGGGTTCGCTCAGCAAACTTGTTGTAACAGGTTGTCTTGCGCAGAGATATGCCGACGAAATTTTTGATGAGCTTCCTGAAGTTGATGCGGTTGTTGGAACATCAGGCTATAACGATATAAAAGACATAATTGAGCAGGTGCTGGCTGACCAAAAGGTACGCCATCTGCCCGACATAAACCGTGAAATAAAAACGGATGCAGAAAGAATACTTGCCACCCCACCTTACTCGGCTTATCTAAAAATTGCCGATGGGTGCGACAACAAGTGTACATATTGTATAATCCCCAAGCTTCGTGGCAAATATCGCTCAAGACCGATTGAGAATATAATCTCTGAGGCAGAAAAACTTGCCGAAAAAGGCGTAACTGAGCTTATTTTAATTGCACAGGACACGTCAAACTACGGCGTGGATTTATATGACAGGCAGTCGTTGCATATTCTTATAGAAGAGCTCTCAAAGATAGAAAAAATAAAGTGGATAAGGGTACATTATTGCTATCCTGAATATATTTATCCCGAACTTATTGACGTTATGGCGAAAAATGAAAAGGTGTGCAAATACCTTGACATTCCTATTCAGCACGCATCAGATGCGGTTTTAAAACGTATGGGCAGAAAAACAACAAGAAACGAGTGCGAAACACTTATAAAAACGCTTCGTGAAAAAATTCCGGAGATTGTGCTCAGAAGCACATTTATTACGGGATTTCCCGGAGAAACAGAGGAAGATTTTGCAGAGCTTTATGATTTTATAGAAAAAATGCGATTTGACAGAGTGGGAGTGTTTTCCTATTCTGCAGAGGAGGGAACTGCTGCGGCAAAGCTTCCCGGCCAGATTGAGCAGGAGATAAAGGATAAACGCAGAAATAAGCTTATGATGCTACAGCAGAAGATTTCCTACGAGTGCAATCAAAAGAAAATCGGAACTATAATCACCGTTCTGACCGAAGAAATGATGGGCGGACAGTATGTAGGAAGAACTATGGGAGATTCGCCCGAAATAGACGGCTCGGTTATCTTTGACGGCGGAGATATTAAAGCGGGCGAATATGTAAAGGTGAAAATTACCCATGCAGACCAGTATGACCTGAAGGGAGAACAAATATGAATTTGCCAAACAGACTGACAATTTTAAGAGTGCTTTTAATTCCGGTGTTTGTCGCATTTGCATTTATTCCGGGAATTTTGTGGGATATTCTTGCGCTTTTGGTGTTCTGGATAGCATCTTTCACAGATTATCTGGACGGAAGCATTGCCAGGAAAAGGGGTATAGTAACCAATTTCGGTAAATTTATGGATCCTCTTGCAGACAAACTTTTAGTTACAGCAGCACTTTCGGTACTTGCTATGGAAAATAATTCATATATCTGGGTGCTGTTTATAATCACTTTAAGAGAATATATTGTTGCAGGAGTACGCATGGTTGCGGCTGAAGGTGGAAAAGTAATTGCGGCAAGTATGTGGGGCAAGGTTAAAACAGTTGTTCAGATGGTTGTTATCAGCATCGGTCTGTTCCCGTTTAACATCGGTCAGCATTTGGCGATAGGCGGTGTTTCGGTTTTAGATGTTTTGATGTGGGCAACAGCGGTGCTCACAGTAATTTCCGGATGGGATTATCTGGG
>JAZQYO010000006.1:0-162464 GCA_045633565.1 Clostridia bacterium | reverse complement strand
CAATACCGTTTGTGGTGCGAATCTTGAATACCGCTTTCTTTATCTTTCTGCCATTGGAATTTACAACGGCACGGATTGTAAGATTATCGTCAAAAACACGGATAGAGTTTTCTCTTAAATCTATCTGCTCGTTGTTTGTGCTCTTGTCATAATAATAGGATATTCCGCCTTCGGGGATATAAGGGAGATTTGGTGAATACTGCAGACAGAATTCCTCTGCGCCTACAGTTATTACCTTACCATTCGTACCTTTTGCGGGGAGTTTTACGTTTATGATATCCTCGGTATTTGTTCCGTTAGTAACCAAAAGGTTTATATATACATTCTTAAAGCCCTGAATTGCATCAAATTCAAAGTTTCCGTTTTCGTCAGTGTAATCTTTGACAGTATCAACACCGGTAACAGTTTCCTTAACACCATCTACTGATGTCTTTTCATATTCTGTTTCGCCACTACCCATGATTACACTGTAGCCCTGAGCGCCCTCTTTGGAAAATTCAAGTCCGTTTGACAAAATCGGCTTGTAGGATGTCTTTACAGAGCCTTTAATTTTGTATTTTCCAACATTAGCTGCCTTAGCTTGATAAGCTGCAAGGTTTATTACATTGTCGCCCGGCAAAGATCGAGCCTTGAAGAAGTACCTGTTTGTTATATACTTATTGCCCGTCATTTTGTCGGTTATATACGGGAAATATGTGAAACTTTTGTTAGACCGATTATCCTTCCATATAACATCAAGATAATAAATTTTTCCAACCTCGGGCGTCATCTGTTCAAGCACGGTTTTCTTTTCGGGATGAAGCTTCAGGATTGTTTTACCTGCAAATTCAGGATAAGGAGCAAGTTCTTCTTCTGTGAAAACGTTGTTTCCAATTTCAAAATATTTCATAGCACCTTCAGATCTGGTAATCTCAATACAGTTGTTGATTTGAGAAATTACAGGTCTTATGGTGTATTTATTTCCGGGTAGCAGTACAAGTGTTTTTGTATCACGTATGGTGTTGAACACACCGTCATTTACCGAAACCTCGTAGCCTTCCGCCTTATAGGAATCATCATACGGCTCACCTGTAAGATCAAGTGAATCACCTGCATGGAAGCTATGCTCTCCAAGAGAAAGTTCCTGCCACTTAAAGCCGCCGAGAACAACATTCATGTCTGTTCCTTCAGTATATGGCTTTACAACGGTAACATCCACATCATAATAATCTACAATCGGAGTAAACTTAAGTTCCTGATGGTATGCTTTTCCGCCGTCACTGATAACTCCCGGTGTCTTGTCCTGAGAGTTTTTCTCGTTCTGTACCGATTCTATCCATGCAGAAAAATACTTGTCTATCGGTATTGTATCAAGGTTGCTGTTTGCCTTTTTCTTGACAGATTCCACAGCAGCACTTGTAAATGACAAAGATGTAGTACTTTCGCCGGCTTTCACCTTAGAATCAAGGAAGCTAAAATAATCAGCAGGATAGCTCTTGTTGATGTAAGCCGAAGATGACCCTATACGGATTGTATACCCCGTTATTTTACCGAATTTTCCGTTTACACCATTTACACGGTTATCGCTGACACTGAACACAAGATTAGATTTTTTCTCATCATCATTGATGAAAATATCCATATTTTCTCTGTTTCCGAGTATCTGTGCTCCGCAGTTTACATTTACCTGAGCAGGAATATAGCCGGTAGTTACAGCTTCCCCTGTTTCTGAATTAACACCGGTAATAAACTGCTTTTCTGTAGGATATGTAACACTTATGCGATACTTCTTATAAAACGCCGCAACACCGTAGAATTTGGTTCTGATTTTAGGCGTTCTGCCCGTATACTTATCCACCGCAGCAACCTTTACGCACATAGCGCTAAGAACATCTTTAATCTGAACGGCAGAATCCATACTTGTTTCTTTTGAAAATTTGCCCGTTCTTATACCCGTACCAATTAAACCTTGTTCAAGCTTCTCTTTATTTAAAGCTCTGTCATAAACATCCATTGAGGATAACTGGCTGTCACTCACAAAGACATTACCGAAGGTTCTGTCTTGCTCCCAATGCGGGATCAAATACTGATAGTACGGACCTTCTATTTTTGTAGTAGCATTAGCGTTACTGTATGTATACATACTACCGGTTCTTTTTGTGTAAGAATGGTAATACTCCAACTGACCGTTACCGGTGGCGAAATCACCTGTGGTGCTCGGCCCTGAATAGAAGGAATTATAATTACCCTTATTGGAAGGCACAGTGCCGGTATGGTTATCTCTGCTGTAGTTAAATATTCCACTGTTACTGTCAGGAGCAGAGAAATAGTACTTACCTACCAAAAGATGAGGATCATAGCCGGTATCATATATTTCTCCGACTATATCGCCGGATTTGTATTTTACTGTATATGTTTTGTCTTTAACCGTAATGGGGAATTCAAGTCCATCATTAGCGGCTGCAAAAAGAGCAATACCTGCACCTTCGTCAATCTTGGCGGTAGCCTGACTTAAAGCACCTGCTTCACAACCTGTAAAATCTGAAAGGGTGAGCTTGAAATCGCCTTTTCCGCCAACAATAATATCTACTGTTTTTTCCTTTTCATATGGTGCAAAAACAATCTCACCATATATGCTTTCATAGTGTACATCTGCAATCGCACTGCCGTCTGTTGTCTCTAATATACAAGTTGCAGGCGAATACTCTGCACCGTTTCTTTTTACGGTTACACTTACTATTCCGTCCTTTGATTTGTATTCATCCGACGAAAAGGTTACCTTGGGAAGCACCACAGGTTCATCATCTGTGATGATTACATTTGTTGCTGTCAGCTCAGAAAGCTCGGCTCCTTGCGGCTCTGTCATAAGAAGAGTGAAATATTCTTCACTTTCTGAAATGCCGTCATCCATAATACGTATATTAACATATTTAACTTCCTCACCAGGGGCAAAGGTTAAAACAGTTTCGGATGAATAATTTACATATTCAAATATATCGCCAAGCATTTCATCCCTGACAATATCGCCAAGTTCATTATACACTTCTGTTTTCTGAACCTCTCTGGTGAGTTTTCCTGTATGTGCCTCTTTTTCTAAAGCAAGTTTGCTTTTGCCCGAGGTTTCTTCAACTTCAATTTCAGGCACAACCGCAAAATATTCCTTGCTTTCATCAGGAGTTTTTTCTGTATTATCAGTTTCTGTTTCGACTTCGGTGTTAACAGTTTCATCAGCTGTTTCTTCTTCGACTTCAGCATCCGGAGAATCGGGATCATCGTCTGTCAGTACATCACTGTTTTCTTCGATTGTTTCTCCAATTTGCTGACTACCTTCCTCTATTTCGTTCAGAGCGGAGTCATCTATGATTGACTTCTCGCCGGTAATTGCCAGTTCAATAAGAGTTTTGTCTCTCTCTATGATTTCTATACTATCGCCTATAATACTGTAATCCTTATTATAAAGTGCTGAAAAATCAAGAGTTCTGAGCACTACTGATGCTTCCTGCGAAACATCACCGCTTCTTAAAATCGGAAATGCATATACTTTGTCATTTTCGTCAAACACCGGTCCCGGTGCACCAAAGTAAATAATATTGCCATCAAATTCCTGCCGTGTAATACCTATTGTTTCGTATGGAACCTCGCTATTCGCAAAAGCAGGTGCACTTATGGACAGCAACACGCTCAGAACCAAGACCAGTGCAACTAGTGGCTTGGATTTAAACATATAATATCACCTCAATTACTTATTTTTAAATGCTTCTATTCTTACCTTGGCATTTTCACGCAAATTCATATAATAGAAACCGTAATCCTGTCCATGGTAGCTTTCAGGTCCGAAAAGTGCATGTGCAGCTTCAGGAATTGCATACACTGCAGAATCGGCAGTTTCACAAACTACAACACCACGCTCTAAATCAATCTTTGCATCAGCAAGATTCTTTTCGATTTCTCCGTCTATATTAAGTGAACCGAGGTTTTCTTCTTTAGATGCATATGTATCATCTTTTTTCCAGTTAATCGGGTTAATGGAAATAGCTCCGTCGGTTACTACCGCATTGTGCTGATCCTTATTTGCAGGACCTTCTGTATTGTAGGAAATGATAACACCTGTATCGTCAGCACCTTCTGCAAACTTAAGGTGTGGGTTTGCTGCAAGATATTTGTCGGTTACGGAATATCCAATTACATATGCTGCAATCATATTTTTGTAGTGCTCAGGATGTTCTTTCATATAGTCAGAAAGAATCATAGTCAGAATCTGAGAACCCTGAGAATGTCCCGCAAGAATGAAGGGTTTACCGTTGTTATAGTTTTCAAAGTAGTAATCAAGTGCAGCGGACGGATCCTGTGATGCGGAATAACGGAGCAGATCGTCAGCTTCTTCATCGCTGAGAGTGAGTGCATAGGCTGCATTTACCTGTCTATAAAAAGGTGCATAGATATTGCAATCTTCTCCAAATACCGAAGCCTGATTTTTAAGTTCTCTCTGTGCACCGCTACGCATAGATTCATCTGTAATATCTGCTACATCAGGAGCATCGTCAGATACCTTTGAAAAGGTTGTTGGATAAAAATATACAACGTCAACATCCTTGCCTGCGTCTTCTGCACTAAGCCAGTTATCTGCATTGGCATAGTCTATTTTTGTTTCCCACTTTTCGCCGCCGTTAGTCTTTGCAATAACTGTCGGAACATTGCTTACTTCAGTTTCTATATTTGTATCAGTATTGTTTACCGTGCATCCTGTAAACAATGTCATTACCATAGCAAAAATTAAAATGGTTTGAAAGATTTTTTTACTTTTCATAAAATTTCCTCCTAAAATTTAATAATTTATTTAATTATGGCTTGTTACCATATTTAAATACCTGTGTAGTATTGCTGCAACTTCAGCTCTTGTTGCTTTATCCTTTGGAGCAAGTATGCCTTCGGACTTACCGTTTATAAGTTCTGCACCAACTGCCCAATTCATTGAAGATACTGCATATTCAGAAATCTCGTTAGCGTCTGCAAAATGAAGATTTTCTTCGAGTGTCAATGCATCCATTCCCTTATAGACTGCATATCTCATCATAATCGCCGCAATCTGCTCACGGGTAATGCTTTCATCCGGTGCAAATTCGTTCTCTGTTACACCGTTTACAATACCGTTCTGCTTTGCCCAAGATACAGCATTTGCATAATAAGCACCCATATCAATATCAGAGAAAGGAATACTGCGGTTTGTGGCAGGCTCATTTTCTGCACGGTAAAGAACTGTAACAAGCATTGCTCTTGTTAAGTTTTCGTTTGGTGCAAAGGCGGTATCTGTTACACCTTTCATAAGACCGTTTTCGAAAACAAATTTTATATTATTGTAGAACCAATCATTTTCCTTTACATCTGTAAACGGATTTTTCCATTCGGCAGTTACGATTTCGTCATCGTGCTTTTCCCATTTTGCATAAAGTGTAAAATTCTTTGTTACCTTACTTTCAAAATCATAAGCATCTGTCATTTCTTTATCGGTAAACCACCCGATAAACCTATAACCTTCCCATGTAGGAGCTTGTGGCTCAGCAAGTTTTGAGTTTCTTGTAACGGTTTTGTTTGTGATTACACTTCCGCCGTTTGTATCAAACTTAACGGTATAGTGAGTTACTCCACCGCCGGAACTCGAGTGAATTTTAGTCCACTTTGCAAAAAGCGCAAGGTCATCGTTCAAAGTAACATTAGCACCATCTTCGTACACTACATCACCGTCAGAATCTGTTGCCCAACCTGCAAATTTGTAGCCACTTCTGGTGAATGTATTTTTGTTAAGTGCAGTTTCAACGCCTTCAGGAATCTTCTGAACATCCATTGTTCCCGTGCCTTCACCTGCATTAAATGTTACTTCTCTTGAAGAATAGTATTGAACTGTATTGCTTTGAAGATAAGTTACATCTTCATAAGTTACATCTTCTATTCCCAAATCAACAACAAGTCTGTATAGTTTGCCGTTTTCTGCACCTGTAAGGGAGTTTTCGGTTGCATCTGCAACTGCACTTCCAAGAGTGTATGTGTCGAAAGACATTGTTACTTCAGGCATATCTGAAATACTTCTCTCTGCAGAGGCTATAACAAAGTACAGTGTATTTTCATCCACGCTCCATGTATTTTCACTCACAGATACAAGCGGTTCTTCGGTCGGAGTAAACTCTACAGGATCACACTCAAACAAATTATACTCTACCCCTGACGAATCGCCCGTCGGTGTAATCTTAAATGTTCCTTCTTCCAGGAACGCGACAACCGCATATACGAAAGAGCCATTTTCTTCGTCAGAAATTCCGGGAACTGCTATGTAAGCATCATCAGATGCATTAAGTTCATTCCGCAAGAAGTAAATTTGTTCCTGGTCCACCGTAATATCTTCCGGGAATGAGTATATAACTTCAATCACCTCATACCATTGATATGTTTCACCACAATTTTCGTTCAGGCTGACCGTGTAACCGTTTTCAAACGACGGTTGCTCGGTAATCGTATAACCAAGGTCAAGATAACCATATTCGTCAACATACATAGGATATTGCGTGTTATTTTCAAAATATCCCGTGTAATCTGTAATAGATTCAACATCACCTGAAGGAGCTGCAACTGTGCCATAGCAATCAACATTCAAGTTAATGAATGCACCGTCTTTAAGCGGACCGTTCACGTAAGGAATACCATCAATATTTCCGGATCCTTGACTGGTTGCTGTGTTGTCTTTTATGACAGGTGTACCCGAAATATACATATTTCCGTTGCCATATCCGTCAAACATTCCATCGCATTTGATACCACTGCCGAACTTTGCAGTATTATTGACAACCGAACCCCCCAGCATATAAAACTCATCATCAACAACCACACCGCCGCCAACATAAGCACTGTAATTGTGTGCAACAATGCCGTCGTGCATATAGAATGTTCCATCTTCTACATCAACGCCACCGCCGCCGGAGTAGGAAGTATTTGCAGCATTTCCAATAATGGAACCGCCGTACATATTGAAGCTACCCTCGTCTATAAAAATACCGCCGCCATACACGCCCGTGTTACCTGCAATGTTACCACCGTACAATGAAAGATTTCCTGAAGAAAAAATACCGCCGCCATTGTTATTGAGGTTAGTATGTGTTTTTCCTGTGCCACCTGTTATAACGCCGCCTATAAGGTTTAAGCTTTCAGCACCGCCAGGAGCATCGCCTGACCTCCACAAATGTGTTTCATCATCAATATATCCGTTATGAACAGTGTTTTTGCAATCATAAATATTAAGTGTTGCATTTTCTTTTACATAAATAACGCTTGAATTTTCTGTTCCCTCGTAGGAAAGAATGTTCCCGTTGAGGCATAGATTAAGCGTATTACCGCTTTCAACGGTAAGGGTATCAGATAGTGCTACATCACCTGTAAGATAAATATATGCTTTGTTATTTTCATAAACGATGCCACTTGTTCCGTCCCACGGAGCATCACCGCCGGTTGTGTGAGAATGTACTTTTGTGTTAACCTCATCAAGTGTGCCTATTTCTAAAGTATAACCCACTATAAAAGATATTCCACCCGGTATACGCTCTGCATCGCCAAAACCCGTGATAGCTATTTCATCCGCAAATAGATGGGTTGGTTTAAGAACTGCAGCAAACACAAGTGCATATCTGTCCTCGTTGTTAATCCTATATTCGTCGCCCATAAGATGAGCATATACCCACTTTTCGGTTTCTTCATCATAAGTTGCCCATCCGTACTGATAATAGTCAAGACCTTCACAATCAACAGACATATATCCGTTAATATCAGAATCTCGACTGTCAATAGGTTCGGGAGGTACGGCACCGTTATTTAGCTTTGGCACCTTATACCAATCAATATTCACATCAATCTTTGATGCTTCAATGTTTGTGAATGTGATTCTGTTATCTACCTCTGCGTATTCTTCGCCGATAACACCGTCAAGGTTTTCTGTAATGTATGTTTCAAAGAGGTCCACATCAAGCATACCATCGTTTTGAAGTATGGTGGCATCTGCAAACATACTCATTCCATCACCACATTCAAGCAAATGGTAACTGTCCGATGCAATGGAATAGTTTTTGGTAAGGTCAAGCGGTTCATACTCTCCGCTATCTTTATTCAGCACCATAATATCGTACACACGGTACTCTCCGTCTATACCCGTAAACACCCAATTGTTATCTACCTGAGCAGCAGACTCTATGGCAGCATTTAATGAGAATGTAAGTCCTGATATATGAGGGAAAGCACCACTTTCGCTCGGCCAAAATTTCACGGCAAGTTCAAGGAAGTCCTTTATAACCTGACCTGAAACTTCTGCCACAACAACAGCGTTGTTGTAGGGGAATACGTTTAGTACATCATTAAAGGTAACATCGCCCACTTCAATTGGTGCACGGATTCCACCGCCGTTTACATAGCCAATATCAGCACCCGTTACAATGCGGAAAGCATCAGAACATAGATTGCCGAGATTGGTTTCTGTTGTCCTGACAAGGCGTTTATCTCCATCGTGCGTAATAAGCTCTATTTCACTATCGCCAATCTTTCGATTACCGAGGGCAGAATATGCTTCGTTTATTTCCGCAAGTTTTGCATTAACGGATGCATCTGTATTTGTATAGCCTTCAGTTTCTATAAGCTCTGTTGTAATCGTTTCGCCTGAAATTGTAAGCTTGCCGATATTTTCAAACTTTGTGCCTGTTGAGGTAAGAACAACCTCATTTCCGCCCTCATCGGTCAGCTTCATATTTTCAATAACAGAGTGAGAATGCCCATCAAGAACAACATCAAATCCGTCTGTATTTTCAATTAAGTCACGGGCATCCTCATACTGCGGATCTTCTTCATATCCGATATGAGAAAGGGCGATTATGTAATCTGCGCCATCTTCCTTTGCAGAATCAATATTTGCCTGTACCACATCGTAAAGGGTATCTACATTGAATGTGTAAATATACTCACCATTTTCATCCTTAAACTGTGCAGGTGACGATGATGACAATGCACTCGGTGTTGTGATGCCGATATATGCTATATCTACATCACCATAGGACACGATGGAATACGGTTCGAAGTAAGGCTTGCTTGTACCTATCTCTTGAAAATTGCAGGAAATTGGTTTTGTGTTCATCAATTCTGCAAGCTCATTGAGCCGTGCGAGCTTATAATCAAATTCGTGATTGCCAAGTGTTACGGCATCATATCCCACAAGGTTCATAAGGCTTACTACGTATTCACCACGGGAAACTGCACCAAGAGTTCCGCCCTGAACAAAGTCACCGGAGGATACAACGCCTACATATTCATAATCTTCTGATAATTCATTTTTCATTGCTGCAAGTTTAGAATAACCCTCTACTGCACAATGAACATCGTTTTCATAAAGAATAACGATTGTTTCGGTATCCTTTGCAAATACCACTCCCGAAAAACACGAGAGAAACATACACAAAACTATAGCGAAGCTTAAAAGTTTTTTGTTAAAGTTCTTCATACTATTACCCCCACTCACAAATACACTTTAATTTTATCAAATTTATATAATAAATAGGTAGCGTTGTCGTAATTTGTATGTTTTCTGTCGTAATTTGCAAAAAAACTCTCTTGACAAAGCAAGAGAGTTTTATGAATTGATTAAATTTTTACCTATGCATCCATGATAACGATACACTCAAACTGTCCCGCGCCCGCCACAAATCGACAGTTACCATTATGTTTTTCAACCACAGAACATATACTTTTGATGCCTGTGCTTCGCATTTGTTCGGGCATATCATCAAAGTCAAGGTCTAAATCACAGGAATTTGAACATTTAAGAACGATTTTCTTCCCCTTGTGGAATATATCAAGTTTTATATATCTTCCGTTTTTAGGTGCCAGTTCCGCACCGTTCAAAGCATTTTCGATGACATTGGCAAACACCGTTACAATATCAGGGGGAGCAATGCCAAGTGTTTTGCGTGTTGATGCCTGCACCTCGAAATCTATACCTTTATTTTTTGCTTTTTCCTGATAAACACCCAAAATACTGTTGATTGTATGGTTTTCGCAAAATGTTTTTGGTGCATAAGAAGCAGTTTGTTCCATGTATTGTTTAATGTAGTCAATTATTCTTTCCGTTTCTCCGGCAGAAGCATAAGACATAAGTGCATCATAGTGATGATGCATATCATGCTTAAACTGCCTTGCATATTCGATTTCCTTTTCCTGTGCCTCCACCTGCAAAATAAGTAGTTCAGAGTGGATCTGTCTCCGTCGTTCTTTTTCATAATTGACCGCATCCTGCAAACTTGCAAATAGCGAAGCATACACCACAAAGAAGGATGCAACTGTAAGCATAAAATAGATAAACTGTGTATTTGAAAGTGCAAGCTCATCCGGTAAGTATATGGACTGTGCCGCAATCATAATAAAGAAAGCTATTACAATGGCATAATATTTTGCCCATCCACCATTTATATATGTACTAAATCGCTTAAACTTGGGCAAAAGCACATAGTAAAGTAAAAGCTGAAGCACAACCATAGTCAGAATTACGAATATGATTTTAGCTGCAAGTGGTATTTGCCTTGCGCCCACATAAGTAGCCATTGTGGAAAAGCAGGTGTATATACATACATAACTTAAAAACAGAAAGCCTTTTACCGACGGCTTTCCCTTCGTTGTGAAAAAGAACAAAACACCGTTAAGCACAAGCGAGATAATGAAATTCTCACGGGGATGCTGTGCCGGCAAACCTAAAAACACAATACTGAATACAAACCATATAAGTGCAGTTAGAACTCTGTTAAAGCGTGGCCTAGCAAGGAAAATCGACATTCCAACGTGAGAAAGCACAGATAAAACCAAAAGTAGAATTTCAACAACGCCTATCTCTCTCATATCCGTTTACCTCCTCCCGAAATAATCAAAATATGCAGCCTGTAAGCCCTTGAATGCAGTCCTCGGAATAACTAAATTATCGCCGCTTGTCAACGCTGCAGAATTTGACGACAGTTTATCAATATAATCAAGGTTTATGATATATGTTTTTCCGCATTGATAGAAGCATCCGAAAGGAGAGAGTTTATCTGCAAGCTCGGTTGCAGAAATTCTGACAGAAAGTTTTTCACCATTTAACAGTGATATTATCTGATAATGGTCGTTTGATTCGCTCCACACAATATTGTAAACAAGAATGGTTTTGTATCCGCCCTCAATTTTTAGCTTTATGGTTTTTGGTGAATTGATGTTTATAGCCGTAAGCGCTTTATCTACACCATTGAAGAATTCTTCTTTCGTGTAGGGTTTTACGATATAGTGTGTTGCGTTCACACCAAACGCCTGTACTGCGTAATCGGAATATGAAGTCAAAAACACTATCGGACTTTCAATACGCTTTGCACGAAGCTCCGTTGCCAAACTCATACCCGTGATACCAGGCATACAAACATCAAGCAAATAAATATCATATTCCACAGTTTCATCAAGCAAATCCGACGGATTTGAAAACTCAATTATGTCAAAAGGAACATCCTTTTCTGCTCCGTACTGGGTAATCAGATTTTTTGCAGTATCCAAATATTCTTTTTGGTCGTCGCAGATTGCTATTTTAATCATTTCGCATTCACCTTACTTTCCCATTGAGTTCACCTTAAAGCTTTTCTTTTAAGCATCATGGTAAACATGTCTAATTTAAGTGATCCATTAGAACGGAAGTTCTTTGCCTTGTTTCTGCCATTCGCGGAATTCTGCAGTTGCACAGAAGATTACATCGCCTGATGAATTTATTGCAGTTTCAAGCGAATCCTGAATAACACCGATTATAAAGCCTACTCCGACTACCTGCATTGCAATATCCTGACCTACACCAAGAAGCGAACATGCCATCGGGATAAGAAGAAGTGAGCCACCTGCAACACCTGATGCACCGCAAGCACCAAGCGTTGCCACAAAGCTTAATAGTATTGCAAGAAAAATATTTACCTCTATACCCTGTGAAAAAGCTGCAGCAAGAGACATAACAGTGATAGTGATTGCAGCACCATCCATGTTAATAGTAGCACCAAGAGGAATGGAAACACTGTAATATTCTTTGTCGAGTCCAAGTTTTTCACATAAGTTCATATTTACCGGAATATTTGCAGCAGAACTTCTTGTAAAGAATGCTGTTACACCAGATTCCTTGAAACACTTAAATACGAGAGGGTATGGGTTTTTCTTTAATGCCAAAGCAACAATCAAGGGATCAATCACAAGTGCCATCAAAATCATACATCCTACAAGAACTGCAAGAACTTTTCCATAATCAGTGAAAATTTCAAGGCCGTATTCACTTACAGAACTATATACAAGCCCCATAATACCAAAGGGTGCAAGTTGGATTACCCATGCTACCGACCTTGATACAGCATTTGAAATATCAGTAAGTACTTCTTTTGTCTTTTCGCCGGCAACAATTCGAAGTGCAAGACCAAGAATGATAGACCAAGTGAGAATTCCCACATAGTTTGCGTTGATAAGTGCACTTACAGGATTCATAACCATATTTCCCATAAGTGTGCGGAAGACTTCGCCAAGTCCTGTCGGAGCGGTCTGCTCTACAGCCTGAGCAAGAGGGATTGTTGTGCGGAAAATAAAACTTAAAACAACTGCAATTACTGCAGCAAGGAAAGTACTTAGCATATAGAAAAATATTACAGATTTAAATCTGTTTCCTATGCCCTTGCCCGCACTTGCCAAAGATGCCACTACAAGTACAAATACAAGTATTGGTGCGATTGCTTTAAGTGCACCGACAAAAATATCGCCAAAAACAGTTACAAAACCTGCTTCAGGAACCCAAAGTCCAAGGCATATACCTATAACAAGACCTATCGCAATCCTCAAAATTAATGGGGTTTTTGTGTAAAAACCAAAAAACTTTTTCATACTTTTTCCTCCGTATAAATTCCATAAAAATATATTAATTAAAACCATTATCTATATACAGCAAATATATCACATAGTGTTGTCACAACAACATCTCCAAAGTTATAACAATTCACTAAATTCCATTTTTATTATAACAGAAAAAAAGTGATTTTGTAAATATGTTTAGTATTTTTTTGATTTGATGAGATTATTTTTTTCTTTTACCAAAGAGTATCAAAGCATTAGCATTAATTATTTTTTGCAAAACAAAATGCAACACCCGTTCGTAATTATAATTTATATACTCAAAAATATAAATCAAACAAACAAGTATTGCATTTCACTTTACAATTGAGGCACGAAACATTACTGCCCGAAAATCGCATAAAAACAGGGGCCAAAGAAACCTCAACCCCTGTATCAAATCATATCTAATTGTATCTATTTTTATTTAAAATATCTGTTGAGAAGTCCTTCAAGGCCTCTGCCGTGACGAGCTTCGTCACAGAAATCCAATCAGAAAGCCTTTATTTATGCGGTTTTGCGAGCTTTCGGTGTCAATTTTGCCCACCGTTTGCCCACAAGAATTTTTTGCCCACAGATTGTCGTTGCATCTATTTTATGGTCTTATTATAGCATATTTTGTAGAATAATGCAAGAACTTAATCTTCCAAGTATGTATCCCTTACGGTTGCCAATTTTGTCTGACCTCTTGCAACACTTCCATCTGAATTTAAAATTTTAAAATCATATCCGGGATATTGGAATTTTAGTTTTTCTTTGTAATCACTAACTGAAAATGAATTTCTTGTTGCACGCTCTGCTTCATATTGTTTAGGGATTTGTTTATCTCCCCTCATATTTTTCCCACTTGCATCTATAAATTCAACCTGAAATCCCTCGATTTCAAAAATTCTTTTTTCAACTAAGTTTAATTTTGGCATATACCTTTTTCCCCTTTCTTATTTTTCTTTTGTAACACCTTTAAACGGAGTGCCATCTTGTTTAACATCCATAAATCTGCCAGTGTTAGAATCACGTTTAACCCACTGTTCAGTTTTGGGATTAAATGTCTGTGTTCTGCTCTTTACAGCACCAATTCTTCTGTTATCACCTGTCGGTGCATTTTTTGCCATTATCATTCACCTCCTTTTCTTAAAAATGTTTTAAATTATTCTTTTCTAAGTACGATAATATCGGGTTATCAATTGTTTCTGGTTCTTCCACCATTTGTCTAACCTGTTGCGTAATTTGATTCCTATATGTGTCTAAAGAAGGAATTAAAGTATAAATACTAGAATCATCTATTATTATAGTTCTAAAATCATTAATATCAAATGGAATAGAATCGCTTTTCCTAATAATGTGAACAGTCGGTTTTCCAGTTGAGTGTCTTAAAGACAATTCATAAAACACATTTGGGTTATGAAAGGATAAGTCACACACAACAAGAGCAGAGTTGATGATGTAATCAATTATTTGATTTGTTATCATACCAGCCTTACCAATGCTATCGGCTCTTATAACTTTATATCCAAATTCCTCTAATGCTGGAGATATAATACTTTCTAAGAACAAATCAGAATGCAGTCTTTCCTCTGACTGTTCTTTTCCAATAGGAGAAATATAAAAACAAGTCTTATCCCAATTTGTTCCATTTATGGGCTCTGACAAAGTGTTGCAATGAGAATTATTATCACTTTGACTATTGCATACATCAATCTCCGTAGGCGTGTTTTGTTCTAACTCTTCAAGAGCCTGCTCTATTGGGATTACACGTTCAGCTCCAGATAGAACTTTAATTATTCCCACAAATCTTGCATTTACAATAAAAAGTTCTGCTCCATCATCCCTGTATGCTTCATCTAATCCTAATTCGGCCAACGAATCCATCAATACAGACTTGACCGGAAGCTTTGAATTTTTATATTTTTCATACAACCCATTAAAATATTCATTGTTCCGAATTATCATCTTAAATCGTGACTTTATTTTTTTGTATTCACTTTCATCAGGATTGAATGCGATATAGCCATCATCTGTTAGCTCAATATATTCCGATTGGGTTCCGCCTTTTGTGAAGCCATATTTCGACGCTGCTGTGATTAGCGTTCTACTTGGTCCGCTTTCTGGGGCTTTACCCATTTGATCAAACAAAGTTAATCTTCGAATGTTTTGTCCAGAAGCATATTTCCAAATACTTTCAGGAATTATAGTACATTCCTCTGCTGACATTGAAGCAAACGGCATATTCCTTCTTGATTTTCCTTTTTTTACTGTTTCCTTTGTAATTTCAGAACTCATATTTCCTCCTTTAAAAACTTATTTAGCTTCATTCCATTTTCTCAATCTTTTAGTCAACATGAATACTGAAGTGCATGAACGCCAATCCGAAAAGTTTTTACCCGAATTAAGCTCATGGTATTCATACCCTCTCTTAGCACATTCCTCTGCTACTTCAATATCAAGAGTTTGTAACTTTTCACATACTCTTTCTACTATTGCGCTGCTCTTATCATATTCAACACCAAATTGTTTACTTATCATTTCATTCAGACGCCTTCTACTGATTGGTCCCGTCTTTTTTGAAAAGTATAAGGTAAACCAATATTCTATTGCCTCGTTTGAAAAAGCACAATTTATCTTCGGATATCTTGACACTTTTCTTATGGCTTCATCAAAATCTTCGAAATCGTCCTTATCGAATACACACCATAATTCATCATAAAAATCCTGCAATGAAATTGCTTCATCAACAACTGCAATAGGATTACTACGTTTACAGGTTGTTACCTTTACAGTAACATTCTTCAACCCGTCTTTATGCTTTTCTTTGAACTTATTAAAATATATTTCTTCTGTTTGACCACCGCATAGTATTAACACCCGGTCTCTCAGTTGACGTTTGGGAGCTTTTCTTTGGTATTTACTCATTCAACCACACCCTCCTAAACATCCATTTTAGAACCCTTAATGTTAGGCAAAGCACCATAAGCACCAAGAAGGTACTGTTTTAGTATTTTGCTATCCTTTCTAACACCGGTGAAGTCGCATAAGCAATACAAATCACTTACACCATATTCATTTTTCTCCAGGAAACAAATTTGATCTCGTCTTATATCTTCATCTAAAAGGGTAACGTCGTGCGTATTACAAATAAGTTGTGCATTTTTAGGATTCTGACTTATTGAATTAAACATCATCACTAAATGTCTAACTAACGCCGGATGCAATCTTGCATCAATTTCGTCAATCAACACAACACTACCATTATTGATTGCAGAAATAATAGGACCAGCGATTTCAAACAGTTTTCTTGTTCCGGCAGACTCAAGTTCAAAACCAAAATCGGCCATTTCAAAGTTTTCCCAATTTTCATCGTAAACTTTTTGCTTAACCGTCAAATCTACACCTCTTGGTTTCATGCTTTTAAATTTTTCCTTATAGCTTTTCTTGAGCGCTGACATTAAAAATTCCGTAATTTCTAAGTCTTTTATCTCTAGTTCCATGTCCTCAATATTAATGCCTACATTATGCATTAAATTTATGATTTCTTCTTTGCCGTTATCATTTTGTTCCATATAATCTACGGTAACAGATAAAAGTTGACTGGTATCATCTGCATCAAATATTTGAATATCATCAAACCATTTATAGATTTTCATTGCCATTTCATTGTTGCAGAAGTTTGCCCATGATAAGAACAATACATCTTCTCTTGTATTTTTAATTACATGCTCGACATTCTTAAAATCTTTAGTATTAAGTTTAATAGTTTCAAAACCGCTACCGGAACGTGTGAACACATTTGTTGTTCGCTGCGCCTTCTTATCGAGATATTCACTTGTTATTTTATTGTTTAGAATAGAAAAACCATAATCGTATAATATATCATCTATAATAAATGAAATTGAAAACTTGATTGGCTTTTCTTTGGATGATTTGTTAAACAAGAAGTAATTTATATTGGAAATTATCTTTGTTTGTACATCTAATTCTGATGTAACAATCGCCTTCATAAAAGACAGTGCATTAATAAAGTTTGTTTTTCCACTACCATTTGCACCATACATCAAGCAGCTTTTCAGCAATTCGCCATGTGGTGTACTAAATGTATTAAGTTCCTTGTATCTATTGTCGCTTTTGCTAACAGTCATTGCAAATTCTGTATTGTTATAAAATGATGCAAAATTTTCAAAAGTAAATCCTACTAACATTTTAAATTCCTCCAATCTTAATTCTATTAGTATTATATACTTAAGAATCTATTTTGTCAATACTTATTTTGCAAATTTACGTTTTTTTCACAAATTTATAATTTAAGTATATGGGTTTTACATGTCTAATATACTAAATCTTTATTTTTTTATCAATCACCATCCTTGCCATATCTGCCATATGTCCGGTTATATGCGTATAATACTTCAATGTAAATTCGAGTTTTGAGTGCCCTAACATTTCTTGTACATATCTTGGGCTTATACCGCTTTCGGCTAATATCGTTGCATATGTATGGCGAAGATTATGAAACTTAAACGGGATATGCAAATCATCTCTTATTATTCTTGACAAGAACTTAATGCTATTATGTGTCAGCATTTCGCCATTTTCTTTTACATTTATAAGGTCTATCACTTCAATATAGTTTTCCTTATTCTTATGAAGTCTTTCGGTGACGAAGTTTCTTTTATATCCTTCGCCATAGAGTTTCTTATTCTTTACTTGTTGTTCTTTTAATTCTTTCAGGAATTTCACAAAATTATCAGATATATTTATTGTTCTGTATGAGTTCTTGGTTTTAAGTGGGCAGAAACACCACTTTCTATCCTGATAAAGAAGTTGTTTATTAATACTTATGGTTTTCTTTTCAAAATTCACATCACGCCATCTAAGTCCCATACATTCACTTTCTCTTAGTCCGGTATTGAGAGCAATGTAGAATGGTATTCTTACATTTGTGCTTTCAAGTCGTTTATACATCAGAGATAATTCTTCGGGCGAATAGACTTTGATTTCTCCCACATGTCTCGGATCGGGCGGTGGAGTAACATCATCAAATATATTACGCTTCATATATCTTTTTCTATGGGCATAGTCAAAAATACACTTTAATGTTTTGAATAAGCCTTTTACAAATTCTTCGCTATACTTTTCTCCTTTTTCATTTACGAATCTTTCAAGAGCCTTTTGTGTGATGGAATACATATACATATTCCCAAAAGCAGGTTTGAAATGATTCCTATACATAGAATCATACTTTTTAAGTGTTGCATAAGCTCTTGTCAGTTTGCCCTCAAGTTCGATAAATTCCTCATAAACCTCACTAAATGTTATTTTCTTATTTTCGGGATAGATGCCCGTTTCTTCATAGTCATTTACAAACTTTGTAAGTGCAAGTTCAGCATCCTTTTTAGCTTTGAAACCACCTTTCTCAATTTGCTTGTTTTGACCGTCAACTGTACTCACATACACCCTATACGACCATGTTTTTCCCTTTCTTCTGATACTACCTTTCATAAAAAATCCTCCTGTAATGTATTAAGGTTTCCCTTATTCACATTATACAGAAGGCTTAAAACCCTTTATATATCTGTATTTGAAAGCAAAATAAGGGAAGACACAAGAAAATTCATCTCAAAAATCTCTTTCCCTTGTCTATCCCTTATTTGCCCTTAAATCATCATTTTTCTATATGAAAATTCGTCGTAGTTTCGTGACCAGGAAGTACACGAAACATTACTGCCCAAATATCGCATAAAAACAGGGGTTGAGAAACCTCAACCCCTGTATCAAATCGTATTTATTTGTATCTATTTTTATTTAAAATAGCGGTTTAAGAGACCTTCCAATCCCTTACCGTGGCGAGCTTCGTCTCTTGCCATTTCATGAACTGTATCATGGATAGCGTCAAGGCCGTTTTTCTTAGCACATGCTGCAAGGTCGAATTTACCCTGTGTTGCACCATATTCACAGTCAACTCTCCATCTTAAGTTATCTTTTGTTGTAGCTTTCATGTTGGGTTCTAAGTCTTCACCTAAAAGTTCTGCAAATTTTGCAGCGTGTTCAGCTTCTTCATAAGCTGCTTTTTCCCAGTAAAGACCTACTTCAGGATAACCTTCTCTGTGAGCAATTCTTGCCATGCAGAGGTACATACCAACTTCAGCACATTCGCCGTTGAAGTTAGCCATCAGCTGGTCAAAAATAAACTTTTTATCTTCATCACTAATGTCGGGATTGTTTTTTACTGTTTTGGCATATACGCCATACTCATGCTCTGCTGCAAGAGCCGCACCTTCTGCCATTTCATTGAACTTTACTGCCTTACATACAGGGCACATTTCGGGAGCGCTATCTCCTTCGTGAACATAACCGCATACTGAACATACATACTTTTTCATAATTTACTATCTCCTTTTATAAAAATTTTTTTATTTACATTTGCTGCATTTGCCGGTGAAATATATGTCCCTGGTCGAAACTTCAAATCCGTCAGGAAGAGTCTCCGGCGGGAACTCAATATCAAAGTCAAAAACCTTACTGCACCCGGTGCATAAAAAGTGTCCGTGATTGTCGGCGCAGGCATCAAACCTTGCTTGTTGCTCCTCAATGGTAATCATTTTAATAATGCCTTCCCCATAAAGCAGCTTCATTGTGTTATACACAGTTGTCTTTGACAATGTTGGTGCTTTTGGATGAAGCGCCACAAATATTTCATCCGCCGTCGGATGCGTTCGATGTTCTCTTAGGTAATCAAAAATCATAACCCTTGTGAGCGACGGCCTGATATTGTGCGCAAGTAAAATTTCGGCTGATGTCATATATTCACCTCTTTTCAAATCGATTTTGTATCGATTACAAATTTATTATAGCAACAAAAATGTAGTTTGTCAATACTTTTTTAAAAAAATTTGAAAAAAATTTTTATTTGTGGTAAAATACATTTATCGGAGGATTAAATATATGAATATTTGCGGAATAATTGTTGAATACAATCCATTTCACAATGGACATAAATTTCATATAGAAAAGTCAAAGGAGCTTTGCGGTGCCGACGGAATTATTGCTGTAATGAGTGGCAGCTTTACTCAGCGTGGCACTCCTGCGCTTTTTGACAAATTCATAAGAGCCAAAACCGCTATAGCATGCGGCGTCGACCTTGTTATTGAACTTCCCTTTTTCTACTGCTGTGCTCCGGCTCAATTTTTTGCAGAGGGCAGCGTTCGGCTTCTCTCTGCAACAGGAATTGTAAATTCTTTATGTTTCGGTAGCGAAAGCGGTGATTTATCAGCTCTTACCTCTTTAGAAACCGGAGATATAAAAGCTTATATGGACAAAGGTATGTCCTACCCGTCCGCTTGTGCCGCTGCATCAGACAATCCGCTTTCCACTCCCAACGACATTTTGGGTGCAGAATATTTGCGTGCCATTTCATTATATGCGCCAGACATAAAGCCACATACCATAAAGCGCACCGACGATGGCTATCACAGCGAAAACGCAAATGGCAATTTCGCAAGTGCTACCGCTATACGCAAAATGATTGCAGAAAATAATTTTTCTGACATAAAAAATTTCGTTCCAAAAAAGGTTTATGAAATTTTTGAAAAAGAATATTATAATGAAAACTATACCGACCTTTCTCTGCTTGACAGCCTTATCCTTGGTAAGCTGAGAAGTGGAGACAGTATGGAGGGCACCGCATACGTTTCTGAAGGTCTTGAAAACAGATTTTACGACTGTGCATTTACGGCAAAGTCTACCGACGAACTTATAAATCTTGTTAAAACCAAACGCTACACCTATGCAAGGCTGATGCGAATAATCTCCTGCTATGCGGTGGGGTTAAAAGATGCCGATTTGTCAGGTTTTGTGGAATCAGGCCCGGCATATATCCGCATACTTGCAGCAAACGAAAAAGGCAGAGAACTGCTTTCCCTTATGAAAAAGAAAGCAACCCTGCCCACCATTACAACTCCGTCAGCTTATAAAAAGCTTGACTCTTATGCTCAGAAAATGTTCGAGGTTGACTGCCGAAGTGCCGATATTGCTGCACTGACGGCAAAAAATCCTGCGCTGCGAAACGGCAGGCAGGATTTTGGTAAAACAAATATCTTTTAGTTTTTTTTCAGACTGACAGCCACGCCATCCCCTATGGGAATGATTGAGGTTGTCAGTTTTTCATCTTCCGAAAGTCTTTTTAAATATTCTTTCATATTTACTATAATGGTGCGGTGCTTTCTCGGGATAAATCCCGTTTCTGCAACCGTTCCACGATAGAGAATGTTATCAGAAATCAAAACTCCACCCGGTTTTAAAAGTTTCAGACACTTGGGCAGAAAGTTGTTATACTGTCCCTTTGCGGCATCAACAAACACCATATCAAATTCCTCTTCTATGTCGTCCATTACAGAAAGTGCATTCCCTTTAAGCAGGGTTATTTTTCTCTCCAAGCCTGCACGGCGGATATTTTCCTCCGCCTGACTTGCCCTTTCTTCATCCATTTCTATGGTGGTAATTTTTATGTCCTCAGAAAAGCCTGCAAATAAAATGGAAGAATACCCTATCGCACTGCCTATTTCAAGAATCCTTTTTGCTTTTGTCATCTCGGTCAAAAGACGGATAAGCTGTGCAACCTCAGGCGATATAATAGGGATATATTCTTTTAAGGCCTTTTCTTCAAGCTCTTTTAAAATCCCCTTATTCTCTTTTATCAGCGACCTTAAATATTCTGTTATCTGCTCGCTTGCAACGCTGTCGTCAAACATATATTACTCCTGTTTTGTCAGATGTTCTTCATAGGTTTTTGAGAAAGTATTTTTCCCGCCCTCTATTGCGGAAAAATAAAAATAGTCTGTGTCTGCCGGGTAAATTGCCGCTTTTATCGCCTGCTCTCCCGGGGAGGCTATCGGTCCGGGCGGTAATCCTTTGTTTATATAGGTATTATAGGGTGAATCAACATTTATATCGTTATATGTCAGCCTGTCTTTAGGCTGTTTTGTAACATATATAACGGTAGCACACGATTCAAGGTAACTGAATTTATCTGACTTCAACCTGTTATGAAAAACTGATGAAATTTTTTCAAGGTCTGTCTTTCCTTCTTTTTCAATGATAGAAGCAAGAGTTATCATTTCATGATAGGTAAAACCAAGCTTTTTGGTCTGTTTTCTCATTTCAGCAGTATAAACTTTATCAAACTGTGCAAGGCAAGTATCAATTACCTGATGTGCCGTCATACTTTTGTCGAAATAATAAGTTTCAGGATAAATATACCCCTCAAGCCGGTACTTTCCGACAGGCAACTGTCCGTTTACAAATTCATAGTCAAATTTTCCGGTCGCCATTTCATTGTAAAATTCCCTGGCCGGTATTTTAAGCTTTTGCTCAAACAGCTTTACAATACTGTCAATCTCGTAACCTTCCGGAATTGTAATTTTTATGTTGGAATTTGCACTTTTCAGTTTATTCAGAATTTCGCCATAACTCATTTTTGACGATATTTCCACGCTGCCTCTTCTGATTTTTTCCGAACTGCCACTGAGTTTAATAACCATTTTCATGACAAACTCACTCTTAATAAGCCTCTCATCTTTGAGCATGCTTACAACACTGTTTGCACCGGCGCCATCCGGAATAACAATTTCCTTTTCCACCTTTTTAGCAAACAGTCCGTTTACAGAAATATAAAGCATTCCGAAAACCACGACAGCCAGAAGCACAATGATAAGTTTTTTCCTGCTTATTTTTTTCATAATCTTCCTCCCTTTAGAAGGACAGATATTATTTTCTGCCTATATTACTATAAATTTTTGTTCGTTCTTTGATGTCAGGATATTTTTCGCAAGTCTTTTCAGAAAACATACCATCTTCAAGATTTTCCGTTGCAGCACGTTCATGTCCGATAAGCGCCCATGTAGCTTCCTCAAGATGGCTGAACATCTCATCTCTCTGTGCAAGACAAATGAAAGACTGTCTTGGTGTGTTGATGTCCTCACCGCTTATCTGGAAAAAGCCGTGTTTGTCGCAAAGCGCCATAACACGCTCTACCTGCTCTTTTGTATTTCTTGACGGCATGTATGTTACCGCATTAAATCCAAGCTCTTTTATTTCTTCAAATAAAAGGTCAAGATAATCATCTTCAAATTTCTGAGTCTTTTTATCTCCGGTAACCGAGTTACCCACATCACCGAGATATGCATACGCAAGTATTGCTCCCGTCTCCTTGGCCAGCTTTACAATATCCCTTACATCGGGACATTCGTCGGTTGCAGGAATATAGAATTTCTCAACCATATCGCTTTTAAGCGCACCTAAAAGGTCATACTCATAGCAATCATTGTTTTCATCTGAAAGGAAACCTTCAATTTTCGCAGAAAGCGCAATCTTCATATCATTTTTCAGAAAATCTACAATCGCTTTACCTCTGCCGAATTTCGAGGTCAGTTTAAGGCTTAATGCAAACAGAATATGTCTTTCCGTAACACTGCCTTTTTCATGAAGCATGGAAAGCGGAATAATATCCTTGTCAAAATCCAGCACAACACCATGCGGTGCCATTATCTCATTAATTCTTTCCACCATTTTGCGGTTTCTTTTAAGCCTTGCCTCTGTAACTGGGCCAAAAAAGGCTTTTACTTTTTCAATCTGAGTATGAGGAATACCGTGCAGTGCAACATACGCAACCTCATCCTGGTCAGGATTGTTTATCTTTTTGCCTGCAAGACGGGTGTTTTTCATGCTGACTCTGACCTCAGCACCCGCAGTAGCCGCCATATCAACAATTTCTGCAGCTGCAAGAAATTCCTCAATACCGGACACACTGTCATGGTCCATAATTCCTGCAGTTTTAAGTCCTGCATTATATGCCATCCACACAGCTTTGGTGGGTGAATATGGCGAAAAAGAATATATAGTATGAATGTGGTTATTTACATCATTTCCCGTTTCCGGTCTTTTTATTTCACCTTTTTCAATTTTTTCCATAAGACTTTTTAAAGCCGCAAGTCTTGTCTGGGCAGTGCCGCCGTTTAATTTGTTAATCATGTTTTTTCCCTTTCTGTAAAAAAATCCTTATACGCCAATTCTACCAGGAGTAAAAATGCTTGCTCGCAAGGACATTTTTATGACGCCGTCAATTAGTATTCGCAGTCTTAAGACTGCCAAAGAGATAAAATCTCTTTTGGATTTTTGTGTTGCAAAAATCCATATACGCCAATTATAGCATTTCGACAATTTATTGTCAAATTCTATTTATGGTACTTTTCCCCTGCATTTATTTTAAAACCGCGATAAACCTGCTCTAATAAAATCACCCTCATAAGCTGATGAGGAAATGTCATATCCGAAAAGCTGAGCCGGACATCTGCCACATTTTTAACCTCGTCACTAAGCCCCTCCGAGCCGCCTATTATAAAAGTTATCTCACTTTTGCCGTTTATCCCTGCGTCCTTTATCAGCTGTGCAAGTTCCTCCGAGGACCTCTTTTTACCCTCAACACACAAAGCAACCTTCAGGCTTGAAGGATTAATCTTTTTTACAATAAGTACGCCCTCTTTTTCTTTATCCTGATTGCCCGAAGTGTGACACTCGTCCACCTCAATTATATTAACCCTGCCAAACCTTGAAATTCTTTTAATATATTCTCCGCAGGCATCCCTGAAAAACTTTTCTTTAATGGTGCCTACACAAATAACAGAAATATTCATATTTCTTCTCCAAACCAAAAGCCGCAGGAAACCTGTGTTTCCTGCGGAAAATTTTTACCCTCTGCTTCTTCTGCTCTCTTTAACGTTTGTTTTGAGCATACTCATTTTCTCATCACTTTCCTTTTTAAACTTGGAAAGCATATCTTCAAAAGACATTTTCTCCGGCGGTACAGGTTTAAACTCCGGTTTGGGAGGCCTTTGAGCCGCCTGCTTAACCGACAAATCAAGTCTGCCGTTTTTGCCTTCTGAAAGAATTTTCACTTTAACGGTATCCCCCACCTTAAGATGGTCGGAAACCTCTTTTACATACCCGAACGAAATCTCCGAAATATGTACAAGTCCCTGCACGCCACCGTCAAGCTCGATAAAAGCACCGAACGGTGCAATGCTTTTGACTTTCCCTTCAACTATTTTCCCCGTTTCAAGCTGTGTACTCAAAACACGCTCCTCCTCAGTTGTAATGCTACTGCAAAATTAATTATCTTTACCATCAATAAAGATTTTTTCATCTTCCTTGCACATTCCGAGTTTATCTCTTGCCACTTTCTCAACATACTCGTCCGTACCGATTTTGGACTTTTCCTCTTCAATTTCCAGAGCAATTTCTTCCTGCTCTTTTATATCTTGGTTGTAATTTTCAAGGATTCTCTTGCTCTCTTTTATGGTGCTCTGCTGTGAAAAAACAGTAAATGCAACATAAATAATAATCGCAGTCAGGCAGATTATTTTAAAACTCTTGCTGTTTAATATATTAAAAAGTCTCATCAGACACCTCTTCTTCTCGCTGTATACCTACTATACAATAATTATACCTTATTTAATAATATCTTAATTCGTTTAATTTTTTCAATGTTTTTTTGCACAAAATTGGACGCTTTTTTTCGTGCATTTTGCACAATCTTTATAACTGGGGTAAAAAGCCTCATTATTTTCCTGATAGGAAACAGCAAAATTTTGATTATCTTAATAATTATTTTTGAAACAAGATTTATTAGAAACGTCGCTATATTTATCGTTACTTTCCTTATAGTGAGAATATAGAGCATTGCTCCGAGCAGAGCTCCCAAAAAAACATACCATCTTAAAATTGCTCCGTTAATTTTATATATAACACCAAAGAAAAAGGCAAGAATTATTCCCCAGATGAGTATATCCTGAACAAAAAATGCGCCTTTATTAAAGCGCAGTTTTTTTGCTGATATATTAAGCACATCCCAAATTATTCCTGACGCCATTCCGGTCAGTACACACATCAGGAAAACAATTGTCTGCTGATTTACGTTTACCGGCATTTTTACTCACCCAGAAGCTTTGACAAAAATTTCTTTTTCTGTTTCCCGCTGTTTTCATCCGGGTAAATCACACTGTCAAACTCACCCTCCAGCACAATTTCCCCCGATTCGAGATTAAGCTTGTTCATGTGTATATCCGAGCCCTTTACCTCAATAAGTCCCATTGAAGTAAAAATAACTGCTGAATTTTCGTCAAAGCTGTCTATATCCTCCACTCCGGAAACGGACAGTTTTTTGCGTCCCTCAAGAATTATGTTCTGTGGCATAGCCGACTGATTTTGTCTATCCATAAATTCTCACCTCTTTATATTTTTATTTATATTTGCATAGCTGAAAAAATATTCTTGTAATAACTCTTTTTTTATGATATACTAAACGCATATAAGTTTTCCGGAGGAAATAAGATGGAATTTCAGATAGAAGGCAGAAATACTGTCAAAGAAGCAATTAAATCGGGGCGTGCCATAGACCGTATATATGTCCTTGAGGAAGGTGATAGGCGCCTTTCGGAAATAGTTGGTCTTGCCAAGAAAAACAAGCTGGTAGTAATTAACTGCAGCAGAAAAAAGCTTGATATGCTTTCAAAAACAGGCAGTCATCAGGGTGTTATTGCAATGTGCGCCGCAACAGAGTATGTTTCGGTGGAGGATATCCTGTTTGAAGCAAAAGATAAAGGCGAGGACCCGTTCATTGTCATTGCAGACGGCGTTACCGACCCTCACAACCTTGGTGCGGTTATAAGAACTGCTTGTGCCGCAGGCGCCCATGGTCTTATAATTCCTAAACGCAGAAGCTGCGGAATAACCGAAACTGTTGAAAAGGTTGCCTCCGGTGCAGTGGAAAATCTTAAAATAGCCAAGGTTTCAAACCTCAACGACACTGTAAAACTGCTCAAGGAAAATGGCGTTTGGGTAGCCGGCACCGACGTCAGCGGAGAAAAGGATATTTACACCCAGGATATGACCGGCCCGATTGCTCTTATTGTGGGCAGCGAGGGTGAAGGAATGAGCGAGCTACTCAAAAAGAACTGTGATTTTCTTGTAAAAATCCCCATGCTAGGCAAAATCCAGTCCCTTAACGCATCTGTTGCAACAGGAATCGTTCTTTACGAGATTGTAAGACAAAGAGGAGAAAAAAATGCTGAAAGATAAAAAAGTTGATATTTCTGCAAAAGATTATCGCACATTCAGATATTTTGCGTTTTTATATGACTATACCGGTATTTTCACCATAATATGGGTATCCTGTTTAAGTCTGTTTGTCCTGTGGGATTATTTTATGACTCAGCGGAGCTTTATCATTGCCGTTATAGGAATATACATGCTTGTTTCTTATATCAACAGTATTTTTGTGAAACTTCCCAAAACTGCAAAAGAGGAATATGCCTCCGGCTCTTTCCCAAATCCGCATTACACCATATCGCTCACCAGCGACACTCTTTCAATAATACGCGAATCTTCAACTCCGTCGGTGATTGAACTAAAAAGTCTTTATTCGGCTTATGAAACGGTGAAACAGTTTTGCTTTTTTATATCCAAAAACAACTACATAATCCTTCCAAAAAACATTTTGACGGATGATGAAAAAAAATCTGTCCGCAGTGTTATATCAGCTCTGCCGAGAAAAAACAAACGCAACCCCTTTTCCGTTGGACTTAAAGCTACTATCAAAAACATTTCCACTCTGGCATTTGTTACTGCATGTGCGGTAATTTTAATAATTTCATACAAGGTAACATAAAAAAACCGGCAGTAAGCCGGTTTTTTGTTTATCTTCCGGGAAAGCCGTCAATAATAGTGCCACAAAGCTTTCCGGAGGTATCTATGAAAAACTTTTTTATTGCCTTTTTTCTCATTCTCCCATTTCTTTTAATCACTCCTGCAGACAGCGAGGATATGAATATAATCCGGCTGCACGTTATTGCAAACAGCGACAGCGAATATGACCAGTATGTAAAGCTCAAAGTGCGTGACAGTGTTCTCGCCCTTTCAAACACCTTAAGTCCCGAAGAAATACCGCACAGTCTTAATCTCATGGAAGATGCTGCAAAGGTTACACTTGCATCATACGGCATAAATCCGTCTGCAAAAGCGCAGTTCGGAAAATTCCATTTCCCCAAAAAATCCTATGGAAACATAACTCTACCTGCGGGCGAATATACCGCCGTCAGAGTTGTAATTGGAAACGGGCAGGGGCAGAACTGGTGGTGCGTTATGTATCCTCCTTTATGCTTCACTGACGAAACAACCGCCCATTTCAAAGACGACATAATATCAAAAAACGGCCTGACCAAATCCGGCAGACCGAAATTTGAAATAAAATTTAAACTGTTAGAGCTCTTTAAATAATACTGCTAATTACTTCCCAAGCCTCATCCCTACCCGTTCCTTTTTCGGCAGAAAAGGGCACTAAAACATCATTTTCAGTAAGTTTTAACGTGTTTTTAATAACCTCAAGATTTCCCTCAATCTGACTTTTTTTAAGTTTGTCAAGCTTTGTGGCAATCACAATAAGACTACCAAAATTATATCTTATCCATTCAGCCATCTGAACATCGTCAGCAGTCGGTTTATGACGGGAATCAACAAGCAGAAAAGTCTGCCTTAAGTTTTCACGTGTATTTAAATATTCCTCCATCATAAGTCCCCATCTTTTCTTTTCCTGCTTGGAAACTGCCGCATATCCGTACCCCGGCAAATCCACAAAATAAATACATTCGTCTATGTTGTAAAAGTTAATCTGTGCCGTTTTACCCGGTGTTGCACTTGTCCGTGCAAGTCCTTTGCGGTTAAGCATTTTATTGATAAAAGATGATTTTCCCACATTGGACCTGCCCGCAAAAGCTATTTCAGGCAGATTATCTGTCGGATACTGTTTTGGGCTGACAGCCGAAACCTTTATTGATGCGTTCTGAATGTTCATATACCTTTTACCTCAATATCTATTCCATACTTTTCTTTAAAGTATGTTAAATTTGCTCTCTTTTGTCCTATTGCCGCAGAAAGCTTTTTTGCCGGGACTTCAATTACACGCTTGCCCGATTTCACTTCTTCTTCCATTTCATCTCTTAAAAGTCTTGACCTGACAAGCTCGCCAAACGCACTGTGATACGCACCCGCAACTATGCTGCCTTTTTCACAGATTGTATCTGTGGACTGAAGTCCCATTCTGATTATTTTAATCTTTTCCTCATCAAAAATGCGGTAAAGTGCCGCACAGACTTCAACGCTCGTTTCAAGTGAAGTTGGAACATATTTACCATCTTTATAAAGATTTTCAAGCTCTGTTTCCGAAAGGACAACAGTTGGATAAATCCGCACCGTATCAGGTTTAAGTTTTGCGATTTCCCTGCCGGTAAAAATATCCTTCTCTGTGTCAGAGCCGTACATCCCCGTCATCATTTGAAGTCCTGTTTCAAAACCGTATTCTTTTAAAAGCCTGACCGCCTTTTTTGTGTCATCTGCGGTATGTCCCCGTCGGTTTTTTAAAAGCACCTCATCATCCATTGACTGTGCACCAAGCTCCACAGCTGTCACTCCATAGCTTTTAAGCATGCGGAGTATCTCTCCGGAAATATAGTCCGGCCGGGTGGACAGTCTTATCCCGTCAACCTCGCCCATGTCAACATATTTTTTTGCAATTTTCAGATACTCTTTCTGTAGAGACAAATCAATGCCGGTAAAACTACCTCCAAAAAAAGCAATTTCGGCAAAATAAGGTCTTTTTATTGTGGAAAGATGTTCTGTTATTATTTCTTCTGTTCTGCCAAGTGTTTCTGCTTCACAAATGCCCGTTATTTTTTTCTGGTTACAGAAAACGCAATCATTGGGGCATCCCTTGTGCGGAACAAAAACAGGTATGTTATAATGCTTCATCATACCAATTTTGAAAGGGCGCTTTTTGCCGCCATCTGTTCAGCTTCTTTTTTTGTTTTTCCGCTGCCGCTACCACAAACCCTGCCATTTACCAAGACCTCAACATCATAAGTTTTATCATGGTCAGGTCCGGTTTCCGCAACCGTTTTATATGTTATTTTCGCCTGTCCGTCTTTCTGAACATATTCCTGCAGCGTAGTTTTAAAATCCTTTTTCCCCTCTATGCTTGCCGCCAGAACAATCCTCTCAGTTAAAAGAGGCATAAACGTCTTCTTTGCAGTTTCAAGGTCGGAATCAAGGTAAACCGCACCGATAAAAGCTTCCATAGCATCTGCAAGGATTGATACTCTTGTTCTGCCTCCTGCTTTTTCCTCACCTTTGCCAAGCAAAAGTTGTGAACCTAAATCAATGCTTTTCGCAATCTCATAAAGACTCTTTTCGCACACAACATCTGCTCTTATTTTGGTAAGCGACCCTTCGGGCAAATGAGCATAATGCTTGTAAATATATTCGCTGACCATAATGGAAAGCACCGAATCGCCAAGAAACTCAATACGCTGATTGCTCTCTTTTTTATCCTTTTTAAATTCGTTTGCGTAGGAAGTGTGTGTTCTTGCAAGCTCAAAAAGCTGCTCATCTTTAAACTTATAAATCTTCATCAGCTCCATCTTTTAATCCACTTCCTTCAACCGCCGTTTTAATCTTATTTAAAAGGTCTGTTTCAACTGCTTTTTTCGCCTGTCTTATAGCCGCACAAAATGCTTTTGCATCAGAGTTCCCATGAGCTTTTACAACCATGCCGTCAACACCTAAAAGAGGTGCACCGCCATGCTCTTTAACATCAAACTTTTTCTTGAACTCTTTAAGTCCGCCTGTCATAGTCAGCGCGCTGAGCTTTGTAATGGTGTTTTTCATAAGAATGCCCTTAAGAGCGCTCTTCATAAATTCGCCCATTCCTTCCATCAGCTTGAGTATAACATTACCGGTAAATCCGTCAGTAACGGCAACATCAACATCCCCGTGGGGAATCTGCCGTGCTTCAAGGTTACCTGCAAAATTAATATCTGCCGTTTTTAAAATCTGATAGGTTTCTTTTGTAAGAGGAGTCCCCTTTTTTTCCTCCACGCCAATGTTTACAAGCCCTACTTTTGGGTTTTCTATTCCAAGGATATTTTCCATATAATGTGAGCCCATTATAGCAAATCCAAGAAGGTTATCGGGTGTGCAAATTGCATTCGCTCCCGAATCTAAAAGCAGCAGCGGTTTGCCCGGCATTGTGGGAATCATAGGCGCAATCGCCGGACGGGAAATGCCCTTTATTCTGCCCAGTTCAAATACAGCTGCAGCTATAACCGCACCGGTATTTCCGGAGGTTACAATTGCATCTGCTTTTCCCTCATGAAGAAGTTTCATGCCAACAAC
The DNA here is from genome assembly GCA_045633565.1 of Clostridia bacterium. GTDB lineage: Bacteria > Bacillota > Clostridia > RUG12999 > RUG12999 > RGIG7450. Next base: position 131,270 of record JAZQYO010000006.1, on the reverse strand, counting down.
AAGCGAAGAATCTTTTTTGCGTCTTACTCCTCTTATGGGGTCATCCTCATTTTCAACAACTTCAGTGCAGTTATGTATCTGGATTCTGTCTGTGTTTTCACCTGATAGCTCAAGTTCACGCTTTATGTCTTCTTCTCTTCCGCATAAAATTATATCAACATCAAGTTCTTTTGCGGCACGTACCGCACCTAAAACCTGCTCTTTGGGTGCATAGTCACCGCCCATTGCATCAACAATTATTTTCATCTGCCTTACCTCCGTTAATATACAGATTATAATTAAATATTATACTATTTTTCCACCCCAATGTCAAGAAATCATTACGTCTCCAAATATATCCATATATTCTCTTTTTTCCTTGACATATAGGTATATAGATGATATAATTACAATGATTGTCCGCTATTTGTTGTATGATGGACAATTTTTATCACAAGAGGTGAATTATATGACCGTATTACTTTGGATTCTGGCATTTTTGGGCATCATAATCATTTACGGTGCACCGAAAATCGTCAAATTGTTTAAAAAAACAGAAGAGAATGAAAAAACCGAAAATCTCATAAAGCTTATCGGCGTGCTTTTATCTGCAGCCGCTATGGTATTGCTTTGGACAACCGGTGCATTAAAGTAAGGTAAAGGAGTTTTTACAATTGGAAAAAGAGCTTAATAAAGTATATGACCCCAAGTCGTTTGAAGAGCGACTTTATAAAACCTGGGAGGAAAAAGGATATTTTGGTGCTGACTCTGAAAGCAAAAAAGAGCCTTATACAATTGTCATTCCTCCACCCAACGTTACAGGCCAGCTCCACATGGGCCACGCTTTTGACGAAACTTTACAGGACATATTGATAAGATATAAAAGAATGGCTGGCTACGAGGCTCTGTGGGTTCCCGGAACTGACCATGCAGGTATTGCTACACAGATTAAAGTTGAGGCAGAATTGCGTGAAAAAGAAGGTCTGACCCGCTATGACCTGGGCCGCGAAAAATTTCTTGAGCGTGTGTGGGACTGGAAAGAAAAATACGGTAACCGTATTATTTCCCAGCTCAAACAGCTTGGCTGCTCGTGTGACTGGTCAAGAGAACGCTTCACAATGGACGAAGGCTGCTCAAAAGCTGTAAGAGAGGTTTTTGTTAACCTTTACAATAAAGGTCTTATTTACAGAGGTCCGAGAATAATCAACTGGTGCCCCAACTGTATAACAGCCCTTTCAAACGAAGAGGTTGAACATGCAGAACAAGCAGGTCACTTCTGGCATATTAAATACCAGATAAAAGGCACAAACGATTATGTTATTATTGCAACAACCCGTCCCGAAACCCTTTTCGGCGATACCGCTGTTGCAGTTAACCCCGAGGACGAAAGATATAAAGATATCGTTGGCAAAACACTTCTTCTCCCGCTTACAGACAGGGAAATTCCGGTCATTGCCGACGAATATGTTGATAAAGAATTCGGAACAGGTTGCGTGAAAATCACTCCTGCTCACGACCCCAACGACTTTGAAGTAGGAAAACGCCACAATCTTGAAATAATAAAAGTTTTAAATGACGATGCAACTATGAACTCATACGCAGGAAAGTATGAGGGTATGGACCGTTATGAGTGCCGCAGGGAAATGATAAAAGACCTTGACGCTCAGGGACTTTTAGTTAAAACTGAAGACCATTCTCACAATGTAGGTCAGTGTTATCGTTGCGGAACAACCATTGAACCGATTGTTTCAAATCAGTGGTTTGTTAAAATGGAGCCGTTGGCAGAAGCTGCAATAAAAGCTGTTAAAGACAGAGAAACAGAATTTGTTCCCGACCGCTTTAGCAAAACATATATGAACTGGATGGAAAATGTCTATGACTGGTGTATTTCCCGCCAGCTCTGGTGGGGTCACAGAATTCCCGCATTTTACTGTGACACTTGCGGCGAAATGACCGTTTCAAAAGAAGATATCACAGTTTGTCCCAAATGCGGAAATCCTGTAAGACAGGAAGAAGATGTGCTTGATACATGGTTTTCCTCTGCTCTGTGGCCTTTCTCAACTCTTGGCTGGCCGGATAAAACCGCTGACCTTGAAAAATTCTATCCTACAAACACTCTCGTAACAGGATATGACATCATTTTCTTCTGGGTATCAAGAATGATATTCTCCGCTTGCGAACATACCGGCAAAGCACCTTTCAAACATGTATTCATTCATGGCCTTGTTCGTGACGGAAACGGCGAAAAAATGTCCAAATCAAAGGGCAACGGTGTTGACCCTCTCCAGATTATTGATATGTACGGTGCGGACGCCTTAAGGTTTGCACTTGTTACAGGCGTTGCACCCGGTAACGACATGAGATTCCCCGTAACCTACGACCCGCCGGTTGAAAAGGGCAAAAACCCCAACCCCGAGGTAAATAAAATTGTAGGTGCCCCCGGCGTAGAATCCAGCCGTAACTTTGCAAATAAAATGTGGAATGCTGCTCGTTTTGTGCTGATGAACATTGACCACACAGACACAGCTCTCCCCTCAGAAGACAAGCTTGCCGCTGAAGATAAATGGATTCTCACAAAGCTTGACAAGCTTATCGCAGAGGTTACAGAAAATCTTGATAAATTCGAGCTTGGTATCGCCATTGCGAAAATTTACGATTTTGTCTGGGACGAATACTGTGACTGGTATATTGAAATGTGCAAACCCAGATTCCAGACAGACGGTAAAGAAACCGCCGGCAGAGTACTTGTTTATGTTCTCTCCCGCGCGCTTGAGCTTATGCATCCCTTTATGCCGTTTATCACAGAGGAAATCTGGCAGCATCTCCCTCACGATGGTGAAACTATTATGAGAGCTGACTGGCCTACATCAGGTAAGTTCACATGGAATGACGATGAGGCATCCGTTGAGCTTATCAAAGAGGCTATCAAGGCAGTTAGAAATGCCCGTGCGGAAAAGAATGTTGTTCCTTCCAAAAAGGTTAAAACTTATGTTATTACAGACCGCATAGACCAGTTTGAAAAAGGCATAGTTTTCTTTGAAAAAATGGCATCCTGCTCAGAGGTTATCATTTCTTCTGACAAATCAGTTCTCCCTGAAAATGTGGTAACTGTCGTAACCGAAGGCGCAGAAATTTCACTCCCCTTAGGCGACCTTGTTGACAAAGAAAAAGAGCTTGACCGTCTTGCAAAAGAACGCGAAAAACTCATTTCCGAAATCAAGCGTGTTGAAGGCAAACTTAGCAACCAGGGCTTTGTTGCAAAAGCACCTAAAGAGGTTGTTGAAGCCGAAGCCGCTAAAGGAAAAACATACAAGGAAATGCTTGAAAAAGTGGAAGAAGCAATAAAAGCATTAGGCTAATACGGGCGTCGTCTTTAGCGCAGACCGTATATGAACAAATAAAAAAACCCGTAGCTTTGCTACGGGTTTTCTTTTATTCTTCTTCCGATATAAAAATTTCTTCTGTTTTTTCTGTGCTTCTTCTAAAATTTTCGTTGCCTCTGTAATAGCATTAAATAATACTAAATACATTTCCTTATAGTTATCCATAATATCACTCCCTTTTGTTTTTTGGAGCAGGCGTTTTCCATTAGCCGTAGTGCACATTGGTTAATAAAAAAGTGCGTCAGCAGAGCCGACGCACGAAAAACACATAGCTCCTACTAATGCGACTTAGTTTTTGTAAAATACCAATAGATATAACAAAACAGAGCATGTGTTTTTGCCAAAAGCAAAAACATATCTATTGGATTATTTAACTAAGTCGCAAGTTTATTATATCATCTTATTTTACATTTTGCAACATTTTTCTGTCGACAAATTACTACAATATAAAAGCCGTGCTGTTGCACGGCTCTTTTTTAGTTAAAGTCAAATGAAATAACTGGGATTTTTTCTTCCCCCCAGCTTTCTTCGGGGATAAGTGTAAGCTTGTCAAATTCACCGTCAAGTGCTATGTGATAAGTACGCTTTTTATTTTCTGTCACCTTTAAGATTTCTACCGTTTTGCCATCAAGTTCACCAATCAGTCTGAATGATTTACAAAGGGTTGTGGGCAGATGCATCTGAGGACTTGCAATCATATGATTCGCGCGGGTTGAATGAATTTGTTCACACCATCCGCCCGGCAGAGTTTTACGGTTTAAGTCACTGTCAAAAACAATATGAACCGAGTTTATCTTTGCTTTTTCAAATGAATATGTAATTTCCTCACCTGCATCCGCAATATAACGAGCCGAATCCTTGTCGGTTCCGTAAATTCTGTGTGCTCTGTCCTGACCGTTTCTGAGGCTGTCGGCACCGCTCAGGTTAGCATTTTTACAGATTTTTGAAATTTCTCTTGTTTTAGACGGCAGGAAAAGGTCGCTGTCAAGCATTTTTTTCTGAAGTGTTTTTATCTCATTTTGGTAAACTCCATGAGGAGTCAAGCCTTTTTTGGTTGCAATAGCTGCCGCATTACCAACCGCTTCGCCTAAAAGTCCGCAGGTTGCCATAACACGGATACTGCTCATTGCAGTGTGAGTCATACTGATATTTCTGCCTGCAAAGAACAGGTTTTCAACATTTTCAGAATAGAGAGCACGGTAAGGCAACGAATATGGCGCCGGCGTTTTAATATCGGTGTTGGGCACACCTCTGTGATAAAATCCGCCCGGGAAATGGTCGTCAATAGGCCATCCGCCGTAAGCTATTTCATCTTCAAAAACAACTCCGTCCGAAACATCACGCTGAGTAATCATATACTCGCCGCACATTCTGCGGGATTCTCTTTTGCCGGGTAAAAATCCCAGGAAATCAAGGTCCCATTTTGAAGAATCAAATCTGCCCGAATTTTTCACATAATCCCATGTTCCTGCTGCAAGAGCAACAAGCTCGTCACGAAGGGTTTCTGTATCGCCGATGGTATCTCTGTCACCACCAAGTTCAAGATACCAGAAGTTTTCCATTTCATCATATAAATTGGGTTCACGATTTTCAAAATCTTTTTCTGTAAGTTTTTTCGCCCATGTCGGCGGAATGTATTTTACATCTTTAGTGCTTTCGCGTCCCTGAATGAGACAGGACATTCCCATAGTCATTTTGTCCCCCTTTTCAGAAACCGTGTCCTCGCCGAACTCTGCCGACCCTTCTCTGCCGAGACGGAAATTTGCCCCTGTGAGAGGAGCTAAGATACTGTCACCGGAACTGTCGCAGAAGAATTTTGCCTCAACCTCATAAAAGCTCTGGGTTGTCATCTGATAACCCGTAACAGATTTTATTTTTATATCACGACCGTCAGCAAACCTGCCTTTTTCGGTTTTTGCATCCATACAGGTACAGTTGAGCAGGAGATTTATGTTTTTTTCACGCTTCACAAATTCATAAAGAACTGTGTCCCAGATAGCATAACTTTTGGTAGGGTTGCGGTAAAGATTTTCAAGCGCAATCTCCTCAATAATACCTGTTTCACGATTGTCTTCACCACGAGCACCGCAAATCCACATACGGATTTCGGAGGATGCATTACCGCCAAGAACCGGTCTTTCGTGCATAAGTACAACGCTGATACCTTCTCTTGCCGCAGAGATTGCCGCAAGCATGCCGGCAATACCCCCACCTACAACACACAGGTCACATTCAACATGTTTTTTATTAAGCATAAATTTCACCTCTTGATTATTTTTCATTTTATGTTATAATTATATTATACTTTTATACCGATTTCTTTCAATTTAATGCATAAAAATATAAAGAAAGTGCAAATTCACACCATGAAACAACTTACACCATCCATTATAAACTATATGGAATATTTAAAAAAGGATTGTATGCTCAGCCTGTCCGTGCATTTCGACAGCAACACTCTTTGCTGTTTCCCGCAGGAAGTCTTAGAAAAGTTTGCTCCGTACAATTCACATACCAATCCGTACTGTTTGGCTGTCAAGCGGACTTCTCACCACAAATGCGTGCTTTCCCAACAGGAAATTCTGCAAAAACGCTTAGGCTCATTTTTAAGAGTTTGCCATGCCGGAGTGTATGAATATATTCATACATTCAGCTCAGGCTCTAAGTCAGGGTTTATTGCCGTCAGCGGTTATCGTCAGGAAACTTTTTCATCCGGTATGATGAATAATAATTCTTTATGGAAAAAATCGCTTAGCAGTCAGCCTCTCCCCAAAGAAATGCTTGCTGCAGTAATTCCCCCTCTTGCACTTATGCTCACCCGACTTCTTGAAATATGTAACGATACTCCTCAGAGTGAATACAATCTTATCCTGCAGTTTCTAAATGAATATCATACAAATATCACGCTTGACGATTTGTGCCGACATTTTGGCAGAAGCAAATCCCACATAAGTCACACATTCAAAAAATCAAGCGGCATGAGCATCCGGGCATACTGCAACCTGCTAAAACTTGCCGATGCCAAAAAGCTCCTTTCCGAAACAAACCGTTCGGTTACAGACATTGCACTTGATACGGGGTTTAACGATACAAGCTACTTTGTTCATCTGTTCAGCGAAAAATATGGAATAACACCACTTCAGTACAGAAAAGCGAGCGTCCGCTGACACTCGCTTTTAATTATTCAATAAACATTGCATCGCCAAAACTGAAAAACCTGTATTTTTCTTCCACTGCCTGACGGTAAGCCTCCATTGTGAGGTCATACCCGGCAAGAGCCGAAACAAGCATAATAAGAGTTGATTTGGGCAGATGAAAATTTGTTATAAGTGCGTCAATCATTTTAAATTTATATCCGGGATAAATAAAAATGCTTGTACTGTCACTTTTTGCAGGAAGGATTCCCTTTTCATCGGTTGCCGACTCGAGCGTTCTGCAAGATGTGGTGCCAACAGCAATAACTCTGCCACCCTCCGCTTTGGTTTTATTTACTATCTCAGCGGTTTCGGGCGGAATGGAGTACCACTCGCTGTGCATATCATGCTCCTCAATATTATCCACCTTAACAGGACGGAATGTTCCAAGACCTACATGAAGCGTAATATACGCCACATTTACGCCCATTTCTTCAATTTCTGAGAGCAGTTCACTTGTAAAGTGCAGACCTGCGGTCGGTGCCGCTGCACTGCCGTCATATTTTGCGTAAACTGTCTGATAACGTTCACGGTCCTCAAGTTTTTCTGTTATATAATGAGGCAACGGCATTTCACCAAGCCTGTCTAAAACATTTTCAAAAAGTCCTTCGTATTCGAACTCAACTATTCTGCCACCGTTGTCAAGAGTTTCCACAACATTTGCAATAAGCTCACCGTTACCGAACACAACCCTGTGCCCCGGTTTTAATTTTTTGCCCGGTTTTACAATGGTTTCCCATCTGTTTGTCGAAAGTCTGTTTAAAAGCAGAAATTCGATACTTCTTCCGCTATCCTCACGGAATCCGCAAAGTCTTGCCGGGATAACCCTTGTGTTGTTTAAAACAAGGCAGTCACCTTTTTTCAGGTGCTGCTTTATATTCTTAAAAGTGTCGTGCCCTACGCTTTCATTTTCTCTGTCCACCACCATAAGACGGGACGCCGTTCTGTCCAAAAGAGGTGTCTGGGCAATCAATTCTTGTGGCAGGTCGTAATCAAATATACTGAGTTTCATATTTTCTTCAGTTCCTTTATTTTCGCCTCGTCAGGAGTGACGTAAGCAGTTTTGTAATCTACATAAATTACCATACCGGCTTTTGCTCCGGCAGGTTTTTTAACATTTCTTATCTGGGTGTAATCCACCGCAACGTTGGAAGACCCTCTTGCCTTGGAATAATATGCCGCAAGCATTGCCGCCTCTGTCATGGTGCTGTCGGGTACAGTTTTCCCGCCCGAAACAATCACCGTATGTGAGCCGGGAATGTTTTTGGTATGAAACCATATATCGCTGTTTGATGCGAGTTTGAGGGTCAGATAATCATTCTGTTTATTGTTCTTGCCAACTAAAATTTCAAACCCGTCGCTGCTTAAATATTTATCAGGACTGCTTGGTTTTACTTTTTGTTTGCCGCCCGTTTTTGCTCTTTTCAAATACCCTTCCGACGCAAGTTCGGATTTTATTTCAGAAAGCTCCTTTAAATTTTCACAATTTTCAAGCGACATCTGAACACTTTTCAAATACTCAATATCCGCCATGGCAATTTCAAGCTGCTCCTTGGCAAAAACCTCGGTATTTTTAAGCTTGTTATACCGAGCAAAATACTTTTGTGCGTTCTCGGGTGGGGTAAGCTCACTGTCAAGTGGAACGGTTATTTCCTCGCCCTTCTCACTGTAAAAATTCTCGGTAACAAGCTGCCTGTCACCTTTTTTTATTTTATAAATATTGGCGGTTATAATATCACCATAAAGACGGCACAAATCCTTTTTTTCGGCATTTTTTATATCGTCCTGAAGTATTGCCGCTTTCCTTGCTGAGCGCTCAATTAAGTTTGTGACAATTTTCATAATATCACCGCTTTGCTGGGACATTCTCCCTTTTAGCTCACGGCTTAAATAAAACTCATCCAAGATTTCAGCAATGCATTCTACCGGCTTAACCCTGTGCTGACAAATTTCTATCGCCTCAAAATCAAAGGGATTTCCCTTTTCATCCAGAATAAGCCCGGGTGTAAATTCACCTTTTTGTACCTGAAGGATAATCTCCCAGAGTTTTTTTGCAACCGACAGGATCAGTTCATCTGTCAGTTCTCCTGCAAAAATTTCCGTATTACCTGTGGCTCTGCAAACCGGTTCCCTTGCAAGCATTGGTGAAAGACCCGCAAATTTTTCCAAGATAAATCTGTCAATTTTCTGCTCGGGAGGACAGGATAGAATTACATCTGTCACCCTTTTTTCGTCCACATTTAACGGCGAAATCTTCTCCTGAGGGGGTGGTGGCTGATAGGTTATGCCCGGAAGCACCGTTCTGACTGAGCTTACCGATGCGTCAACAAGCCTTGTGCAGTCAAGCACCTTATTTTCTTCGTTTAAAAAGATAATATTACTGTGTCTGCCCATAAGCTCGACGGTAAGTTTTTTTATAACTGTGTCACCAAGCTCATTTTTGGTTTCAAACTCCAGCTGCACAATTCGTTCCATATCCGGCTGCAGGACCGAAAGAAGTCTGCTGCCTGACAGATGTTTTCTGAGCAGCATACAAAACATTGGTGGGTTTTGCGGGTACTCCCTCGTCTGCTGCGTCAGACTGATTCTCGGCATTGACGGGTTGCTGCTGAGAAAAAGCTTATAATTTTTGCCTAAAGACCGGACAGCCATTACCACCGTATCCCTGTCAGGCATATAAATTTTATCAACCCTGCCACCCTTTAGCAAAGAGTTTAATTCTTTAGTAAGGCAGGTTATCAGTATTCCGTCAAACGCCATAGTTTTCTCCTTAAATTAAATCCGCAGCAATGCTGCGGATTTATAAATTTTAAATAAGTCTTACTGAAAGAACTTCGCCCACAGCTTTGATTTCATCGATAATAGCTGCTGAAATATCGTCATCAGTATCTATCATTGTAATCGCAAGTTCTTTTCTCGATTTATTTGTCAGATGCTCAATGTTCATACCCTTTCCGGATAAAATTCCTGTAAGTGTAGAAATCATATTGGGAACATTTTTATGAGCAACAACAATTCTGCTTTTTGTTGTTCTGGGTTCAATACAGGTTGGGAAGTTAACCGAGTTTTTAATGTTTCCGTTTTCAAGGAAATCCTTAAGCTGTTTTGCAGCCATAACTGCACAGTTATCTTCCGACTCGGGTGTTGACGCACCAAGATGAGGAATTGCAACAATTCCCGGAACACCAAGCTGCTCGTCATTGGGGAAATCTGTTACATAGCTTGCAACTTTACCGCTTTTTAGAGCTGCAATAATATCAGGTGTATTAACAAGCTCACCTCTTGCAAAATTAAGCACACGCAGTCCGTCTTTTGCTTTAACTAAAAGGTCAGCATTTATCATATTTCTTGTTCCGTCATTAAGTGGCAGATGGAGAGATATGTAATCACATTTTGAAATCATGTCGCCAAGGTCATTTGCTTTTTCAACATGTCTTGAAATTCCCCACGCTGCATCAACGGAAATGTAGGGGTCATAACCCATTACTTCCATGCCAAGGTGATAAGCCGCATTTGCAACCATAACACCAATAGCGCCAAGTCCAATTACGCCAAGTGTTTTTCCGTAAATTTCCGGACCTGCAAAGTTGCTTTTGCCTTTTTCAACAAGTTTGCCGACTGCGTCGCCTTCACCCTTTAAGGTTTTCGCCCAGTCAACCGCATCTGTAACCTTTCTGGAAGCAAGCAGAAGACCTGCAATTGCAAGTTCTTTAACTGCATTTGCATTTGCGCCGGGTGTGTTGAAAACGACAATACCTTTTTCGCTGCATTTGTCAATCGGAATATTATTTACACCTGCACCGGCTCTGGCAATGCCTTTAACACTTTCGGGAATATCCATTTCGTGCATATTAAAGCTGCGAAGAATTATCGCATCAGGATTTTCGTGAGTATCGGCAATTTCATAGCCCTCTCCAAGATTATCTGTGCCGATTTTAGCAATTTTATTAAGTGTCTGTATTTTAAACATTTCTAATCTCCTATTTGTTTTCCGCTTCAAATTTCTTCATAAATTCTACTAAAGCTTTAACGCCTTCTGTAGGCATGGCATTGTAGATGGAAGCTCTCATACCGCCAACTGATCTGTGACCTTTTAAGTTTTTAAAGCCTGCTGCGTCTGCTTCTTTGCAGAACTTTTTGTCAAGCTCTTCGTTGCCTGTAACAAAGGTTACGTTCATCATAGAACGGTACTCTTTATCTGCACCGGGTTTAAAAAGCTTGGAAGAATCAAGGTAGTTATACAAAATAGCTGCCTTTTCTTCATTAATCTTTTTCATAGCATCAAGACCGCCAAGACCGAGTATCCATTTGTACACCAGACCTGCAACATAAATTGCATAACAGGGCGGTGTGTTGTACATAGAATCATTGTCAGCCATAATCTGCCAGTTGAGCATTGTAGGAGTTTCCTCTCTTGCATTGCCTAAAAGGTCTTCTCTTACAATCACGATTGTAACACCTGCGGGAGCCATATTTTTCTGAGCGCCTGCGTAAATTACGCCGAATTTTGTCACATCAACCGGTTCTGAAATAATGCAGGAGGACATATCTGCAACTAAAACTTTGTCACCAACATTTGGAACCTCGGGATATTTTGTGCCGAAAATTGTGTTGTTGTAGCAAACATGTACATAGTCTGTATCGGGGCGAACCATATCGGGAGTAATCTCCGGAATATATGCAAAAGTCCTGTCCTTTGAGCTTGCGATACATTTTGCATCGCCGTATTTCTGTGCTTCTTCAAAAGCTTTCTTTGAGAACTGACCTGAAACAACATAATCTGCTTTGCCGTTTTTCATGAGGTTGAGCGGAACTGCTGCAAACTGGGTTGACGCACCGCCCTGCATGAATAAAACTTTGTAGTTGTCCGGAATGTTCATGAGCTCTCGGAGGTCTTTTTCTGCCTCTTTGATAATTGCATCGTATACAGGTGAACGATGGCTCATTTCCATTACTGACATACCGCTGCCATTATAGTCTGTCATTTCTCTTGCACACTGCTCAAGTACAGGAAGTGGTAACATAGAAGGACCTGCTGAAAAGTTAAATACTCTCATTATATATTCTCCTTTTATATAAATAAATTTTATTAGTGATGATGATTGCAGTTTTCGCAGCAACCGTCACAGGCTTTTTTTGTAATATCATTTTCTATGCCCTGACGTTTGTAGTAATCTGCAACTGCTGCTTCTATAGCTTCTTTTGCAAGTACCGAGCAATGAATTTTCGCCGGCGGAAGTCCGCCAAGCTCGTCAACAACCTGCTGATTGGTTATCTTAAGAGCTTCCTCGATTGTTTTACCTTTAACCATGTCAGTAGCAACCGAGCTTGTTGCAATGGCTGCTCCACAGCCGAATGTTTTGAAACTGATGTCTTTTATAACCTCATTTTCAATATACATATACATTTTCATAATATCACCGCATTTCGCATTTCCCACGGTGCCTATTGCGTTGGCATTTTCAAGCTCTCCGCTGTTGTGCGGATTTGAAAAATGCTCCATAACTTTATCTGTATACAATTTTTATTCCTCCCAAAGCGGTGAAAGTGCCCGCAGTTTTTTTACTATTTCTTCAAGTGTATTTACAAAATAATCTATTTCCGCATAAGTGTTATCTTCCGAAAGCGTAACTCTTATTGAACCATGTGCTATTTCATGCGGAAGTCCGATTGAAAGTAGCACATGTGACGGGTCAAGCGACTGTGATGCACAGGCACTTCCGCTTGAGCAGGCAATCCCTTTCATGTTGAGCATCAAAAGGAGACTTTCGCCCTCAATACACTCAATTGAAAAGTTTGCGTTACCCGGAAGTCTTTTTGTAAGATGACCGTTCACCCTCACTCTCGGGATTCTCGAAACAACATTTGCAATCAGATAATCTCTCATCTGTGCAACCTTAAGATAGTTTTCCTCCATCTGTATATGCGCCATTTCAAAAGCCTTTGCCATACCTGCCATAAACGGAACATTTTCTGTTCCTGCACGTTTGCCCGATTCCTGACCGCCTCCGTGAATAAGGTTATTAAGTCTTGTACCTTTTTTCACATAAAGCGCGCCTATACCTTTAGGCCCGTGGAACTTGTGGGCCGACATTGAAAGCATATCAATCCCCAGTTCACGAACATTAATTGGCAGAACGCCTGAAGCCTGAACAGCATCTGTATGGAATTTTACTCTGTGTTCAGCCGCTATAAGTGAAATTTCCGCTATAGGCTGAATTGTGCCTATCTCATTATTGGCAAACATCACCGAAATGAGAATGGTTTTATCTGTAATTGCATTTCTTATATCTTCAGGATTAATAAGTCCGTCGCTGCCGGGTTTGATGTAAGTAACCTCGAATCCTTCTTTTTCAAGCTGCTGACAAGTGTGCAGCACCGCATGATGTTCAAAAGCAGTTGTAATTATATGATTACCTTTATCTCTTAAAGCATAAGCCGTCCCTTTTATAGCCCAGTTGTCCGCCTCACTGCCCGAACCGGTAAAAAATATCTCTTTCGGGTCTGCCCCAAGGAAATATGCAATATTTTCCCTTGCCTCTTCAGCAATCTTTTTGGCTTCCTCGCCCATTTTGTAAAGAGCAGACGGGTTGCCAAACTGATTTGTGAAGATTGGCAGCATCTTCGCAACAACCTCTGGCCTTACCTGAGTGGTGGCTGCATTATCAAAATAAATCTGTTTACTCAATTTTATATCATCCTCTTAAGTATTTACTAAAAAAAATTGCCATTTATCATTATACTATTATTGCACTTGATTTGCAATAGCATTTTTCTACAAAAAATCAACCGCCCGTTGATTTTTTTTAAACAAGTTATATATATTATTTCTTTATTGCTATTGAATTATTTGATTTTTTATGGTAAAATAATTATTGAAACGAGGTGTTTTCTTTGAATTATATTCCCCCTTTGGAAGACCTTATAGATGCATTCGCGCGGCTTCCCGGAATTGGCAGAAAAACCGCTGCAAGACTGGCTTTTCATATTCTAAATATGCCCGATTCTTTTGCAAAAAGCTTTTCGGATGCACTGATTAATGCAAAAAAGAATATAACATACTGCGAAACCTGCAAAAATCTGACGGACATTTCCCCCTGTGCTATTTGCTCAGGCCACAAACGGGACAGGTCGGTTATCTGTGTGGTGGAAAGTCCAAAAGACGTTCTGGCGATTGAAAAAACCGGAGAATATAGCGGTCTTTATCACGTTCTCCACGGTGTAATTTCACCTATGGATAACGTAGGCCCCGATGATATTTTTATTAAAGAACTTGTGTCAAGGATTACCCCTGAGGTTAAAGAGGTAATCGCTGCCACAAATTTAACCGTTGAAGGCGAAGCAACTGCCATTTATATTTCAAGACTCCTGTCCCCTCTAGGCGTAAAAGTAACAAGGATTGCTCAGGGAATTCCCGTCGGTGGCGACCTTGAATATGCCGATGAGGTCACCCTTTCAAAATCTCTCGAAGCAAGACGGGAAATTTAAAATTTATATTGACAAATTTTCACACACACCTTATAATATAATTATTACATAAAATGGAGGTATTATAATGAAAAAAATTCTAAGCATTCTCCTTGTGCTGACACTGCTTCTCTCATTTTGTACTGTGAACGTGTCTGCTGAGGAAAACATCAAAGTTATTATCGACATCACCAGCGTTAAGTTTGATGTTCCGCCCACAATTGTAAACGGCAGAACTCTTGTTCCCCTTCGTGCTATTTTTGAAGCACTTGGTGCAACTGTTGACTGGGACGATGCAACTCAGACAGTTACATCCGAAAAAGGCGGCACAAAAATCAGCCTGACAATCAACAGTAATGTTATGACTGTTAACGGCGAAGCAAAAACTCTTGATGTCCCCGCTACTTTAATTGATTCAAGAACTCTCGTTCCCGTAAGAGCAATCAGCGAAGCTTTCGGCCTTCAGGTTGGCTGGGACGGCGAAGCAAATATTGTTTCCATCGTAAGTAATACAGAAAAGTTTCAGTTACTTCATACAGCTGACGGCAGAAACAGAGTTTTTGCAAAATCATCTGCAGCAGGCCTTGCTACAAAAGGTTGGTATGAAACCCCTGTAACTTTAGTATATTCTGCTGCAGGCGAGGAAAAAGCCGTTGCTCCCGAAGAACTTCAGAGCTATCTTGACTCAGGTTACTATGCTTACCCCGTTAAAACAGTTTACAATGCTGACGGTGCAGAGTTCGTTATTGCAGCAAGTGAATTTAATGCTTACATAGCAGACGGTTACCTTGCTCAAAAACCTGTTGCTCAGGCTCCTGTTACAGACGGCTCAGGTGAGGTAGTAGATATGAGAGAAGAATACATTAAGGCGTATGAAAGAGCAGATGAAGCATATCTTGCAGAACTTACTACTGGCTTGTTTGTAAGAACTCTGAGAGACATAAATATTACCGAGGTTTACGCTATATTCGGCGGTTATTATGAAGGTAAATTTGTCGCAGTTGTAGATGCCTATACTGTAGAAAATGCCACCAGTGCAAAAAATTGCGTTTGTATGGTGCTTAATACCGACCGAACAGTTACTTGCGTTTACGGTGCCCTCAGATTCTACAAATGGGGCGACCCCAGAGCCGGAACTGACGAGCCTTGGGCACAGGAACTTGTTCGTAACAGAAGAACAGCCTTAACTGACTTTACTTCCGATACAGCAATAGCAAATGCTTTCTCAATCGCAAGACAATAAGTAACACAAAAAAACACCCGGCTAAAAACCTTGGTTTTCAGCCGGGTATTCTTTTTTTAATAATCTTATTTCATGGAGTTTTCGTAAGACTGAATCATCTTTTTACTAATGTGACCTGTACGACTTCTAATGTTGGAAAGATGCTTTTCGCACATTTTACCCGTAAAAATCTTGATTTCAAGCTTTAATCTATCCCCCTCGGGAGTAACAAAGATTTTATCAATATATTTGTTTACAAATTCCTTTGATATAATCCCGTTTGCTGCATCCTTCTGGGCTGCAGTTAAAACTCGGCGGATTTCTTCAATGTGCTTTCTGAAATCTTCCTTGGAATTTTGCTGCTCCTGCAAATCAAAAAGTTCTTTTTCCAATTCCTCAATAATAGCCTTGCACTCATTATTCATTTGGATATATTCTTTATCATCCAAATCACCGTTTAAGTTGTAATCAAGAATTTTTCGTTTCTTTTTCTGCTCGTGTTCAATTTGTGTTTTTAATTTCTCAATATCTTTGAGCATCTCACCGTTGGCATCAATAGTTTTATACATTTCAATATATGACTCAACCAAATCCTCTGCCACAGGAGATGTTTCATTGAACACATCAAAAAGAACAGGCTTTATTTCTTCCTCATAAATTGCAAAAGACGGGCAGGAATCTGCCCCGTTATTTATTTTACCGCTACATACCCATTTACTATTTTTGTTTCCTTGCCTGTCCACACTATCTCTGCGATAGTATGCCTTTCCGCAATGAGTACAGAATAGCTTGCCCGTTAAGAGATTTGCATGGTTGCAAATATTCTGTCTGTTTTTTACATCCTTGCTTCGTCTCTCTAAAACGGTATTCGCTGCTTCCCAAAGCTCCTCGCTGACAATAGCAGGTACAATATCTCCCGTTTCATCCTTGAACATAACCCACTCTTCAGGTGGAAGAAAATGTTGTTTCTTAGTAAACATATCAACGATTTTGACTTTGTTACCAACATAATAGCCTTTGTATTTTGGATTGGAAATAGTATTCGCCATTGTGGAATGGGCAATCTTGTTGCCGTTGCGGTTTCGATAACCTCTGTTCCAAAAAATATCTTCAATCTGTTTCATACTATATTGGTCGGTAGCATATAGTTCAAAAAGCTCACGGACCATTTTTGCCTCTTCTTCGTTTATGACTAACTTTTTATCTTTCTTGTCATAACCGAAAATTCTGCTATTACCAAGTACAACATGGTTCTTTATTGCCTGCTGATGACCAAACTTGATACGAGAGGACAGTTTCCTTAGCTCGTCCTGTGCAATGGATGACATAATGGAAAGACGAAGCTCCGAGTCCTCATCAAAAGTATTAATATTATCGTTCTGAAAAAATACACCGACACCATTTTTCAATAATTCACGAGTAAACTGAATACTGTCAAGAGTATTTCTTGCAAAACGGGAAATTTCCTTTGTAATAACAAAATCAAACATATCACTTTTTGCATCTTCAATCATTTGATTAAAATTCTCTCGCTTTTGAGTGGATATGCCCGATATACCCTCATCAATATATCCCGGTACATAATCCCAGTGGGGATTTTTCTTGATGAGGTCAGTGTAATAAGTAATCTGGTTGTCGAGGGAGTTTAACTGCTCGTCCTTCTCGGATGATACACGAGCATAAAAAGTAACCCTCATGGGAATCTCGTAAATAGATTTAAATTTCATCTGTTCTCTGATTTGATGTATGTTCAAAATATTTCACCTCACAAAGTTCATTGTATCATTATCTATATAATAACACAAATGATACAAAAATTCAAGTGATTAGTTATGGAAAGTTTTGACTTTTTGTTTGTTATGATAGCGGATAGTTTACATTTGCTTTTATAAACAAAATTCCCATATCCGCTATATCTGATGTTTTCACGTATCAGGTTACGTTTTGAAATATCGAAGTAAAATATACTATTATTCACACCGCCCCTTCTGTATATTATTATCGAACATACAACGATTTTGCAAAAAAACCGAAAATGGCTTAAAATAAGGCTTTGTAGGGTGTTGAACTTTTTACGGACCGGAACATTAAAAGCCTGAAACCCTTGAAATAACAGGGTTTTGTCGAACTCACTTACGAACTACTATAAAATTCATACAAAAATAAACAGAAATCTTGCATAAATTGACTTTTAGTGGTATAATAAATATGCGAAACAATTTTAATGATATTATAGAAAGGTGCTATTTTTTTATTTTTATGGGTATTTTATACCCTTTTTTGCTTAATCTACTTTTAGGATTTGTTAAAAACACAAATTCCATTAGGTAGATTGAGTATAGTACCATTCTATTAAAATTGTTTCGCAGCAATCGGAGTTTGTGTTTTTTTACGCATCGACTTCGGTTGGTGCGTTTTTTTATTTTATATTATTTTTTAGGAGGTTTTCTTATGAAAAAAATCGCATCTTTAACAATGGTAGTTGTCTTACTACTCGGCATGTTCACTTTTAATGTATCAGCACAGTCAAACGTATGTGTATACTTAAATGGTGAAAAAATAGCATTTGATGTTCAGCCACAAATTATCAACGGAAGAACTTTAGTACCAATGAGAAAAATTTTCGAAGAATTGGGCGCCACAGTTGATTGGGACGATTCAACACAAACGGCAATTGGCACGAAGGAAAATACAGTTGTAAAATTTACTATCAATGATTATACAATGTACAAAAATGAATCAGAAAAAGCTCTTGACGTCCCGGCACAACTTATAGACGGCAGAACACTAATTCCGCTTCGTGCAGTAAGTGAAGCCTTTGATTGTCAAGTGGGTTGGGACGGGAACGACAGTATAGTGTCTATAATTGATGATTCTGAAAATTATACAATGCTATATGCTCTTGGTGACAGAAGTAAGAGCTTTCCTTTTAATACTGTTGATGCGCAGTTAACGGTTGGTTGGTATACTGAACCTGTTCAAACGCTATATGCCCCGGGCAAAAGTGCTGTATTTAAACAGTCTGAAGTAGAAGCACAATTAAGTGTAGGTTGGTATACTGAACCTGTTCAGAAATTATATTCTGCTGATGGACGGCGTGAGATATTTAAACAATCTGAAGTTCCAGCGTTACTACAACAAGGGTGGAGTGAAGAACCGTACAATAATATATATAAGTCTATTGTCACAGAATTGACAAAAGATTGTTTGTGGGGTGATGACGGTTGGGTGAAATTTGTTGCATGTGATACTTGTCACGGGATCTTATTACTTGCTGATCAGTGCCGAATATGCCGTGGAAAAGGTGTAATGTCAGGTGGAATGGATTGTATTTGTGATATGGGGTATCTTTGTAACGAGTGCCATAATTTTGGTGAAATGCCTAAAGAAATAAGAAAATATACCTCTTATGAAAAAGAAATTGTGGAAAAGGCAAGAAAAGGAGAAATCCCATATTTAACAAGCGATGGAACGTGGAGAATAATAATAGACGGCAAAAGTGTTGAATATTAAATTAGTAATCAATGTGATCTATCTTAATGTGTCAAAAACATTCGTTTTTGGCACATTTCTTTTTATGCCGAAAAACAGGCAGAAAATCATTAAAAAACATTTCAAAAAACGCATCAAAAACTATTTACATTTTGACACGTTTATGATATAATATAGTTAATCAAAGAAAAGGGGTTGACTATTATGTTAGTTGGATATGCAAGAGTTTCAACAGACGGACAAAATTTAGACAGGCAGATAGATGCCTTAAAAGAAGTGGGCGTAGATAACAGGGTTTTGTATCAGGAAAAAATCACAGGCACGAAAAAAGACCGCCCTGAACTACAAAGAATGTTGGAAGAACTAAACGAAGGTGATACAGTAATCATTACTGACCTTACAAGAATTTCACGTAGTACAAAGGATTTGTTGGATATAATCGAAAAAATTAAAAATAAGGGTGCTACTATACGAAGTCTGAAAGATACATGGTTAGATACCACAAGCAACAATCCGTATAATGCTTTCCTTTTAACTGTTATGAGCGGTTTAAGTCAGTTGGAACGTGATTTGATAAGCCAACGAACAAAAGAAGGTTTGGTAAGTGCAAAAGCACGTGGACGAAATGGCGGTAGACCGTCAAAACAAAACGAAAAAGGCGAAGTTGTAAAAGCATTAGCCAATAGCGGTATGAAGATTGTGGATATTGTAAAAGAAACAGGATTATCAAGAAGTACAGTAAACAGGATTTTAAGGGATAACAAATAACAGTAAAATATTTAGAAATTTGCAAGGTTGAAATATACCTTGCTTTTTTTATGCAATTTTCTATAAAAAAGCGGTGTTTTGTAAATGCGTTAAATTTTCAATTTTTTTGCGAAAATTTTAGAGAATAATCTTATGTGGCAGTATTTATGTTACAAACAATGTCTTAAATATGAAAGGAATATTTATTATGAATACTACAAAAGTAGAAAATTGTTTTAACGAAAATACACAGGTTGGATTCCATACAGGCAACGGAACGACAGAAAATGTAGTAAATTATGATATTGCTGAAAATAACAATATCATAAAAACATGCAATTTAAGAAAAGTCCGTAACCGTGATTGGTATGAAAACTACATAAGAGTAAACCCTAATAAGAATAATGGCGACTACATTTTGGACAAATACTCTGATTTTAAAAAAGTGATGGAAACTGTTTTTGATGAAATTGGGGTAGATGATTTCAAGTGGAAACGTCTTGATTTGAGTTTCAACACGTTGAATGATAGCGATTATTATGAGAACTACACAAAACTCAACAGATTGTTGATAGCTTGTTTTGCAAGTGCAACAGATGACCATAATACATATGATACAAGGAACTTTTGGAGCGGATGCACAAAAAGCCTTGCCACAAAAAACAACTATCGTGAAATCGAGTTTTACGACAAGGAAGATGAAAGCAGAAAAAATAGTCCGTATTTTAGCAGACTTGAATTCAGAAGTTTGCGTATGCGTGGGGATATCGAAACTGAATTTTTGAAGATTTGGTTTGATAGGTTAGACAAAGCGGTACAGGAATTTCAAAACGTACAGAATAAATTCAATCAAAATATGGCAGAAATTTATTTGAATGACCTAAAAAAGAAAAAACGTGACCGTCAGTTTTTAAGTATCAATAGTTTTTTGATGACAAGAAAAGATTATATCTTTACTTCCCGACAGATGAAAAATTTGCTGATGTTGATTGGTTTAAGCGAAGAACAGGCAAAGAACAAAACTTATAACTTTAAAAAGCATCACAAGATTGAATACTTTAAAAAAGCTGATTTAGAGACTATCGTTTCTGAAATCAAAGCAAGAATCACTGACTATTTTTCAAAATAATCAGTAGCAAATTACTAATAATAAAAAAATTAAGAAGTCGAAAAGGCATTGATATATAAGGCTTTATAGGTGATTTTCCTTAAAGCTGATTACCTAATATATATGTAAGCATATATGCAGATAACATTTGTACATAAATACGCCACAATTATTTATGTTATGTAAGGAGATTATATATTGAAACTATTCGTAAAAAACCTTTTAATTAAAACCTGTAAAAATTCACTTGATAATAGGTCTTTGACTTTGTGTATAAAATTTACTGTGTTGAACACAATATCCCATAAGGGAGGCGTGTCCAACTGAATATAAATGCTAATGAGATATGGCTCAGCTATTTTAATAAAATTCTATTTGAAAAAGGTATAATTACTGAAAAAGAAAAAAACAAGATGAGTAATCTGATATACAAACAGTGCCATAGTCCAAATTCTAAAAAGAAACAATGATAAAATCCCTCAAGGAGCATATGACTCTTTGAGGGATTATTTTTGCTAAAAGTTTTTAGGGTTATAATCGCAAAACTATTGACATTTCACAAAAGTTGCGGTATAATACTATAAAACGGAGGTGTTAATTATGATTTACAGACCTATGTATGTAGACAGAATAATGAAATATGTAGATGCACCATTTGTGAAAATATTGACCGGTGTCAGACGTTGTGGAAAATCTACAATTTTGAAAATGATTATAAAAGAACTAAAAAAGCGAGGTGTTTCTGAGGAAAGAATTTTAAGCTATCGCTTTGATTCAATGGAATACGAGGATATTACTGCAAAAGAAATGTTTACTGAAATTAAAGGTAAACTTTCTTCTACTGAAAAAACCTATATATTTTTAGATGAGGTTCAAGAAATAAAGCATTGGGAAAAAACAGTAAATTCTCTTGCTTCGGATTATAACGTTGATATTTATGTAACCGGTTCAAATTCCCGTATGATGTCATCAGAAATTGCAACATACCTTACCGGCAGATATATTGCATTCCGCATTTACACACTTTCATTTTCGGAGTACATTGATTTTAAAAAAGAATTTTCAACTGTTACGGATATGAGGAGTGAACTGGCTGAGTATATCAGACTTGGCGGATTTCCTGCAACACATCTTCAGGAGTATACCGAAGATGAAGTATATACTATCGTAAAGGATATATATAATTCTACAATATTTTCTGATATAGTAAAGCGAAATCAGGTTAGAAAAGTTGACCAGCTTGAGCGTATAGTGAGATTTGCGTTTGATAATGTCGGTAAAACTTTTTCCGCCAAATCAATATCCGACTATTTAAAAAGTGAGCATAGAACGATAGATAACGAGACCGTTTACAGTTATCTGGAAAAATTAGAAAGTGCATACATCCTGCATCGTTGCTCAAGGTATGATATACAAGGCAAAGAGCTTTTGAAAACACAAGAAAAATTTTACCTTGCGGATACAGCACTAAGGCATAGCGTTCTTGGCTACAAATCAACGTCTGTAGCAGCAATGCTTGAAAATGTAGTATACCTTGAATTATGTCGCAGAGGTTATTCGGTTAACATAGGTAAAACTGTTAATGGAGAGATAGACTTTATTGCCGAAAAGCAAGGTGACAAAATCTATGTACAAGTAACAAAAGAAATCAAAACCGAAGAAACTGAAAAAAGAGAATATGACAGGCTTCTCGAGATACGAGATAATTATCCCAAATACCTTTTAACAACTGATAACTTTGCAGGTGGAAATTATGAAGGTATCAAAACAATGCATATAGCAGACTTCCTGTTAAGTGAAGAATTTTAAGAAAAAATCAGTGCCTGACATTATTGCCAAGCACTGATTCTACTTTTATATCACTATTCGGTATTCATACCCGATTTTTTGCACATGACCGTCAAGAGTACGGTTGTTTCGGGTGAAAAATACAGTTCGCACGGGACAGATGTTATTAACCATCTGACCGCCTACAGAGCCTGCCTGTTTGCTTGTAAGGTCGCCGTTGTAACCCTGTTTAAGGTTAACGCCTACTTCAGATGCAGCTTCCATTTTGAATCTTTCCATTGCTTCTTTCGCTTCAGGAACTAAAGTTTTTTTAGACATTACTAATTTCACCTCTGAATTTTTTTCTCGCACTTTTCAGTGCAATAATATTTTGCGTCAGAGGGATTTTTATATACTGGTAATTTTTATTTTAAAAGTCAATTTTTAAAACTTTACTGTCTGGGTTTCGCCTTGTTTTATAAAAATCTTTTTAAAGTTTTTCAGGCTCTTGTGCGGTATATATTCAAACTGCAGAACAGAATAATATGTATCAAACTTCCCGCTGTTTGTTATTTGGGCAGTATTTTCATCTGTCCAGTTTTCTGTAATTTCAGAATAGGTCAGCCCGTGACCGAATTCATAAACAGGCGTTCCTTTAAAATATTTATACGTTCTGTTTTCCATACTGTAATCTGTAAAATCGGGCAAGTCGTCATCCGATGCATAGAAGGTAACAGGCAGTCTTCCGCTGGGAGAACATTTTCCAAACAAAATGTCCGCCAAAGCTTCCCCACCTCTTGCGCCGGGATAAAAACACTGGATTACCGCGTTACATTTTTTATCCTGCTCACCAAGTGCAACACAGCTGCCTGTTACATTTACAAAAATCACAGGTTTTCCAAGAGCAATAATTTTTTCAAAAAGTTCTTTTTGCACCTCAGGCAGTTCTATTGAAAGTTTGTCACCACTTGCAGCCGCATTATATGCATCACCCGCTTCGCCTTCCATAAATGGAGTAAGCCCCATACACATTATAACAACATCGCTTCTCTGTGCAGCAATTACAGCTTCATAATTTCGTCTTTCAAGATGGCCTTGCGCTTGTTTCCAATGGTCACAGCCTTTTGCGTAAATTACATTTTCATAGCTGTTTTGAATGCCTTTTAAAAGTGTTGTGTATTCCGACGGCGTACCGTTGTAATTGCCCAAAAGCACCGAAAGTTCATCTGCATTAGGACCGATAACTGCTATTTTTTTGTTAGGGTCAAGAGGGAGTATTCCGTCATTTTTTAAAAGAACCATGCTTTCGTGAGCCATTTTGAGATTGAGGTCTTTGTGCTTTTTGCAATCAACAACCTCATACGGAATTTTATCATACTCACAGTCATCTGCAAACATACCAAGTCTGTAGCGTGTTTCAAAAAGTCTTGTAACAGACTCGGTTACCGTTTCTTCCGAAATCCAGCCATTATCATAAGCTTCCTTTAAACTTTCATAAGCAACGCCGAGACAAAGGTCACAACCGTTATTTACTGCCATTGCAGCAGCAGCCGCAATACTATATGTAAGTTTATGACAAAGCGCTATATACTCAACAGCACCTGCGTCCGATTCTACATATCCTTCAAACCCAAGTTTACCTCTTAAAATATCCTTTATCATTGTGTGACTTGCTGTGCAAGGCTCTCCGTTAACCGAGTTGTATGCACACATAACAGCAGCCGGTTTAGCATTTTTTATACAGTATTCAAACGCTTTAAGATATGTTTCAAACATTGTTTCATCATCTATATTGACATTGAAACTGTGTCTGTCCTTCTCAGGCCCCGAATGAACTGCATAATGCTTAAGCGTTGCATCCGCCTTTCTGTACTTTCCGTCTCCCTGCAATCCTTTGACAAATTCAACCGCCATCATTCCTGTAAGCGTTGTATCCTCACCATAGGTTTCGTGGCCTCTGCCCCATCTGGGGTCTCTGAAAATGTTGATGTTGGGAGAACACATTGTAAGGCCCTGATATATATCTGTAAATCCCTGTTTTTTATTTTCGTTATATTTTGCCCTTATTTCATCAGAAGTTGCAGATGCAACCTCAAACATTCTTTCCTTATTAAAACTTGCCGCAAGACCGATTGCCTGCGGAAATACCGTTGCAACTCCGTTTCTTGCAACACCATGCAAACATTCATTCCACCAGTTGTATGCAGGTATGCCCAGCCTTTCAATCGCCGGAGCATCATATCTCATCTGCGAAAGTTTTTCCGTAATTGTCATTTTTGAAACGAGCTTTTTAGCCTGCTCATAAAAAGTCATAAAAATACGCCTCCTTTATATGTCTTTATTTTATCATACCATAAAATCAAAGTCTTATATTATTTTGTTAAAAAAACTAACATTTATTGCGATTTTTGTTGAAATGTAAAACTAATTATGTTAAAATTGTCTTATGAGGTGAACTTTATGCAAAAAGTCTCAGGCTTTGAAAAGAAAAATACTGCAACAAAGGATAAACCTTTTGTGTCATTGGGTGCGAAAATTCTCCGGGACTATCCGCATTTTCATGAGGAAATTGAATTTGTAAAATGTGAAAAAGGCGCCATTCAAATTACAACCTGCGATGTATCCTTCTGCCTTAGCGAAGGTGAAATCTGCTTTTTTATGCCCTACGAAATACATAATGTTATCACCCAGCCGGGCTCTTTCGGCACAGTTATAAAAATGATACCGGTCGCCGAAGATATATCTTTTTCGCGTCTTATATTCTGCGATAATTGCATACCTAAAAACCACAAGATGTATAATGAAATAAATGTTGCATTTGAGAAAGTAAAAAACCCTGTTTTTCCTAAAGCCTTGTCCTGCGCAACCGCAGTAAATGAACTTTTTCTTTTGATAATGCAAAACGTAAAGTGTGATGTGATGCCTGAGGCAGAAACGAAAATCAAACTAAAAAATATTGCTATTTTGGACAAAGTACATACTTATATAAAAAATAACTATATGAACAAAATTACTCTTGATGAAACCGCAAAGCTTTGCGCCATATCAAAATATCATTTCTCGCATATTTTCAGTTCCATAGCGGGAATATGCTTTTCTGACTATGTCACACAGTACCGTCTGAAAAAAGCGGTGGAACTGATGAAAACTTCAAATATGACTCAGCTTGACATTGCCTACTCGTGCGGGTTTAACAATTTTCAGACATACATCAGAAATTTTGAAAAATTTTTTGACACCACACCAAGCAAATACAAAAAGATGTTAAAAAAAGACTAGCAAATTGCTAGTCTTTTTCCTTTTAAAAATCTATTTTCATCCATATATGCGGGCAGTCCTGCTCGCACTCTATTTCGCCGTAAGCTGTAAACCCGTTTTTCTCATAAAACCCTTTTGCGTGAAGCTGAGCATGAAGAATTATGCCTTTTCCGCCCTGCTCTTTAACAAATTCTTTCACCGCATCCATCATTTTTCTGCCCAGGTTTTTGCCCCGCATCTGCTTTAAAACCGCCATTCTGCCAAACATATATATGCCGGGCTCATTTGTTTCAAATATCCTGCAGGTCGCAACCGCTTTTTCATCATCAAACATTACAAAGTGATTTGCAACAGCATCTTTTTCGTCATATTCGTCGGTAAATCCCTGTTCTTTTACAAAAACAGTTTCCCTGATATTTTTAGCCTCATCGGGCAGTCCTTTAAAAATTTTTATTTCCATTTTATTGACCCTTTTAAAGTTTCAGCAGTTCTTCTCCAATAACTTGCGTTCACCTTATTTTACCACTAAACAAACTCTTTTTCAACCCGTTTTCAAAAACTATTGACAAAAGAGGACTAAAGTGTTAAAATAACTTTGTACTAATATAAAAGCTGTGATGGAAAGAGTAGTCGGGATTGCCCCATTCAGAGAGAGAAACATTTTGCTGAAAGTTTCTTATGTCGGTACCCGGTGAAGACCGCTCCGGAGCTGCATTGTCGAAATAAAAGTAGGCTTTGCCGTGATTCTGCGTCAATGAAAAATGAAGTTAAATTTAAGGTGGAACCGTGCCACAAAGCACCCTTAATGCAAAAGCATTAGGGGATTTTTCAATTTTGGAGGTAATTTTATGGAACTTGAATTTTTAAAGAATAGCGAAAACCAGACTTACTGGCACACTTGTTCGCACATTATGGCTCAGGCAGTAAAACGCCTTTATCCTGATGTAAAACTCGCAATCGGCCCTTCAATTGCCGAAGGCTGGTATTATGATGTTGACCTTGAAAAATCGCTCACTCCGGAAGACCTTGAAAAAATTGAAGCGGAAATGAAAAAAATCTGCAAAGAGCGTCTTCCCATTGAAAGATTTGTTCTCCCCAAAGATGAGGCGCTCCAGTTTATGGCTGACCAGCCTTATAAAGTTGAGCTTATAAACGACCTTCCCGATGGCGAGGAAATTTCTTTCTACAAACAGGGCGAATTTACAGACCTCTGCGCAGGTCCGCATCTTAACACAACAGGCTATGTAAAACACAATGCTTTTAAACTTATGTCCTGTACAGGTGCTTACTGGAGAGGCGACGAAAAAAATAAAATGCTCCAGAGAATTTACGGTATCGCTTTCCCGTCAAAAGAAGAACTTGAAGTATATATTGAAATGAAAGAGGAAGCTAAAAAGCGTGACCATAACAAGCTCGGCCGTGAGCTTGAATATTTCACAACTGTTGACTCTATCGGTCAGGGACTTCCCATTCTTCTCCCCAAAGGTTCAAGAGTAATTCAGCTTCTGCAGAGATGGGTTGAAGATGTTGAGCAGGAACATGGTTATCTTTTAACCAAAACTCCGCTTATGGCAAAGCGTGACCTTTATAAAATTTCTGGTCACTGGGACCACTATCGTGACGGTATGTTCATTATAGGCGATGCTGATGATGAAACAAAAGAATGTCTGGCAATGCGTCCTATGACCTGTCCCTTCCAGTATCAGGTTTATCTCAATCAGCCCAGAAGCTACCGCGACCTGCCAATGCGACTTGGCGAAACCTCAACACTTTTCAGAAAAGAAGACTCAGGCGAAATGCACGGTCTTATCCGTGTTCGTCAGTTCACAATTTCCGAAGGTCACCTCGTTCTCCGTCCCGACCAGCTTGAAACAGAGTTTGAAGACTGCCTCAATCTTGCAAAATATTTCCTGGATACAGTAGGTATGCTTGAAAACTGCACATTCAGATTCTCTCAGTGGGACCCCAACAACACCAAAAAATATGAAGGCACAGCCGAGCAGTGGAACGAGGCTCAGGCTACAATGGCAAAAATTCTCGACAACCTTGGCGTTAACTACGAAATTGGTATTGACGAGGCTGCTTTCTACGGTCCCAAGCTTGACATTCAGTATAGAAATGTTCACGGTAAGGAAGATACAATCGTTACAATTCAGATTGATATGCTCCTTGCTGAAAAATTCGGTATGTACTACACAGACGCAGACGGTCAGAAAAAACTGCCTTACATCATCCACAGAACAAGCCTTGGCTGTTATGAAAGAACCCTTGCATACCTTATCGAAACTTATGCGGGCGCACTTCCTACATGGATGTCACCAGAACAGGTAAGAATTTTAACAATTACAGACCGTGTGCTTGACTACGGAAACGAAATTGCAGAAAAACTCCGCAAGGATAAATTCAGAGTTACTATTGATAATAGTTCCAACACTCTGAGATATAAAATCAGAAACGCTCAGCTTGAAAAAGTTCCGTTTATGGTAGTCCTTGGTGACAAAGACTTAGAGAACGGCACCGTATCCGTAAGAACAAGAACGGGCGAAGATTTGGGCTCAATCTCCTACGATGAGTTCTCTAAAATCATTCACGAAGTTGTTGACAACAAATTAAAGAAATGATGTAAAACAGCTCCTTTATCAGGAGCTGTTTTTATTGTAGGGACCGGCGTCCCCGACGGTCCGTTTACTCGGAACAATGTATACATCATCCCCTACAAATATTTTTGTCGAAATTTGATGATAAAAAAATGTTGCAAACTCCTTGACATAGTGATATAATAAAAATGCGAGATAACTAAATATTTGGGAACGGGAATTTTTTTATTCCTTTAAATGTTTATGCCCATTTGCAATATTTACACAGCAATTTAGAGATTTGGCAAAAATGCCGACTCTGATGGCTGCTGTGTAAATGAGTATTATCTCGTTTCTAAGTTTAGTTATCTCGCAAGGAGTCCGGCGTTTTTAGTGCGTCGGCTTCGCTGACGCACTTTTTTAATGTAAAAAATTGTGTGTAGGGTGCAGCCTTCAGGATGCACCGCAAATCGGAATGTCAAAAATCGCCATTCCCTACAATTAAATTAAACGAACGGAGAAAACAACAATGGAAAACTATAAAGAAATGTACTATATTTTATTCAACGCAATAACAGAGGCTAATAAAATTTTAGAGGAAGCTCAAAAGAAGGTTGAAGAAATATGCATAAGTGAAAAAGCATAAAAAAATCCGCCCAACAGGGCGGAATTTTTTATGCTTTTGTTTCGCAGTATTTACAACGATAAACTCCTGTTTCTTTATCAGTCAGGTTAAAGATATGGTCAATTTCCTGCTCAACCGAGGTTATACACCTCGGGTTTTTGCATTTTATAACATTCTTAAGTGTCTCAGGCATACCGATTGATTTCTTTTCAACTAACTTACCATCTTTAATTATGTTAACCGTTGCACAACTGTCAACATATCCGATAACATCAAGGTTTATTTCGATATCCGCATCCACCTTTATTATATCCTTTTTGCCCATTTTACCGCTTGAAACATTTTTGATAATCGCTACCGAGCAGTCAAGCTTATCAAGACCTAGGAGAGTATAAAGCTTCATTCCTCTGCCGGCTGTAATATGGTCGATAACCACACCGTTTGTGATAGAATCTATGTTCATTACTCCACCTCCAGAAGCTTTAAGATAAGTGCCATTCTCATATATTTCCCGTAAAGCACCTGTTTAAAATAGCAGGCTCTCGGGTCGTCATCCACCGCCACGCTGATTTCGTTAACTCTGGGTAGCGGATGCATTATGCAAAGGTCTTTCTTGGCATTTTTAAGTTTCGCCATATCCAAAATATAGCTGTCTTTAAGTCTTAAATAGTCTTCTTCGTTGAAAAATCTCTCACGCTGAACCCTTGTCATATAGAGTATGTCAAGCCCGGGCATTGCATCTTCAAGGCTTGTAACTTGTTCATAGGGAATGTTGCTTTTCTGAAGAACATCTTTTTTGACATAGCTGGGAAGCTTAAGTTCCTCGGGAGAAATGAGCACAATTTTTATTCCTTCATATCTGGACATTGCCTGAATGAGCGAATGAACTGTTCTGCCAAATTTAAGGTCACCGCAGAAACCAATTGTAAGATTATTAAATCCGCCCTTTTCACGGTAGATGGTGAGAAGGTCAGCAAGCGTCTGGGTGGGGTGATTATGACCACCGTCACCTGCGTTGATAACAGGGATTGACGCATTTTCAGCTGCAACAAGCGGCGCACCCTCTTTGGGATGTCGCATTGCAATTATGTCAGCATAACAGCTGACTGTTTTTGCAGTGTCTGAAATGCTTTCACCTTTTGCCGCAGATGAGCTGTTTGCCTCTGAAAAACCCAGCACCGAGCCGCCAAGTTCAAGCATTGCTGCTTCAAAACTGAGGCGGGTTCTGGTGGAAGGCTCAAAAAACAGGGTTGCAATTTTTTTGCCTTTACATTTTTCGCTGTATTTTGCAGGGTTTTCTATAATGTCGTTTGCGACATTTATAAGCTCTTTAATTTCTTCAACCGTAAAATCACGGATATCAATAAGGCTTCTCATTATCTTTCAGCTCCTATCCAGCTTTCGTCAGACGGATTATTTCTGAATTTTATAAGTCTTTCAACATCTTTGGGTTTAATGTAACCTTCTTCAGCCGCAACTTCAGCAATCACATCAAAGTTTGTGAGGGATACATTTTTCACATTTGCCTCAGCAAGGCGCTCTAAGCCTTTTTTCATTCCGTAGGTGAAGATTGAAACTATGCCTAAAACTTCTGCACCAGCGTCTCTCAGAGCATTTACAACCTCAATAACACTGCCTCCCGTTGAAATAAGGTCTTCAACAACAACTACTTTCTGCCCTTTTTCAAGTCTGCCCTCAATCTGATTCTGTCTGCCATGGTCTTTACTGCCTGAGCGAACATATCCCATAGGCAGCCCCATAATATGACCTGTGATAGCCGCATGAGCGATGCCTGCAGTGGATGTACCCATTAAAACTTCCACGTCAGGATAATGTTTTTTTATCATTTCCGCAAGTCCGTTTTCAACATCGCTGCGAACTTCCGGTGCTGTAAGTGTGAGTCTGTTGTCGCAGTAAACAGGGCTTTTAATTCCGCTTGCCCATGTGAAAGGCTCCTCGGGGCGGAAGAACACCGCTTTGATTTTAAGTAAATCTTTTGCAATTAATTTTTCCATATCTATTCTCCTTAGTCAATAAATTCTGCTATGCAGCGTTCATAAGCTGCTACCGGGTCTTCGGCTGCTGTTACAGGTCTTCCCACTACTATGTAGTCGGATCCGATTTTCTTAGCCTCTGCCGGGGTCATAACACGTTTCTGGTCGCCAATGTCGCCGTCAGCAAAACGCACGCCGGGAGTTACTGTAAGGAAATCCTTACCGCAATTTTCATGAACTTTTCCTGCTTCAAGCGGTGAGCAAACTACACCGTCAAGACCTGCTTTTTTTGCATTTTTCGCATAGTGAATTACAACATCCGCAATGTCTTCTTTTATAAGCAAATCTTCCTCCATTGCCTGCTGGTCGGTTGAGGTAAGCTGGGTTACTGCAATCAAAAGAGGTCTTGTTCCGTCTTCACGGGTAAGCCCTTCAATTGCCGCTTCCATCATACGAACTGTACCCGAAGCGTGCAGGTTGCACAGGTCAACATCAAGTCCGGACAGGACAGACATTGCCTTTTTAACAGTATTTGGAATGTCGTGAAGCTTTAAATCAAGAAATATTTTATGTCCTCTTTTTTTAATTTCTTTTACAATCTGCGGACCTTCCGCATAAAAAAGTTCCATACCTATTTTAACAAACGGTTTTCTGCCTGTAAACTTGTCCAAAAATTCAAATGTCTTTTCGGCACTTGCAAAGTCGCAGGCAATGATTACATCTTTACCCATTATCGAGCCCCTCCTATTATATCACTTAAACTGTCAATTTTATATTTTTCCATTACTCTCGGCAGGTCGGAGATTATATCGCGGCAAGCGTACGGATTAACAAGATTTGCCGCGCCCACTTCGACTGCCGTTGCACCGGCAAGCATCATTTCAATTACATCTTCTGCGCTTGAAACTCCTCCCATACCAACAACCGGCACCTTAACTGCCGATGCCACCTGATATACCATTCTGAGCGCTACCGGGAAAATTGCATCCCCCGAAAAACCGCCCATTTTATTAGCTATGACAAATTTTCTTGTTTTAAGGTCAATCCTCGAGCCGAGCAGAGTGTTTATAAGGCTGATGCCATCTGCACCTGCGTCCTCACAAGCTTTTGCTATTGCTACAATATCTGTAACATTGGGCGAAAGCTTTATAATAACAGGCTTGGTGGTAACCTTTTTAACTGCCGTCACAACCTCTGCAGCAGCATCGGGACTTGTGCCGAAGCTCATTCCGCCGCCGTGAACATTTGGGCAACTGATATTCACCTCAAGCCAGCCTACCTGGTCACATTTATCAAGTTTTTCACAGGTGTAGGCATACTCGTCAACCGCAAAACCGCTGACGTTTGCCATAACCTTTTTATTAAAACATTTCTTAAGCTTTGGAAGTTCTTGTGTAATTACCTTTTCAACGCCCGGATTCTGCAAGCCCACCGCATTTATCATTCCTGCGGTGCATTCTGCAATTCTCGGCGTGGGATTACCGAATCTCGGCTCTTTTGTTGTTCCTTTGAAAGAAAATGTACCAAGTACATTTATGTCGTAAAGTTCAGCAAATTCATAGCCGAATCCAAAAGTGCCGCTTGCAGGGATAACCGGATTTGAAAGCTCTATGCCGCAGAGATTTACTTTTGTATTTACCATAAAATCTCCTCCTTCTCAAGAACCGGTCCTTCCTTACAGATTCTTTTGTAGCCGGTCACCGTTTTGCAGGAGCAACCCATACACGCACCGAAACCGCAACCCATTCTTTCTTCAAAACTGAATTGACCGCCTGTCTTGGACGCTGCAAAAATTGCTTTAAGCATAGGCTCGGGACCGCAAGTGTATATGTAGGAATAGGAAAGTTCTTTCATAGCATCGGTGACAAAGCCTTTTATTCCCTTTGAGCCGTCTACTGTTGTAACATAAACTTTAGCACCAAGGTCTTTAAATTCCTGCTCGTAGAAAATTTCATTTTCCGTATTAAAGCCTAAAATCACAGTTACCTTTTTGCCTTCTGCTATAAGCTTTTTCGCCAGCATATAAAGAGGTGGAACGCCTACTCCACCGCCAATTAAAAGTGGCTCATTGCCCGATTTTGAAAGGTCATAACCGTTGCCAAGACCCGTCAAAATATCAAGGCTGCACTCTTTCATTTCAGACATTTTTTCTGTTCCCTTACCAACAACTTTATAAACAAGTGTGAGTTTTCCGTTTTCAGAGTCGCAGACCGAAATGGGGCGTCTGAGATAAAGTCCGTCAAGTCTCAAATTGACAAACTGCCCGGGCGCTGTTATGTCAGAAGTGTCTCCCGAAAGCGTCATTTTATAAACGCTTTCGGTGAGCGCCACGTTTTCTGTTATTGTAAACAAACTTTGTTTCATATCTGTCACCTATGCATCAATTGTGGAGATTGTAAGTGTGATTTCTTCAAGTACATCCAAAAGAACTCTTACAGTGTCAAGAGATGTAAAGAGTGTTACATTGTTTTCGTTTGCAGCACGTCTTATTTCAACACCGTCTTCATAGTGAACACCCGATAAAACTGCACGGGTATTTATTACATAACTTACATATCCCGAACGTATAGCATCCAGCATTTCTGTGCTTCCTTCGGAAATTTTCTTGAGAACTTTTGTTCTTATGTCATTAATTTTTAAAAATTCTGCCGTTCCGATTGTAGCCTCAATATTAAAGCCCATATCGTAAAAACGCTTTATAAGCGGAAGCGCTTCCTTTTTATCTTCATCGGCAAGTGTTACCAGAACTGTTCCATAGTTCTGCAGTTTCATGCCTGATGCCTGAAGCGCTTTATAAAGTGCACGGTTAAGCTTGTCGTCATAACCGATTGCTTCCCCTGTAGATTTCATTTCAGGTGAAAGGTATGCATCAAGACCTCTGATTTTGTTGAATGAGAACACAGGAACTTTTACATACCAGCGTTTTTTCTCTGCCGGATAAATGTCGAAAATTCCCTGCTCTTTAAGGCTGTTGCCCAAGATAACCTCAGTTGCAATGTCGGCAAGACTGTAGCCTGTAGCTTTCGAGAGGAAAGGAACAGTTCTTGACGAACGTGGGTTAACCTCAATGATAAACACATTGTCATCTTTATCAACAATAAACTGAATGTTGTAAAGTCCTACGATACCGATTCCAAGACCCAGTTTTTTAGCATAAGTTAAAATTATGCCTTTAACCTTGTCGGAAATACTGAATGTGGGGTATACACTGATTGAGTCACCGCTGTGGACGCCTGTTCTTTCAACAAGCTCCATAATACCCGGTACAAATACATCACGTCCGTCGCAGATGGCATCAACCTCAACCTCTCTGCCCTGAATGTATTTGTCAACAAGTACCGGTTTATCCTCGTCAATTTCAACCGCAGTTTTAAGATAGTGTCTTAACTGTTCTTCTTTTGCAACAATCTGCATAGCACGTCCACCAAGTACAAAACTCGGGCGAACAAGCACAGGGTAACCGATTTCCGCTGCAGCTTTTACGCCATCTTCAATATTAGTTACAGCTCTGCCCTTAGGCTGGGGGATGTTAAGCTCTTCAAGGATTTTTTCAAAGCTGTCACGATTTTCTGCTCGCTCAATGGCATCGCAGTCTGTACCGATTATTTTAACGCCACGTTTCATAAGCGGTTCTGCAAGGTTAATGGCAGTCTGACCGCCGAGGGACGCAATTACGCCTTCAGGCTTTTCAAAATGAATGATGTTCATTACATCTTCAGCCGTCAGCGGTTCGAAGTAGAGTTTGTCCGCCGTTGTATAGTCGGTCGAAACTGTTTCGGGGTTGTTGTTTATTATAATCGCTTCATAACCGGAGTTTTTGATTGTTGTTACCGCATGAACGGTCGAATAGTCAAATTCCACACCCTGACCTATTCTGATAGGACCTGCACCAAGTACCACAATTTTCTTTTTATCTGTCAGCACAGATGCATTTTCGTCGTGGTAGGATGAATAAAAGTATGGAATATACGCACCTGTGTGACAGGTATCAACCATTTTATAAACAGGGAAAATGTTCTTTTGTTTTCTGATTTCATATATCTCTATCTCGTCCATTTTCCAGAGTTTTGCAATGAATTTATCACCAAAGCCCATTTTCTTTGCAGCTTTAAGTGTTTCAACATTACCTTTATTTGCCGCAATTTCACTTTCCATCTTAACAATTTTTTCAATAGACTGGAGGAAATATGCCGTGATTTTTGTAATATCGTGCAGCTCATCTACAGATGTGTCAAGCCTCATAAGCTGAGCAATTGCAAAAATGTTGTCATCTTTAAATTCTTTAATATATTCTTTGAGTTCATCTGCCGACATATCGTCAAATTTGGGCAGGTGGAAATGGCATGCACCTGTTTCAAGTGAACGAACAGATTTCAAAAGACATTCCTCAAGAGTTGAGCCAATACCCATTACTTCACCTGTGGCTTTCATCTGTGTACCGAGAGTATTTGTTGCTGTATCAAACTTATCAAACGGGAAACGCGGAAGCTTTGCCACCACATAATCAAGTCTGGGTTCAAACTCCGCTGTTGTGTTGGCGATTGAAATTTCGTTGAGGGCCATACCAACCGCAATTTTAGCAGTAACTCTTGCAATGGGGTATCCGCTTGCCTTGGATGCAAGTGCAGAAGAACGGGAAACCCTGGGGTTTACCTCAATCAGATAATATTCGCTTGTAGTTGGATTAAGTGCAAACTGAACGTTGCATCCGCCTTCAATTTTCAGAGCACGGATAATTTTGATTGCACTGTCGTTAAGCATTTTAAGGTCATGGTCATTTAAAGTCATAATAGGTGCAACAACAAGAGAGTCACCTGTGTGAACACCTACCGGGTCAATGTTTTCCATACCGCAGATTGTAATTGCCTTATCCTGCGAGTCACGCATAACCTCAAACTCAATTTCCTTGTAACCTTTAACGCTTTTTTCTATAAGCACCTGATGAACGGGCGAAAGCTTGAATGCATTTATACCTATTTCAACAAGTTCTTCTTCGTTATTGGCAAAGCCACCACCTGTACCGCCAAGCGTAAACGCAGGACGGAGAACTACCGGGTAACCGATTTTTTCTGCTGCCACTTTTGCTTCTTCAAGGTTATATGTGATTTCGGACGGAATTGTAGGCTCGCCGATTTCCTGACAAAGCTGCTTGAACAGGTCTCTGTCTTCAGCTCTTTCAATACTCTCACTGCTTGTACCGAGTAGCTCAACCTGGCATTCTTTTAAAATGCCTTTCTTTTCCAGCTGCATAGCAAGGTTAAGTCCTGTCTGTCCTCCAATACCGGGAACAATCGCATCAGGACGTTCATATCGCAGAATTTTTGCGATATACTCAAGAGTCAGCGGTTCCATATAAACCTTGTCTGCAATTGTAGTATCCGTCATAATTGTAGCAGGGTTGGAGTTGCAGAGTACAACCTCATAACCCTCCTCTTTAAGTGCAAGACAAGCCTGCGTACCCGCATAGTCAAACTCCGCTGCCTGACCTATAACAATCGGTCCCGAACCGATAATGAGAATTTTTTTGATGTCTGTTCTTTTTGCCATTTTTATATCCTCCTGTAAGCAATCTTCCCGTTACAAACCGTAAGCATACATTCACCGTTTACATTCATTCCTTCAAACGGCGTTGCCCTGCCCATTGAAATAAACTGTTTCGGGTCAATTGCATATTCTTTATCAAGATTCCACACGGTGAAACTTCTGCCGGGCGGAATATTAAATCTTTTCATAGGATTAACCGACATAAGCTTAATCAGCCTGTCCATTGTAATTATGCCCGTTTTAACAAAATGTGTATACATAACCGGAAATGCTGTTTCAATGCCGACTATTCCAAAAGTACTTTTCTCAAGTCCTTTTCCCTTTTCCTCAGCCGAATGAGGTGCATGGTCGGTGGCAATCATATCAATTGTCCCATCAATTATGCCTTCAATCAGCGCCTGTTTATCCTCTTTGCTTCTGATTGGCGGATTCATTTTGAATTTTCCGTCTTCCTTTAAATCCATATCGTCAAAAACAAGATAATGCGGACCCGTTTCGCAGGTTATGTCCACACCCTCTTTTTTTGCTTTTCTTATTATATCCACACTTTCCTTTGTGGAAATGTGACACACGTGATAGCTGCAGCCACTCTTTTTTACAAGTTCAATATCTCTTGCAATGGGGCCATACTCACTTTCTGAGCAGATGCCCCTATGTCCGTTAATTCTTGCATATTCGCCGTCATGTATATAACCGCCACGGAGAAGTGCATTGTCCTCACAATGGGCCACTATCATCCTGCCCAGGCTTTTTGCC
Organism: Clostridia bacterium; assembly: GCA_045633565.1. Taxonomy (GTDB): domain Bacteria; phylum Bacillota; class Clostridia; order RUG12999; family RUG12999; genus RGIG7450. The sequence goes on along the minus strand of JAZQYO010000006.1, from coordinate 94,158 downwards.
TTTTTCATTGCCTCGAGCATCATGTACGCATTCTGAACGCCTTTTCCGTCGTCCGAAAAAGCAATCGCATCGGTCATATCTTCCATATCCGAAAGCTCAAGTCCCATCTGAGATTTTGTAATTGCGCCGTAAGGGTAAATATTTATCTTTCCGTCTGCAGCAATAATATCTGTCTGCTTTTTAAGATTTTCTGCGCTGTCGGGAACTGGGTTTAAATTTGGCATGGTGCACACCGCCGCGTATCCGCCACGTGCCGCAGCCTCACTTCCAGTTTTGACCGTTTCTTTATAAGAAAAACCCGGCTCACGAAAATGCACATGCACATCGCAAAAACCGGGGAAAACAGAAAATATATCATCATTCAAAAAATCATACTGCTTATCAGAAAGGACAAATTCAGAAAATAATTCTGCTACTGCTTCATTATATATTTTTGCATTAAGCTTTAACATTTTTATCCTCCCTTTCATAAAAAAAGCCCTGCCCGACGGGCAAGACACGCAAAAAAACAGACACAGCAAAGCTACGCCCTATCTATATGACAATCTTGCCGACATCTCTGTATCGAACTTAAAGATTTAATTTAAGTTATTTTACCATAAAACTGCCAAAATGTCAACATATATTTCATCTTTTTTTATCATTTTGTACCGAATGTATAATTATTCACTCGCAAAACTTGACAAATATATATTTTAGTTGTATAATAATACATCATATTACAGAAAACTATGAATATTTATTCAAAAAGGATGTATAAAAATGATTAAAGTATTTATCGACGGCAGTGCCGGCACCACAGGGCTCAGAATTTTTGACAGATTAAGTCAGAGAAAAGATATGGAGCTTATAAAGCTCCCTGAAGAAATCCGTAAGGATGTGGGTGCAAGAAAAGATGCAATAAACAGTGCGGATGTTGTATTTCTTTGCCTTCCCGATGCCGCTGCAATAGAAGCTGTTTCTATGCTTGAAAATGATAAAACAACAATTATAGATACATCAACAGCTCACAGAACATCAGATGGTTGGGCGTACGGTTTCCCCGAGCTTAAAGGATACCGCGAGAAGATTGAAAACTCTCAGCTTATAGCAAATCCCGGTTGCCACGCAAGCGGTTTTGTGGCTCTCATCCAGCCGCTTCGTCAGGCAGGGCTCATTTCATCCGACCTGCCCCTTTCCTGCTTTTCAATCACCGGCTATTCGGGTGGTGGCAAGAAAATGATTGCAGAGTATGAGACACAAGACCGGGATAATCTCCTTTCAGCCCCACGTCAGTACGGGCTGACTCAGCAGCACAAGCATTTAAAGGAAATGGTGAAGGTTTGTGATATTGACTCTGCTCCCCTTTTCTGCCCCATTGTTGCTGACTTTTACAGCGGTATGGAGGTCACCGTTCCTCTCTTTACAAAAGATATCAAAGGAAGCATCAAAGACATTACAGAAATTTACAAAAATACTTACACCGGCAAACTCATTCACTTTAATGATAATGCAGACGAAGACGGATTTTTATCGGCAGCTGCGTTCTCGGGCAGAGATGATATGGAAATCTCAGTATCGGGAAACGAGGACAGAATTATTCTGGTTTCCAGGTTTGACAATTTAGGCAAAGGTGCTTCGGGTGCTGCAATTCAGAATATGAATATTAAATTAGGACTTGCAGAAGACACCGGACTTAGTGTATAATATAAGGTAAGGTTTTTTTAGAGAGGTAGAATAATTATGAAAATAATATCAGGCGGCGTTACAGCCGCACAGGGATTTACAGCAAATGGTATCCATTGCGGAATAAGAAAAAATAAAACAAAGCGTGACCTTTCGCTTATTTACAGCGAGGTAAAGGCTTCCGCCGCAGCAGTTTATACTGCCAATCTTGTAAAAGGTGCGCCAATACTCGTAACACAAAAGAATATCAAAGACGGAATGGCTCAGGCAATTATCTGTAACAGCGGAAATGCAAATACCTGCAATGCAGACGGTATGGAAGTTGCAGAAAAGATGGGTGCTTTAACTGCCGCAGAGCTTGGCATACCGGCAGAAGATGTTATTATTGCATCCACCGGCGTAATTGGTCAGCCTCTTGATATTAACCCCATCAAAGATGCAATGCCTGCACTTGCAGCAGGACTTTCTCCGGACGGCAGTGAATATGCCGCCGAAGGAATTATGACAACCGACCTTACTAAAAAAGAAGTGGCAGTTGAATTCACACTTGGTGGCAAAGTTTGCCGCATGGGCGGTATTGCCAAAGGCAGCGGTATGATTCATCCCAACCTTGCTACCATGATTGTGTTTATCACAACAGATGCTGCAATTTCACCCGAAATGCTTCGCAAGGCATTATCCGGTGATGTTCAAAACACTTTCAATATGATAAGCGTTGATGGCGACACTTCCACCAACGATACTGTTGCAATACTCGCTAACGGCATGGCAGGAAATAAAGAAATCACTGAAGAAAATGAAGATTTTGCTGTGTTTATGAAGGCTCTCAACACCGTCAATGTTCAGCTTTGCAGAATGATTGCCGGCGATGGCGAAGGTGCGACAAAGCTTCTGGAATGCAAGGTTTCGGGAGGCAAAACCTCCGAAATCACAAGAACTGTTGCAAAAAGTGTTATCTGTTCAAGTCTGTTAAAAGCGGCTATGTTCGGTGCAGACGCCAACTGGGGCAGGGTACTCTGTGCAATCGGTTACAGCGGTGCAGATGTGGATGTTTCTCTTATTGATGTTTCCTTCAAATCGGCAAAAGGTGAAATCGCAGTTTGCAAAATGGGTGCCGGGGTTCCCTTCTCGGAAGAAAAAGCATCAGAAATTCTTGGCGAAAATGAAATTGAAATCATAATTAATCTTAATGACGGCGATTTTGCAGCATCCGCCTGGGGCTGCGACCTTACCTATGATTATGTAAAAATCAATGGCGACTACCGCACCTGATGAAAGGACAAATGAAAATGGATATTAATTTTTCAAATGCACAGCGTGCCGAAGTTTTGACTCAGGCACTGCCCTACATAAAAAAATATAACGGCAAGGTTGTTGTTGTGAAATATGGCGGCAACGCCATGATAAACGAACAGCTCAAACAGCAGGTTATGGAGGATATTGTTCTTCTGTGGCTTATTGGTGTAAAAATAGTGCTTGTTCACGGTGGCGGACCTGAAATTTCTGAGCTTATGGATAAACTTGGAAAAAAACCCACCTTTGTTGATGGACTGAGAGTTACCGATAAAGAAACTATGGACATAGTTCAGATGGTGCTTGCCGGCAAGGTTAATAAAACCCTTGTAACCCTTCTTGAGTCAAAGGGTGGCAAAGCCATGGGCGTTTCCGGTATGGATGGCAGACTTATTGAAGCAAAGGTAAAAAACGAAAAACTTGGTTTTGTTGGCTCAATTACAAAAATTAATATTCAGCCTGTGGTTGACCTCATGGACAATGGATACATCCCCGTAATTTCCACTGTCGGCTGTGATAAAGAGGGCAACACCTACAACATTAATGGCGACACCGCTGCTGCATATATTGCAGGAGCTCTCGGTGCAGAAAGCCTTATTATGATGACTGATATTGCAGGAATACTGCGTGATAAGGACGACCCCTCAACCCTCATTCCCGAGATTACAGTTTCTGATGCAGCAAAGCTTCAGGATGAAGGCATAATTTCAGGCGGTATGATTCCCAAGGTTGAGTGTTGCGTAGAGGCAATAACAAAGGGCGTAAAAAAGGTATTCATCATGGACGGAAGAGTTTCTCATTCAATTCTTATGGAAATTCTCACTAACGAGGGTGCCGGCACCATGGTAAGAGGAGATAATTAATGAGCAGTTTACAGACAAACGATAAACTTTATGTCGCAAATACATATAACCGTTTTCCCGTTGAAATAATTTCGGGAAAAGGCTCTGTTGTAAAAGATACTGACGGAAAAGAATATATTGACATGGGCTCAGGTATCGGCGTAACCGCTTTTGGTCTTGCCGATGACAAATGGGCAGAGGCAGTAACCAAGCAGGTTAACACACTTCAGCACATGTCCAATCTTTACTATACCGAGCCATGCACTCTCCTGGCCCAAATGCTTTGCGAAAAAACAGGTATGAGCAAAGTGTTTTTCTGCAACTCAGGTGCAGAAGCAAATGAGTGTGCAATTAAAATCGCAAGAAAATATGCAGCTGATAAAAAAGGCGCAGACTACAGCACAATCATCACACTCCAAAACAGTTTCCACGGCAGAACGCTCACAACCCTATCCGCTACCGGTCAGGACCATTATCATGAGCTTTTTCAGCCTCTGACTCCGGGGTTTGTTCACACCCCTGCAAACGACCTTGAATCACTTAAAAAGGTGGCACTTGAAAACAAAACTGCCGCAATTTTAATTGAGTGCATCCAGGGTGAGGGCGGCGTTATTGCGTTGGACGAAGATTTTGTAAAAGGCGCTTATGCGTTTGCAAAAGAAAATGACATTTTATTTATGGTTGACGAGGTGCAGACAGGTAACGGCAGGACGGGTGAACTTTATGCTTATATGAACTATGGCATAAATCCTGATGTTGTTTCCACCGCCAAAGGTCTTGGCGGCGGACTTCCGCTTGGCGCAGCCCTTATGAGTGAAAAGGTGCAGTCCGTTCTCGGTTTTGGCGACCATGGTTCAACCTTTGGCGGAAACCCCGTTTGCTGTGCCGGTGCTATCAGCATTATAGAGAGAATTGACGAAAAACTACTTTCGGAAGTTAAAGAAAAAAGCAAATACATATTTGAAACTCTTTCCTCTGCTGCCGGAATTGAAGGTGTAAGTGGCATGGGACTTATGATTGGCATTAAAACCAAAGGTCCTGCCGGTGACATTGTGAAAAAATGCATGGAAAAAGGCGTTCTTTGCCTTACAGCCAAGGACAAGGTAAGACTTCTCCCGGCTTTAAATATCCCATTTGATGTACTAAAAAAAGCAATTGAAATTATAAAAGAAACCTGTCAGGAGGTGGCTCAGTAATGAATTTAAAAGGTAAAAGTTTTTTAAAGCTTCTTGATTTTACTCCCGAAGAAATAAACTACCTTATTGACCTTGCTTCTCAGCTTAAAGCTCAGAAAAAAGCGGGAATTCATCATCCTATTTGCGAGGGTAAAAACATAGCTCTTATTTTTGAAAAAACCAGCACAAGGACACGTTGTGCATTTGAGGTTGCAGCTGCAGACCTTGGTATGCATCCGGTGTATCTTGACCCTAAAGCGTCACAGATTGGTAAAAAGGAAAGCATTGCTGACACCGCAAGAGTTTTGGGCAGAATGTTTGACGGTATAGAATACCGTGGCTACGGTCAGGAGATTGTTCAGGAACTTTCAGACTATGCGGGTGTTCCCGTCTGGAACGGCCTTACAAACGAATTCCACCCCACCCAGATTCTTGCCGATTTTCTGACAATTAAAGAGCATTTTGGCGACCTTTCCGGTAAAACCCTTGTATACATGGGCGATGCAAGATATAACATGGGCAACTCCCTGATGGTAGGTTGTGCAAAAATGGGTATGAATTTTGTTGCCTGCGCTCCCGAAAAATATTTTCCGGATAAGGCTCTGATTGCCGAATGCGAAGAGATTGCAAAAGAAACAGGTGCGACACTTTCGTTCATTACCGACCCCATAAAAGCAACCAAAAACGCAGATGTAATCTACACAGACGTTTGGGTTTCCATGGGTGAGCCTGACGAGGTATGGAAAGAAAGAATTGATGATTTAACTCCCTACCGTGTGACAAAAGAGCTTATGGATAACGCCGGCGCGCAGTGTCGCTTTATGCACTGTCTGCCCGCTTTCCACGACCTTAAAACCACTACCGGTAAGGAAATTTATGATAAATTCGGTATAGACTGCATGGAGGTTACAGACGAGGTATTTGAAAGCCCACAGTCAATCGTATTTGACGAAGCGGAAAACCGTATGCACACAATAAAAGCCGTTATGGCAGCAACCTTATAATAAAAAAAAGCGAGTCTTGCGACTCGCTTTTTTATTTTTTATTCACTTGTTTTATAATTCCGCAGGCCATTTTTTCGCCAGAATTTCCCGACGGCTGAGTTGTAAAGTCATCCGGCTTAGCGTGGATTATTACCGCTTTGCCCACCACATCTGGAAGCTTAAACCTGTCTGTGATAAAAGACAAATATGCTCTGCCTCCCGCTTCAAAAAGCGGTGGCATATCCCCTGCATGAGCCGGATGCGGTTTCCCATTCGGGTTAAAGTGCCCACCCACGTCTGAAAACGGGTCCATCATATTTCCGGTGCAGCTTTCGCCCTCGTGAATATGAAATCCAAAAACACCGTCCTGAGGCAGTCCGCCAATGTCTGCAGTTACAAGAACACCGTCACTGCTTTGATTAAAACAAACTTTTCCGTATATGTTCTTATATTTATTACTGCCGAATATCTCAGCCTGAGCCTTTTTTATTAAAGAATTTTCCATTAAATCATTCCTTTCATATAACACCATTACATTATATGAAAAGAATTTCATTTGTGTTTTTTGCGTGATTTAATTTTCATATACCCAACACATACCAAAATTGTGGCTGTATAAACAAATACTATTCTTATCGGATATGTAATCTTTTCGGCATAAAGTTCAAGATATGCCATAAGATGGTTTATTACATATATGAAAAAACAATGGGACAGATAAATATAATAGCTCGCACCATCAATCTGGCGTACCATTTTATTTTCACTCAATCCTGTCATCTTACCTGCAAGTCCGTAACAAAATAAAATCGCAAGTATGCTGTATAAAATATGAACCTGGTCAAGAAAATAAATCTTTGCAAAAGCTCTGTAACAGACATAACTCATCACCAGGTCAATCACGCCAACTGCAATAAAAGCCGTGGTTATCCTGCCAAAATATTTTTTAGTCAGCTCCTCAAATTTTTCGGCATTGGCACCTGCAAAAATACCTATCGCGAAATAAATCAGATAAGATGTAACAAGCCTGTCATTTCCGGTAAAAATCCAGTCGGGATTTACCCATCTAAGCATAGTCGGCAAGAGAGAAAATGCAAAAGTAAGCAAAAGCGAGCAAATAATTGTCGCAGACGGGTTCACCTTTTTCTGAAGCCAAATCCACAGTGGCGCCAACAGATAAAACTGCATTATAACCGGAATAAAATACATGTGGCCCACAAGGTCGCCCAGCAGTATGTGTTTTACAATTGCAGTAAAATGATTCTGTTGCGGCAAGAAATCAAGAAACGCAAAAAGACCATAATAGATTATAACCCACAAAATATAGGGCAACAGTACTTTTTTAACCTTCCCGAGATAAAACTTTTTAAGGTTGAGCCTTTCCCCGAGATTATACATAAGTTTAAATCCCGAAAGAAAAATAAACCCTTGTGTCGCAAAAGAGCTAAGCCTCCACGCTACCATTACCACCAGATAGGGTAATCCTTCATGCCTCAGTGACATAAGCGGCTTGGAGGACACATGAATAAATATAACAAGCATTGCAAAAAGAACATTTAACAATGTAAGTTGTCCGATTCTTTTTTTCATAACATTCACCTTTTAAAAAGCCGGCTTGGGCATTTCCCAAGCCGGTCATTTTTAATCATCAATTGAATTATCTGTCGCTTTATCAAATATTGCGTAAACCTCATCGGAAGGCTTTTTATCAATAAGCGAAACCACAACTGCGAAAATCGCACAAACAATAAATCCAGGAATGATTTCGTAAATGCCTGTTGATTTTGATAACCAGATGAGCCAAACGATATCTACAACCGAGCCCGCTATGATACCTGCAACAGCACCGCTGTATGTAAATCTCTTCCAGAAAAGTGAAAGCAGGATTACAGGGCCGAACGCTGCACCGAAAAGTCCCCATGCATTTTCAACCATGTTCATAATTGCCTGAGCGCCTTTTCCACCATTGTTAGCTATAAAGAATGCTACAATAGCTACTATGATAACTACAATTCTTCCTACCCAGAGAAGCTCTTTTTCAGAAGCATTTTTTCTGATAAGAGGTTTATAGATGTCGCTTGTAAATGAAGAAGAAGCAACAAGCAGCTGAGAGTCTGCAGTTGACATTGATGCCGCAATGATAGCCGCAAGAAGAATACCTGCAATAAATCCGGGGAACAAATCTCTTGCAAGCTGAATGAATACAAGTTTCTGGCTACCTGTTGTAAGAAGCTGCTCAGCAACGAGCATTCTTCCGAGATATGCAATGAGTATTGCAGCAAGAAGGGATATTATAACCCAAACTATAGCAACAATGGCACTCTTTTTAACCATAGAAGGTTTTTCAATAGACATAAATCTTACGATTATGTGGGGCATACCGAAATATCCAAGTCCCCAGCCAAGGCCCGAAAGGATTTCTTTCCAGCTTGCGCCAAACAGATTGGAAGTGAATGCACATTCAACTGTATTGCCGTTTTCAACATAAGAATAAACCTGGCTGAGTGATGCAGTATCTAAAGTTTTTGTTGCAACAATAACAATCGGAACTGCCATAAGTGCAATAAGCATGAGTAGTCCCTGGAAAAAGTCTGTCCAGCAAACTGCTTTAAAACCGCCGAGGAATGTGTAAATAAGAATAATTGCTGCAAAAATAATCATTGCCGCATCATCGCTGAGCGACGGGAAAAGAGTCGTGAAAACACTTGTACCGGCTGAAAAAGCTGAAGCAACATAAATTGTAAAGCTGATTAAAAATACTATTGCACAAACAATTTTAAGAACAGGACTCTGTGTCATAAATCTGTTTGTAAGATACTGAGGAACAGTAATTGCATCGCCCGAAGCGGCTGAGAATTTTCTGAGTCTTTTTGCCACGATAATCCAGTTAGCCGCAGTACCGATTGCAAGACCAATACCAATCCACGCCTGACCCAGACCAAACGCAAGAATTGAGCCGGGAAGTCCCATAAGTAGCCATGCACTCATATCAGATGCCTGTGCACTGAGCGCTGTTACCCACGGACCCATGCTGCGTCCGCCAAGAAAATATTCTTTTTCACCATTGTCTTTGGTTTTTATAAAGAACCAGACACCAATGGCAAGCATTGCCACAAAATAAAGTACGAATGCTAAAATTTCACCCATAATTATTTCTCCTTTTTATGTATAAATTTTCGTATGTTATACAGTATACCACATAAAAATACAAAAATCAATAGAGAACTAAGTTTAGACTATAGTCTGTACTTTGTTCTCTATTATAAAATAATTTTTGTTTTTATTTTAACGCAAAAACAGGCTATACGAATTTATAAACGTATTTTAGACAAAAGCATAGGCATTACATCTGAAGCATAGCGCTTGAGCGAATACTCACCATTGCACAGGCACCAATCATACATGAGCGCCCTTTCGCAAAGTGCGTAAAGCTTCACAATTTCGTTTGCCACCATATCGGTGGTTATCTCGCCCTTTTTCTGTCCGTCCGACACAATTTGTTTTAAAAGTTTATAGTAAACCCTGTTGCGGTCAAGCAAATGTTTATCCCCTTTTGTTACAAGCTGGGTGGACAAAAGACGTGATAAAAGACTGATTGACACGCTGTCCTCTATCATGCCAAAAAGCTCCTGATTTAAGAAAATCAGCGCATCAAAAGTGCTCATTTCAGGTGGAATTACAAGCTCCTCATACTTTTCATCAAACAGATACGAAAGTGAACCCAGCAGTGCATCCTTACCTTCAAAATAGTGATAGAAAGACCCTTTTGAGGTTCCCGATTCGGCAATTATCTCCTCAACTGTTGTGTCATCATATCCCTGCTGATAAAAAAGCTTCCATGCCGCCGATACAATTTTGCTCTTGGTATTTTTTGATGTCTTTTTCATAATAAGACTCCTTTAACAAAAAAGCGAGGAAATACCTCGCCTTTTTTAAATATCATAATCAAGTTTAAATTTTTCGCCGCAGCCATATTTTTCATAAACATAATCTATGTCTTTATCACCACGACCTGACAGACAGGCAAGAATTGAGCCTGATTTGTGCTCTTTTGCATAGCGGATTGCATAAGCAACTGCGTGCGCACTTTCAATAGCAGGTATAATCCCTTCATATCTTGAAAGCAGGAAGAAGGCTTCCATTGCTTCCTCATCCGAAACAGTATCATAATGAACTCTGCCTGCATCACGAAGGTGAGCATGTTCGGGGCCTACACCCGGATAGTCAAGCCCACTGGCAATAGAATAAACCGGAAGCGGCTCGCCGTTTTCGTCCTGAAGAACATAGCTTGAATAACCGTGAATAATACCTTTTGTACCATATGCCATCGTAGCTGCATGGTCACCCACTTTTGCGCCACGACCGAGAGGCTCGATTCCGTAAATTTCAACAGGGTCAGCAAGGAAGGGCACAAACATACCAAGCGAGTTTGAGCCACCGCCAACGCAGGCACAAACCGCGTCAGGCATAATTCCTGTCATCTCTAAAAACTGCTCTCTTGCTTCAATACCGATAACTGACTGAAAATCCCTCACCATTTTGGGGAACGGATGGGGGCCTGCCGCTGTACCTATGCAATAAATTGCGTCCTTATATTCTTTAAGATATGCTTCAAAAGCTGCATCGCAAGCCTCTTTTAAAGTTTTGAGGCCTTTTGTAACGGGAATAACATTCGCTCCCAGCATTTTCATTCTGATAACGTTAGGATGCTGTTTAGCGATGTCAACTTCGCCCATGTAAACATCACATTCCATACCGAAATATGCGGCTGCAGTTGCTATCGCAACGCCATGCTGACCTGCGCCCGTTTCGGCAATAATCTTCTTTTTACCCATATATTTGGCAAGTAGTCCCTCACCCATACAGTGATTGAGCTTATGAGCGCCGGTATGGTTTAAATCTTCTCTCTTAAGATATATCTGGCAGTTACCGAAAATCTTGGAAAGTCTCTCGCAATGGTAAACAGGCGTAGGTCTGCCCTGAAACTCTTTTCTGATTCTGCGAAGCTCATTTATAAACTGAGCAGAATGACAGATGGCTTCATAAGCATCATCCGCTTCTTTAAAAGCTTCTATCAGTTCCTCTGCCTGATATGACCCTCCATATTCGCCAAAATAACCCTCAGCATTGGGGAATTCTTTAAGATAGTTTTCAAAATCTTTATATTTATTCATAGCTTAATCTCCTTTTAATTAATAATAACATAATATGAAGTTAAAATCAAGCATTGATGCGCCATCGAACTCCCGGCAAAAATATCACTGTCATTTTTATCTCTCCTTAAAACAAAAACCCTTGATTTGCATAAATGCAAATCAAGGGCGAAAAATCTTTTCCGCGGTGCCACCTTGTTTTTTACTCATCAGGATACCATCATATCCCGGGCCACTTACGCAAGCCCCCTCGTCAGCGCATTTGACGCTGCCCTACGGCAGTCCATATTATGCAGCAGCCTATGCGGAACTCTCACCATAATCCGCTCGCTTTAAAAGACCTTACCTGCTTTTTTTCTGCCTCAACGGTTTTTTCTATTAAATTAAGATAATTATATCACTGAGTTGTTCTCTTGTCAACATTTTATTTTCCGGTAAACATTTGTGTACAATAATTACCGCTTTTAACATAACCAACGCCAATTTTAGTATATGACGGATTTAAGATATTTTTCCGATGCCCGGCAGAATTCATCCACGCATTTACAACCACTTTAGGCGAGGAATACCCTTGCGAAAGGTTTTCCCCTGCACTTCTATATGTAATACCAAAGCTCGTCATCATCTGATAGGGCGTTCCGTATGTAGGGCTGTTATGAGCAAAATATTTTTTGTCTTTCATATCCTGAGATTTGTACCGTGCCACACGGCTGAGCTCCCAGTCATGTGTAAGCGTGTTTAAGCCATTTTCTTTTCTGATTTCGTTCACAAGCCGAACAATCTCATTTTCAAACTCCAAAACCTCCGCATCAACCGTGGGAATGTTAAGTACCTGTCCCGGATAAATCAGGTTTGCATTTGTAACCTGCGGATTTGCATCCCGTATCTCACTGAGCCCTGCCTCATATTTTACGGCAATTTTCCACATGGTGTCGCCCTTCTGGACTGTATGCGTCGCTGCCGACGCCCCGATAGACAGCGCCATCATGGCCGCTGCCGCACTTATTACTATTTTTTTCATTTTATGTATAACCTCCGTTTATTATTTGTGCAAAAGCACTTTCTCATTATAACACATCGGTTTACATAATTACAAATGCAATATATGGGAATTTTCCAGACGAGGCTGGCGAGTTTAGATGCAGAATGGAAAATCCGAAACTCGGAACAAAGTTCCGAGGCGTGCCCGAAGGCGTATATAGATACGTCGAGAGGTGAGGAGTGTCCGTAGTTTAAAGGCACATAAAAAAGAAATTCGCATAAAATGCGAATTTCCACCTAAGTTTATTCTTTTTGTTTGTAATTATTCAGCATCGCCTTTAAACGGTCTGCGCTAAAGGCGACTGCCCTTAAATTTATTTGCCAAGTAGTACTGCCCCGGCAGTGAATGGCTTGGTGTCTTTAATAAAGATTTTGCCGTCTGTAACTTTTATGTTGTCTGCATAAAAGTCTGCTTTAACTTTAAAGCCCGATGGAATTTCAATTTCCACATCTTTAAGGTCATCGCCGAAAGCGTGGTAAACCATTAAAATTTCATCTTCGGTTTTTCTTACAACCGCCTGAACGCCCTCAGGATATCTTGTGTTGTTATTTCTGTTACCGTAAATTTTAGTTCTTCCATTTATAATAACGTCTTCAAGTTTATCATAGAACTTCATTGCATCGGCAACAATATCTCTCTGCCAGTCAGCAAGTTTGTCCACATGACCGGACAGACAAACCCTGCCCAAAAATGTCGCCGCAAGAGAATATTTCAGCCTGTCAGCATCGTCGTCTTCATGGAAAACACACCAGACAGATGATTGCTGCGGAAGCATTAAGTAATGCATATTTGCTGCAATGTACGGGATTTCAACAGCTTCGTGAGCATCAGAGAATGAACAGTAAGCCGCAGTTGAAAGCTGAAGTGCGTCATTTCTATGACCGCCACCTGCACAGTTTTCTATAATAAGGTCGGGAATTTCCTTTTTCATAAGTTTAAAGAACTGGTGGATACATTCTGCCTGCTGACGGATTGACTCAGCACCCGACTCGGCGCCATCCGCTTCTCCGCCCGGATTTCCGTTATAGTCAACCTTGATGTAACCAAAATCGTTATCCTTGAGCATTTTTATAACCTTTTCATAAAGGTAGTCCTGAACATCCTGACGTCTTAAATCCCAATAAGAACGGCGTTCCCAGTTTTTAATAACGTTTCCGTCAAGTTTCAGATGCATGTGGTCATATTCCGGCTCAAACATTTTGGAGCCTTTTGTGGTACATTCAAATTCAAACCATACGCCCGGAATCATTCCGTTTTCACGAATTATTCTGTTCATTTCCTTCATGTCGGGGAAAATTGTTTTGTCAATAGGCCACTCGCCGTTACCTTCCTGCTCGTTACCCGCACAGCACCAGCCTGCATCAATTACAAGATATTTTATTCCAAAAGGTTTAACCGCCTCACAGTATTTAAGCATTTTTTCCTGAGTAGGCTCACCCCATGTAGCACAGTATTCATTATATGCAGTGGGAAGTCCTTTTTCGCCGTATGCTTCAACTGCCGGTCTGTGCATATCGGTAAGTCTTGCACAAACATCGAAAATGTCACCCGTTGCTGTTGCAACATAGGCTTTGGGAGCTTTAAAGCTTTCGCCTTTTTTCACATTCTTTTTCCAACCGCAAAATTCCCTGTCGCCAAGACCACCGCTAAGTGAGAAAGCGTTGTCCCATCTTGTAAGCTCCATTTCCCAGGTTGCATTGTAAACAAGCTGTGCACCCCATAAAACGCCTGCCTTTTTATCTTCAAAAGCAGCTGTGGGGAAATATTTTGTGGTACTGTAAGTGCCTATACATCCAAATCTTTCGTTACCGTTGTTCTGAGGCCAGCCGGGCCAGGATTTCTCCATACCAATTTCCTCAATGGACTGGCACAGATGTTTTCCCTCTTTACTCCAGCCGCCATAAAAACGATGGAAGAAGTAAGCATTCGGACCATCATCATACTGCATCGGGCTTAAGTTATCAAGCGAAAAGCTTGTGAGCATATCAAGCACAACATCCTTGTCGCCGCTGTTTACAAATTCAGTTTCAACTTCAAAACCGCCAAGTCCTTCGATATATGTAAGTTTGTGAATAATCTGACAACCATTTTCACAATCAAGACGTGTTTCGACGGTTTTTCTTTTGCCGTCCTCTGTAAGCTTTTGCGAAACAAATTCAAGTTTTTCAATAAAGCTTTTCATCGTATCGCCCGGTGCCGGTATCCCTTGTCCCACCATGTGATAATATGCAAGTCTGCCGCATATACATCCGTGAGAATATTTTGCACGGGGGTTAAATTCGCCCTCGGGATATTCCCAGCCTCTTTTTACTTCATCAGCTTTTTCTGCAGGATAAAGTACAAGCCCCGTAGTTTTTTGCTCGTCAATAATATATTCAACTACCGTGTCACCAAACTGGTATCTTTTAGTTTCAAAATTCATAACCCTTCTCCTTATTTTATAATAATATTATTGTAGCTCTTTCAGCTTTAAAAGTCAATATAATTTATTCGTTTATCAGGCTTAAAAATTCATTGTGAACAAGGCCGTTTGTTGCCACAATATGCTGATTTAAAATCCCGGCATCCACCTTCCCGTCAGGCGTGGTTACATTTCCTCCTGCCTCATTTACAATCACATATCCTGCCGCAAAATCCCACGGCTTTAAACGTCTGCCTAAAAAAACATCAAGTTTGCCACAGGCAACATAACAGAGTCCCACTGCGGCACAGCCGATTACCCGCACATCCTGACAGCGAAGATAAATCTTTTTCGCCTGCTCCAGAGCCTGGTCACATTCATTTTTAAAATAAGCATTCAGCTCAATAGCCCCCAGACAATCAGGCAGCTTATCATGTTTACTGCAATTGATGGCGATTCCATTTAAAAATGCGCCCTTGCCTTTTTCTGCCCAAAAAAGCTCTTTTGTGTAGGGCACATAAACTATTCCTGCCACGAGCTCCCCGTCTGAGCAAAGTCCGAGTGAAACTGCGCACTGATTAATCTGATGCATAAAATTTGTAGTTCCGTCAATAGGGTCTAAAATCCAATAATCCCGGCAGTTTTCAAAGGTTTTTTCCTCCTCTGATTTAAAGCCTGTTTCGGGGAATTCCTCTTTCAGTCTGCGGTGAAGATACTCTGAAATGCCGGTATCTGCAGCAGTAACATAGTCATACTTTCCTTTTTCTCTGACATCGCCCCGAAGCTCGTCATCAAAAAATATTTTGTCCGTTTCCCGGACAATTTCTATAACCTTTTTTATATCCATAATAATCTCCTAAAGCTCGGGCAGCATCTCAATAGCGCTGTTTAAATCTGACAGCTTATTTGCTTTTTTAATTGCTTTTAAAATTTTCTTTTCTTCCGGAAAGTTTTGCATAACGAAAATCCACATTTCCTTAAGCCTGTGGATGGTATAAGCCTCACATTTCAAAACCTCCATATACCTCTTTTCAAGCAATCGGGAAAAGGTTAAAAGTTCATCTGTTGCCAGCTTCTTTCCGCCTTTTATTTCTCTGAACAACGCAGGGTTTATAATTGCTCCCCTTCCTATCATGACTCCGGTTAATTTGGGGTAACGCTCGGCAATTTTTTCATAACCCTCTTTAGAAAAAACATCTCCGTTATAGCAAATATCAAGCGGTGATGTGCGATATGCCCTGTCAAACGCCTCCATATTGGGGCTACCCTTATAAAAGTCCTCTCTCACTCTCGGATGGATTATAAGCTCACAGATTGGATATCTGTTAAACACTCTCATTATCTCATCAAATTCCTCGTGAGAGTAAAAGCCCGTTCTTGTTTTAACGGAAACCTTTGCGGTTGTGTTTGAGAATATATAATCAAGCATTTCATCAAGCGCATCTGTGTCTTTAAGTGCACCCGCACCTCTGCCTTTTTTCACAACAGTTCCCGACGGGCATCCCAGGTTTAAATTCACTTCATCAAATCCGGCATATTTTACCCTTTCGGCAAACTGCACAAATGCCTTTCCGCTGCTGCAAAGCACCTGCGCTCTTAAAGGCACTCTGTTGTTTTCCTTTATAATATCTCTGAGCGTTTTTCTGCTGATTCTCTCGTTCTCGGACGGGACAATAAAAGGCGCAAAATACTCGTCACATCCGCCAAAAATTTCAGCGTGCGTATTTCTAAAGGTGTATGATGTTATCCCTTCCATGGGCGCAAAATAAAGCTTCATATATTCTCCTTGTTTAATATGATTTCCAATAAACATATTTTATCACACAAATAAACATATTGCAATTTGTTTTTTCTTATTGTATAATAGTTGTGAGGTGACTTTAATGACCAGAAGAGACAAACATAATTATTATCTTGATATAGCACAGACCGTACTTGAAAGAAGCACCTGCATCAGACGTTGCTTCGGTGCAATAATCGTTAAAAATGATGAGATTATTTCCACCGGCTACAACGGTGCCCCCAGAGGACGCAAAAACTGCAGCGAGCTTGGTTTTTGCATGCGCGAGAAACTGAACATTCCCCGTGGCGAAAGATATGAACTCTGCCGCAGCGTACACGCCGAGGCAAATGCAATTATTAGCGCATCAAGAAAGGATATGCTGGGCGCAACTATGTATCTTGTGGGAGTTGAAAAATCCACCGGGGAGCTGATTAGTGAGGCAAGTTCCTGCGCAATGTGCAAACGCACAATTATAAACGCCGGAATTAAAACCATCATCATCCGTGACACCGAGGATACATACCGTATGATAGATGTGTTTG
Source organism: Clostridia bacterium (assembly GCA_045633565.1). GTDB lineage: Bacteria > Bacillota > Clostridia > RUG12999 > RUG12999 > RGIG7450. The sequence goes on along the minus strand of JAZQYO010000006.1, from coordinate 77,279 downwards.
ATTGGGTTGATAATGACGATTCCTTATCGGAAGAATTCGGATATTAAAATAAAAGGACGGCTGAGCCGTCCTTTTATTATATCCCCGAAGGTTCCTGTTTCATCAATTCAATTTTTTGAATTTCAATTTTACCTTGTGCATCGGTTCTATGCCATACCTGTGCATACATGCCGTCAGAAATTTCCTCAAGAGGCATTGTGTTTTCACTCAGATATACGTATGTATCCTCCGTTATAACATATGTTGCATCATCTTTTTCATTAAGAAAATTTCTAAACTCATATCCCCCATCCGTTTGCCTCAGTGCAGTAATCTGCAATACTCGGCCTATATATTCCTCGCCATTATATCTCGGCACTTCATCTTTTTCCCCATAAAGCTCTTCAAGGTCTGTGCGCAGTGTAATAAGAGGATTTCCGTTTTTTCCATCCATTATCTGAAACTCGGTAACTGCTCCAAATCCAACCTGATACATGAGCGGAACGTCAATTGCATTGTTTACCAAAGCCGCAATATCCCCACGAATAGCTGCGTTTACTGCAATTACATCAAGTCCCTCAAGTATTCCGCATAATGCTGCCGTCTGCATATATCCAAAAGGATATCCTCCCATACTTTCGGCTTTTTGGGAATACCCAACTGCACACACAAGCATTTTTACTGCTTCTTCATAGGTAACATTTGCCTCAGGGTCAAATGCTGTTTCTGATTTTCCATTTACAATTCCCATTTGGTAGGCAGCATTAATATATCCGCTTGCCCAATACGCCTCTGTTACATCTTCAAAAACAGTATTGGTTTTTGCAATACTTTCTCCAAGTCCCATCGAGGCAATAACTATTTTTGCCATTTCGGCTCTTGTTACTGTTTCGTCAAGCCTTAGATTCCCGTCTGGGTCTCCCTCCATAATTTTATACTTTGCCAAATCTGCCATATATTCAGGCAGTTCAGCAGCATAAACATTAGTCATCATTGCAAAAACCATTATTACAATTAATATTTTCTTCATTTTATCCTCCTTAATAGATATACGCATTTCCTTCTATTCCATAATTTCCGGGACAATATGTGTTTATTTCAACCGTATAAGTTTTCTCGGTGTCAAATCCGTCAAACTCATAAGCTGCCTGACCATCTGTTGGTAAACTATACTTCCAACCTTGACCGGGTCTTTCGCTATCATAAATATTTACCATTGCCAAAGCATTTTGCACACCCGAATCAAAGTATACTGAAATTAAACCATTTTCATCCGGATGCAGTGTTATATAATGAGTAGATTTATCATCCGAGCTGTAATTTATAACCCTTGCATTTTCAGGCATAATAAAACTCTCCGTTAAAACTTCTTCCTCGGGATAGTTATTCTCTGTGTGTGCCTTTTCAATATCTTCCACCAATGCAGGCTCTTCATTTTCGATAAGAAACAGACGAGGTTGGTTTTCCATTGCAGCTTGTTCATTTTCGACAGGAAGCGGCTCGGCTTGGTTTTTCGTTATCTTTTCCAATATCGGTCTATCAAATATTTTTTCAATCATAGGAAGTTTTTCTACAATTTTAAGTTTTGGTTGAATTTTTTCCATCATAACTCCCGCTGCTGTTCCACTAATAAACAATGCCCCAACCATACAACCTATCAATACAATCACAGAAAAAACTTTAATAAATTTCCCTTGTTTTGATTCCTTTGAAATAGACAAAATTCTTTTCTTCAAAATTCTTTTACTGTCTGCCATACCTGTTGCCAAGGGGAATTTTTTCCCATGGGCAAAAGCCAGCGTAAGAACCGTATCAGCATAATCTTTTTTCTCCTTATGGTTCATAAACTCGGTCGCCTCTGCATCACAGGAAATTTCACACTCAATATCAATTTGTTTTGCCGCAAAATATATTATCGGATTAAACCAATGAACACATTTAGCAAAACACACAATCCATTTATATAAGATATCTTTTCTTTTCAGGTGAACCATCTCATGAGCAAGAACAAATTCAAACTGTCGCTTTTTCAAAGGTGTTGCGGGCAAAACAAGTATGGGTTTTAAAAGGCCTGTTATAAAAGGTGATGCCGTTATTTTCGATTGTATAACCGTAATTTTTCTGTCAGTAAAATTTTCAGTCATTTCACAGGAAATTTTGTGTCCATTTTTTTGCAACTGATAGCGAAAAAAAATATATGAAAATATTTTTACAAGCAGTACTATTACAACCCCCGTGAGCCATATTTCCTCTAACCCTATTTGCCAAACCATTGTTTGGGTCACTGGTTCGATTACCTTTTGTCCGGCAACGGCAACCATTCTGACTTGTTCCGGCATTTTGTCCATACCATTTACCGCAATATCAAATTTTATCGGAATTATCATAACCGCTAAGACAATAAGCCATATGTAATAGTGCCATGTATTAAAAAAAACTTTTTTAGTCAATGGTCGTAACAAAACAATTAGAAAAGTAAGTGCTGTGCCCATGCACGATGAAGTAATCACCCATTTAAAAATATCATGAATCATGGATTACTCCTCCATTTCCGCAATCAGTGCTTTGAGCTCTTTTATATCAGTTTCACTTAACTTTTCATCTTTAAAAAAAGATACCGCAAAATCTTTTACTGAGCCGTTAAACAAACTCCTTATTAAATTCCCTGTTTGCCGATGCTGATATTCTTTTTTTGAAACAATAGGTGCATAATAATATAATTTCCCTCTTTTTTCCAAAGAAACCGCACCTTTTCGGACAAGTCTTGTGAGAAAGGTTGAAATTGTTGTTCGTTTCCAGTCCTTTTCCTTAACAGCAGCGCTTATCTGCTGAGTGTTTACAGGCGTCTCACTTTCCCACAAAATCTTCATAATCTCAAGTTCAGCTTCACCAATGTTTACGATTTCATTAGCCATAAAAACACCTCCTCACCATTTTCTACAATTGTAGTTATATTTATATTCTACACCCGTAGTCGCAAATTGTCAATAGAAAAATAAAAAGTCCGCAGAAAACGGCGGACTTTCTTGTTTATTAATAATCTACTTCTCTGTCAACACCTGCACCGATGCGTGTGATAAAGATTTTTCTTTTGCGTTTGTCAACGGTGAAAATGTCAAATGCGTGTTCAGATGTTGTGCCAAGTACTCGTTCATAGGGCTGATGCCAGGGTCTACCACGGGAATCGTTTATAACGCTGATGCAGGTAATTCCATCGTGAACCTCCACGCAGGAATCGTGGAAATGTCCGCATACCCAGGCAGTGAAGTTACCGCCTCTGCCTGTGTAGTCTACAGAAATCTCAACTTCAAATCCCTCTTCGCCAATATTTGTTTTACCTTCAAATTTTGTGTGGTTTTTAAAAGCATTAAGTATTCCTGTGATAATTTCGCTGCCGCGCATTTCCCATCCTCTTATCAGCGCTTCGTGGCTAAAAAGTGTTACTGTCCATTCACTGTCGGGTACATCAAGAGCTACATTTGCAAGCCACTCCATCTGTTTCTGGCGGATTGCACTTGTAGTGAATTTTGTATATACCGGGAATTTGTCTGGTTTTACTTCTTCACTCGGAACATCGTGACAAGCTATGATAACATATCTCATTTTATGTGCCGGGTCATCAGCATAATAATAGTTGGGTCCGCCAAAATGACGGTTGGGGTACTGCTCCACAAATCTGAACATGTGGTCATAAATCTCATCATCTGTCAGATTTTCAACATAGTAGTGCGGTGCACCAAGCGTTGAAAAGCCCACATCGTGATTACCCTCAACCATAAGACATTTACTTTCAATATTTTTAAAGGCGCGTTTGTAGTAGTCAAGGTCCTCAAATAAAGACTCCTTGTCACACAGACCAAAGCCTGTTACAATATCGCCAAGGTTTACATAATATGGAATTGCGCAACGCTGCAAAACTTCTTCCAAAATTGCTGCCGAATGTTTTGAGCTCTGTGACCAGTGAATATCTGTTATAGCACCAAAGCTTGAGCATTCACGGCCTGCTTCTGACTGAAGCTCATGAATTTTAGTAATTTTTTCATCCAGCATTTCTCTGTAATAGTGAGGAATGGTGGGTTTGGGGTCTTCAACTATTTTCACATAGTCTTCTTTTGTGCCAGGACACCATTCATACTGGCATTTTTCGGGAGGATACCCTTCCATAAATATGTTACCGCATTTTGTGCATCTGAATTCAGCCATATGTACGCCACCTTTTTTCTTTTTTTGTTTATCGTAACATAAAAGCTCCCCTTTGTCAATCAAAGAGGAGCATTTTTTTATACTAATTCTTCAATAAAGAAAAATTCATATCCGCCTTTCATTGCCGTCTCTGCCATTATGTTTATTTTCTCCATATAATCAGGCTGATAAGCAAAGTAATCTGAATAGAAATACTGCTCATGAGTTGCACAACCAAGAAAAGAACCTTTCATTCCCTTTTCAACTTCCGCTTTAACATCTTCCTTTTTGATAAGGTTGAGCACCCCACCATTACAGAACCTTTTAAATCTGATGCCTGTTTCTTTATCCAAAATGGCTTCGTCATTGTAAAGAGTTCTCTCATAATCCTCTGTATAAATGTGATTGTATCCGCAGATTGAATAAGTAATTTTCACATCAGGTGAAATCCTTTTAAACAACCCGGTTTCGGGCTGACGATTATTTAAAAGTCTTTCTGCGTGTCCGTAGGGCAGGCAGGACGCATCACCGGTATAATCAGCTTTCTCGCCATACGTTGCACTAATCATAGTGCAACCATTGTCATAAAGTGCCTGACAGCCGGCTTTACTCATGGGCAGCCAGTGAGTGCAAACGCCTTTTGCCATCATGGATGCATCCGCAAAACGGCACACTTCTTTATATGCCTCTTTATAGCACACGTCAACATCCTCATATGTAGCATTTACAAAAGGATAGTCCGGAAACTCCTGACGGGAATGGAACCCGAACTTAATCCAGTCGGCATTTGCTTTCCATTCATCTTTATATATGTCGGGCATTTGCGAAAGGTTAAATTCATCCACACCATAATAAAAGTCGGTACGGGTAAATATATTGAGCTGAACCTTAAGACCGAAATTGTCGTGTGCAAATTTCAGCCCTTTCATATAATCATTGTCGAAAATTGATGCCGGGCGTTTTCTCGCCAAATCACGGAACACCCATATTACATCGTCAATAAAGAAATACGCTCTTTTTTTCATTTTATCACTCCACCTAATTCAACCAAATCTTCAATAAAAATACATTCTCTGCCGGCATCTTTTAAAGTTTTTGCCATAAGGTAAATCTTTTCCTCATACTCGGGCTGATAAGCAAAATAGTCCTTGTGGAAATACTGCTCGTGATTTCCGATACACATAAGCTCATAACCGCTGCGTTTTTCAAGTTCTTCTTTAAGTTCACCTACATTAAAAAGATTAAGGTCAAAGTTATCGTCAAGTTTTTTAAAGTTCAACCCTGTTTTTTCATCGGTTATATAATTTAAATCCCTGTCATTCTGCTCAAGTGCGGGGTCTTCAAAATGGTTGTAGCCGCAGATTGAGCTTTCAATGGCAGTATCTTTTGTATCCCTTGTGAAAAGCATAGTTTCGGGTTTGCGGTTCTGCAAAAGTCTTCCCGCATGACCGTATGGCAGACAGGAAGCATCGCCGGTGTAGTCCATTCTTTTTCCAACTGTAACTGCCACAATTTTCGCACCCGAGTCCTTAAGCGCACGACAGCCGTCCAGACTTACCGGAAGCCAGTGCGGGATAATTCCCCAGCCAAAGCTTTTCTCCCCGGCAAAACGGAAAATCTCATTTTTTATGTCGTTGAACAACTTGTAAATATCCTCATAGGAAGAGTTCACATGCGGATAATCGGGAAATTCCTCTTTTGAATGAAAGGACAGCTTAAGCCAGTCGGATGCCGCCTCAAATTCCGCCTTGTAACAGTCGGTCATATCAGCAAGAGTAAATTCATCCATACCGTAGTAGTAGTCTGTAGAATAAAACAGATTAAGCTGTACCTTAAGGTCATATCTTTCATGTGCATTTTTAAGTATTTTAAGAAATGGATTGTCAAAAAGCTTTGACGGACGCTGACGGGTCAGGTCACGGAACAGCCATATAACATCGTCTATAAAGAAGAAAAATCTTTTTTTCATTTTGTCACTCCACCCAACTCAACCAAATCTTCAATGAAAATACATTCTCTGCCTGCTTCTTTTAAAAGGCGTGCCATAAGCAGAAGATTGTCACTGTAAAATGGCTGATAGTTAAAATAATCTTTGTAAAAATATTGCTCGTGACTTCCTATGCTGATAAGGTCATCATCCGCTCTTTTTTCAAAAGTTTCCCTGATTGTTTCTGCTGTTTCAAGGTTTAATGTCATAGACTCCAGAAATTTCATATAAAGACCTGTTTTTTCGTCATACACACTGCCAAGACCAGAAACCGTCCTTTTAAATTCCGGGTCTGTGCTGTGGTTATAAGCACAGATGGAATTATCAATTGCAGTATCTTTACTTCCTCTGAAGAAAATTCCTGTTTCAGGTTTGCGGTTGCACAAAAGTCTCGCCGCATGACCGTAAGGCAAACTGTCCGGGTCGCCGCTATATTCACCTTTGGGGCCAAAGTTTGTCTGAATCATCTTCACACCGCAGTCTTTAAGCGCACGGCAACCATCAAAGCTTACAGCTCCCCAATGCGGAACTACGCCATAAGTAAAGCATTCTTCACCCGCAAAACGGAAAACTTCATTTCTGATAGCTTCAAAACAGTTTTTCATATCATCATAAGACGCATTGACATGCGGATAATCGGGGAACTCCTGTTTTGAATGGAAAGAAAACTTCATCCAGTCGGACACCGCTTTAAATTCTTCCTTATAACAATCGGGCATCTGGGCAAGTGTAAATTCATCCCAACCGTAATAATAGTCTGTTCGATAAAAGAGATTGAGCTGAACCTTAAGGTCATATTTATCGTGAGCCTCCTTGAGCAGCTTCATAAACGCATTATCAAAAAGCTTTGCCGGACGCTGACGCGCCAAATCACGGAACAACCAGATAATGTCGTCTATAAAAAAGAAGTAATATTTTTTACTCATATAATTTCCTCCAAAAAATAGAACGCGCCAGGCGCGTTCCATTTCTATGCTTAATTATTTGCCTGCCTGCATTTCAGCAATGCTTTCAAGAACCATATCTGCCATGTACTCGAGCTGTTCATCGCTTAAGCCGTAAAGGGGCAGATGTGTGAATCTCTTATAAAATACCTCTTCACAGTTGGGGCATGTTTTTGCGATTTCGTCTGAATCGTATCCCATATCCTGAACAACTTTGAATCTGTAAAGAGGACCAAAGTGAGCAATCTGTGTAACGCCTTTTTCTTCAAGTTTTTTCTTAAGAACCTGAATGTCACCACCTGCTTTTGCAGGGTCAATCTGCAATAGGTAAAGGTGGAATGTAGGTTTAATTTCGTCATTACCGAGGTCCTGAGGAATGATTGCGTCATTACCTTTAAATCTGTTTGTGAGGTATTCAGCAGCCTTTCTTCTTACTTCAATAATCTGTTCGTTTCTTTCAACCTGAAGTTTAAGACCGAGACCCTGAATTTCAGTTGTTGAATAGTTGCCTGCTACGAATGGCTTTTCTTTACCTTTAATAGGTGTGATGTTGTAGAGCCAGTCTTTAATCGGACATGTAAAATCAAGACCTAAGAATCTTGCTCTTTTCATTTCCGGACCAAAACCGGGAATGTTTGTTGTTGCAATACCGCCTTCACCGAAGGAAGTAATGTTTTTAACTTCGTGCATACTGAATGCAGCAAAATCACCGATTGTACCGATTTTTTTGCCTTTATACATTGCACCGAAAGCGTGTGCAGCATCTTCAAGAACGAGAATGTCGTTTTTCTTTGCAAGTTCCATAATAGGATCAAGGTCAACGGGGTAACCGCCGATATGTACGGGAACAATCATCTTTGTTTTGGGAGTGATTTTTCTTGCAACGTCAGCAGGGTCCATGTTGATTGTTTTGGGGTCAACGTCCGCAAAAACAAGTTTTGCACCAATAGCTAAAGGATATGCCATTGTAGCAACGAAAGTGATTGCAGGTACGATAACTTCGTCACCCTCTTTAAGGTTAGCATATTTGTATGCAATTTCAAAACCGGATGTAGCATTTGTTACAAATGTTGATGTTGTTGTGCCAAGGTATTCGTTACAAGCTGCTTCTGCTGCTTCAACCTGGCTGCCGAGAGAAAGTTTTCCCGGAGGAGTTGATACAGCGTCAAGCTTTTTAACCTGTTCCCAAACTGCGTTTATCGCATCGTCATATTCTTTTCCTTCGCCTTTCATTAAAAAGCGGATGATTTCCATTAAGTCGTGAGCGTTGTAGTTCTCACCAACTGCTGCCCAGGGAACCTTTGTCGCCCCTGTGTTATATCTGAAGTCTGTTGTCTGTTTTCCCATAGAAAAAACCTCCTATTCTTATTTATTTAATTGTACCTTAAATTGAGTTTGATTACTATGTACAAACTGCACAATATTTCGACCAAATTTTGGTGAAGATAAACATATATTTTCAGGTTTAAACTTTGCTATACTAATGATATGGATATTAAAAGAATTTCAGCAAAATTAAATATAAGTTCCTCCACCGTCCGCAAGGCGATAGGTCACAAAAGGGGCGTGGATGTGCAGGTCCGTGAAGAGATTTTTGCTCTGCTTGGAAAAGATGCACCTTGTGCTAAACCGGGTGACAAACCGTCAATCGGCGTTGTTTTGCCCTCAAACCCTCAATTTTTCTGGGATGATGTGTATCGTGGAATAAAGAGCGCAATCCCCGAGTCGTTTGATGTACATTTTGCCTTTTTTTCCTCTCTCGGTTCGGGACACGAAGGGGTGCACGCCATCGACTTTGTGCGTAATCTGGATATATGCATAATCGCACCGTCGGTTGCCCCCGTCGTTCAGGCAAAAATTGCCGAACTGTCTGCCGAAAAGCCTATTGTGTATGTTAACGACGGACTTGCAACGCCGCAGGTTGCAACCATTTGCGGAAACTATTATGATGACGGCCTTCTGCTTGGCAGGGCGTATGCAGAGGTTTTTTCCGAAAGCAAACGTCTTTTGTCACTTCATGTTCATAACGGACTTGGTGCTCAGATGCGAACCAACGGTTTTAAAAAGGCAATAACCGATGCAGGCTGTGAAATTGTCGGAAATATTGACCTTGAGGAAATAACATCCTCCTTTGCTTCGGTAATCGCAAGGCAGCTTCATTCCCAATTCAATGATAAATTTGACTGCCTGTACTGTGCAACAGGTGCCACCCCGCATGCAGCGCTTGCCTTAAACAAACTTAAATCGGACAAAGATATTTTCTGTATCGGATACGAAAACCCAAAATCCAACGCACCCTATATAGAAAACGGAACTGTCCGGCTTTTGTCAATCAGAAATGCTTATCGTATGGGGCAAGTTGCAGGGCAGACAGCTGTGGATTTTGCCGGCGGACTGCTTCCGCAAAATAAAACCATATATGTACCCTCCGAAATATATATAAACCAAAAAGGAATTTTAACAAAAAAAATGCCCTGACGTGTGTCAGGGCATTTTGTGTTATTCTTAGCCAAGTTCAGCGAAGTATTTGATTGTTCTAACCATCTGGCTTGTGTATGAGTTTTCATTGTCATACCAGGAAACAACCTGTACTTCATAAAGGTCATCAGAAATTTTTGCAACCATTGTCTGTGTTGCATCAAAGAGTGAACCGTATGTGATACCAACGATATCAGAAGAAACGATTTCATCTTCATTGTAACCGAAAGAAGCAGAAGCCTGAGCTTTCATAGCTGCGTTGATGCCTTCTTTAGTTACGTCGCTGCCTTTAACAACAGCTGTAAGAATTGTTGTAGAACCTGTCGGCACGGGTACACGCTGAGCAGCACCGATAAGTTTGCCGTTGAGTTCAGGAATTACAAGACCGATAGCTTTTGCAGCACCTGTTGAGTTAGGAACAATGTTAACTGCAGCAGCTCTTGCTCTTCTGAGGTCACCTTTTCTGTGGGGACCGTCGAGAACCATCTGGTCGCCTGTGTAAGCGTGGATTGTAGCCATGATACCGGACTGGATGGGAGCATAGTCGTTAAGAGCTTTAGCCATAGGAGCAAGACAGTTTGTTGTGCAGGAAGCAGCAGAAATAATCTTGTCATCCTTTGTAAGTGTTTTTTCGTTTACGCTGAATACGATTGTGGGAAGGTCGTTACCTGCAGGAGCAGAAATAACAACTTTTTTAGCACCTGCATCAATGTGAGCCTGTGCTTTGTCTTTAGAGCAGTAGAAACCTGTACATTCAAGTACAACATCTACACCAAGTTTGCCCCAGGGACATTCTTTTGCATCTTTGATAGCGTAGATTTTAATTTCTTTGCCGTCAACAGTGATGCTGTCTTCGCCAGCTACTACTGTGTGACCGTCATATCTACCCTGAGATGAGTCATACTTAAGAAGGTGAGCAAGCATTTTAGGATCTGTTAAATCGTTGATTGCTACAACCTCATAACCTTCTGCACCGAACATCTGTCTGAAAGCCAGACGACCGATACGACCGAAACCGTTAATTGCAACTTTTACTGCCATATTGAAAAACCTCCTAAAAAAATTATCATTTTTATTCAATTATATATTTTACCTTATTTTTACAAAATATACAAGTGCCTATTTTGTAAAAAATTATTTTATAATAATGGCTTTCTTTGTGCATTTTATACACCAATTTAATACTGGCGTTTTTTGTTATTGACAATTTCAAGGTTTTGTGATAATATTAATAGGCTGATGACTATAAACATGTAGGTGTGGCTTAAATTGGCAGAATTTTTGCCGAGCGCTGCCGGTGGCAGAGGAAGCGAGGCTGAAATTGCGCAGCGGTCGAAATCTCTGATTTCGGGTACCGCAAGCCGTATCGCGGGGCGCGGTTGCCCCAAATATATTTAATGATATGCAGGTGTGGCGGAATTGGCAGACGCGCCAGATTTAGGTTCTGGTGGCACCCCCGTGCAGGTTCAAGTCCTGTCACCTGTACCACATGCCGAAGTGGTGAAATTGGCAGACGCACTGGACTCAAAATCCAGCGGTAGCAATACCATGCGGGTTCAAGTCCCGCCTTCGGCACCACGTCGCGGCAAGCCTTTTTGCTTGCCGCAACCTTAAAAGTTTGCGGCGTCGCTTTTCAGGCTGCCGCTCCTTTTCCCCGAAAAACAAAGTTTTTCGGGGACCCCCATATTTTTTGTGCAAGCCTTTTTGCTTGCCGCAACCTTAAAACCAAATACATCCTTATCAAGAGTGGTGGAGGGAACGGCCCTGTGAAACCCGGCAACCTAGTTATCCTGCCGTTACCAATTTGAACTCTGGTTTTTAGAGTCGGATTTTCACTCATACTGCAGAATTTTTATTTAAAAATACTTCTTGTATTCTCTGCAAAAAATTCTTTGTCTGAGCAAAAATCCAATTTCTAAAAACTTTCCGACCTAAATATAGGCAGGTTTAAATTGGTAACAACAGGATAGTTCAAGGTGCTAAATCCGGCTTAAGGCAAAGATGAGGGAAACTTTTTTTCCTCCCATCTTTCGGGAGGTTTTATTTTTTCAGAAAGGAACTAACTACTATGAACAGAACATTTTTCACATCCGAATCTGTTACTGAAGGGCATCCGGATAAAATCTGTGACCGTATTTCCGATTCAGTTCTTGATGCAATTTTAGCGCAAGACCCTCATGCACGTGTAGCGTGCGAAACTGCAGTTACAACAGGTATGATTCTCCTTATGGGAGAAATTACAACCTCCGCAAATGTTGATATTCCTCAGATTGCAAGAAAAGCGGTTTTGGACATTGGCTATGACCGTGCAAAATACGGTTTTGACGGCGCTACCTGCTCGGTACTTACTTCCATAGACAAGCAGTCTCCCGATATTGCAATGGGCGTTGACAAAGCAGCCGAGTCCAAAGAAGGCTCTGATGCATTTTATGACGAAATTGGTGCCGGCGACCAGGGTATGATGTTTGGCTATGCGTGCGATGAAACACCTGAGCTTATGCCCATGCCAATTTCCCTCGCTCATCACCTTGCATTAAAACTGACCGAGGTAAGAAAAAACGGCACTCTTCCCTACCTCCGTCCCGACGGAAAAACTCAGGTTACCGTTGAGTATGTTGACGGAATGCCCGCAAGGGTTGATGCGGTTGTAGTTTCAAGTCAGCACGACCCTGAAATTAGCTTAGAGCAGATTCGCAAGGACATTGAAAAATATGTTATCAGGGAAGTTGCTGATGCAAAGCTGCTTGACGAAAACACAAAAATCTACATAAATCCTACAGGTAGATTTGTTGTGGGCGGCCCTCAGGGCGACAGCGGTCTGACAGGACGAAAAATTATTGTTGACACCTACGGTGGCTACGCTTGTCACGGTGGTGGTGCATTCTCCGGAAAAGACCCCACAAAAGTTGACAGAAGTGCAGCTTATGCTGCAAGATATGTTGCGAAAAATGTTGTCGCATCAGGTCTTGCAAAAAAATGCGAAGTGCAGGTTGCTTACGCAATCGGCGTTGCCCGTCCCCTTTCAGTTCATGTGAACACATTCGGAACAGGAACAGTTTCCGATACGGCTATCGAAGAGGCGGTTAAAAAGGTGTTCGACCTTCGCCCCGCTGCCATAATTGATAAACTTGACCTCCGCAAACCCATCTACGCTCCTCTTTCCGCTTACGGACATTTAGGCCGTGAGGATTTAGGTCTTAAATGGGAACTTACCGACAAAACAGAAGAACTTAAAAAAGCATTGTAATTAAGGTAGTCGTCTTTAGCGCAGACCGTTTAAAGGCTGAAATCAATAGTTTACAAGTGTTTTGTAATTAGAATTTTAATAAACATAGGTTGAAATTCGCATATTATGCGAATTTCTTTTTTATGCCTTTAAACTACGGACACCCCTCACCTCTCGACGTATATATACGCCTTCGGGCACGCCTCGGACCTTTGCTCCGAGTTTCGGTTTGTCCATTCTGCATCCAAACTCGTCTACCTCTTTTGTCTTATAAATTTTTTGTCAACATTTGTCGATAAAAAAATGTTGCAAACTCCTTGACATCGTGGTATAATTAATTATGCGAGATAATTCAAATAAAGCAAACGGGAATATTTTTATTCCTGCATTGTTTATGCCCATTTAGGCATATTTACAATTTCACCCTAAAAAGACATTGTTTTTGGCAAAAACGCCAACTCCACAGTCTTTTTAGGGAAATAGATGATATATCTCGTTTTCTTATTTGGATTGTCTCGCAATTTGGAGAAGGCGTTTTGGTGCGTCGGCTCCGCCGGCGCATTTTTTATTGCGTCAATAACAAATTAAAGGAGTTTTTACTATGGATAACTATAAAGAAATGTATTTAATTCTATTTAATGCCATAACAGAGGCAACAAAAATTCTTGAAGAAGCCCAGAAAAAGGCTGAAGAAACATTTATAAACCAATAAAACAAAGCCCTGCCAATGGCAGGGCTTTTTATATGCTGTTTTCTTTTCCTATAAACTGTTTATTAGCTCTATAATTTTTTGGGTCTGAACAACCGCATTTTTATTTTCAAGCACAAACTCCCGTGCCTTTTTTGATAATTTATTTCTCTCTGTTTCAGGCATTTCACACACCTTCATAAGTGTGTCAGCCAAATTTTGCGCCGTATTTCCCTTGACATAAAAAATATAGTCATCATATTCATCCGGTATGCCGTCCAGCTTATACGCCACAAACGGAACACCTGATGACAACGCCTCAAGGTTTTTTGACGGGAAACTGTACTTTGTGAATTCCTCATTATTTTGTCTTGGATTTACAATTACTGTCGACTGCTGCATAATTTTTAAAACCTGCTGTCTTGGCAGTATTGAATGAAAAGTTATTCTGCCATCTTTTTCCGCCTGTTTTTTAATAATTTCTTCAGAATCTCCGGTTCCGCAAATTACCAGTCTGTATGAATCATCTTTGATTTTAAAAAACGCATCCATCAAATTTAAAACACCAAATTTTTTATGTAATGTTCCCGCATAAAAAATTGTTTTTTCTTTTTGTTTCTCTATATTTACGGGCTGTTTAAACGAATCGGTTGCAATGCCCTCAACAACCACAAAAGGTTTATCATTCTGCAATTTTTTCGCCATTTGCTTTGTCAAAAATACATATGCGTCCACATATTTATATAACTTTCTTATGTGCCAGCTTGTAATCTTTGAATAAATTTTTCTTGCCAGACTAATATTTGATGATAAATCTATATACTCCGGTAAGTCTGCAACAACGGCACAACTTTTCACATTCGGATTAACTTTTTTAGCATATTTAATCATCCTCAGGAATTCTTTACCCAAAGTATAGGAGAGGATTATTGGCGATTGGTTTTTTTGCACATACTTTCGAATATGTTTTTTAAATGAAAAGCATCCCAAAAGTTGTTTTATGTAGCAAACATTAACAAACCCAAGATTAATATTTTCCTCGTCTTCTCCAAATCTTTCTTCCCCGACAATTGCATCCGAATATGATTTTGGGTAGGAGAAAATAGGCATCTTGTTTATAAGCTGCATGGTCACACCGTTTTTTAAAAATCCGTCAATCATTCTTTCCTGCAGGCTTATTCCTGCGTCCTGCATAGTATTTTGGGATTTTGACCGCACTTCTTTTTCAATCTCTTTTGGAATAATTCTACTCAATAACAAAATATTCATTTATTTTCCTTTTTTATATACTCACAATAATCATCATAACTCATCATTTTTTTATATCCGTCAATTCCGCGAATCATCCATCTTATTCGTTTTGACATTGATATTCCTTTGACTCTCATATACACGAAAAAAATATATATGAGCCAAAAATATACTGTCTTTGGTCTAGTGGCTTTATAATACACGCCTTTACCATAAAACAATTTCTCGTCATATCCGGTAAACCACGTTGATGTCGCATAGGAAACCTTGCCTATTGTTTCCTTCGAAACATAAAAAGTAAGTCCTCTTTTTTTTGCATCATTGAGCCACATGCTGTCCTCACCCGAAGGAAACAGACATCCACCGCCAAAAAGCGTTGTAAACCACACATTGGCTTTTATGACACTTTCAAGTCTGAATGCAATTCTCACTGCCCCCCATGACATTTTTGAAAACCTGCCACATCTTTTTGTTTTAGCATATTTTCGTGGCACTCTTTCCTTGCTGTCCGACTCAAAATAAAAAATCATAATATCGGCATCAGGATGCGCCTCGAATTCCGCAAGCACCTTTTGTTCCATATCGTCGAAATAGACAACATCATCATCTGCAAATAAACATATATCGGCACTGGCATACATAAGTGCAAGGTTGCGATTTATGCCAACACCACGAGTATCGGTAGTTATCATCTTTGCTTTATGTCCGTCAAATTCATATTCATCATATGCTGTGTTGTCTGCCTGATTAGCAAAAACTACATTAGACCGAATGTTCATTTCATTTATTTTTGAAAAATCCGTTTGGTGCATTGTTGCACAGAGGATTTCAAATGTCGGCATTTGCTTTCCCTCCATATAGTTGGTAAAATCATATAAGCTTTTTCTCATCAGAAAAATTTGAAACAGTTAAAACATATTTTCTAAAATCATTTTCTGTATCCCACATTTTAGCATGTTGTTCCCATTTAATCCTGTCTTTCGAAGGCGTTTTCATATAATCACCAAACCGAAAAACGAGAAAATCATGAATGTTTTCAGGAATCTTGAGTTGCACCTTCTCAAAAGGAGCATAAACCGGATTGTCAAACCATTCTCTTTTGTATATGGCATTTTTAAACACTGCCTTACCCAGAAAATTGCAATAATAGCCGGTATCCTTATTTCTGTACTTGTATACCTGTTTCAGTCCATATTTAACTAAAAAACTTTCAGGGAAAAGCTTCATCAGTTTAAGTGCAAAGCCCAAAAAACCGCCACGGCGATTATATCCTCTTGCTGCAAGGCCCTTCATTATTACGTATTTTCCCCATAGACATTGATGTAATTGTGCTATTTTGTTGCTAGGGCAGGTATGCAGGATAAAAATATCCATATAAATTCCGTGATGCATATCATAATCTTCAAGAATTTCTTCAATATAAGTAGTATTATTCACACGGATTTTAGATATGGTAACCATACCATCAAATGCGCCCCACTCCTGCAGGTAATACTTTGTTTTATCTCCACATTCTGAAAACAGTTTTCTGAATTTTTCATAGTTATCAGGTGTCATAAAGACATCAAGGTCGTCATCCCAGGGTATAAATCCCCCATGACGTTTTGCACCTAATGCCGATCCACCCATAAGACAGTATTCAATATCGTTTTCAGCGCAAAACTTATCAAAATCAACCGCAATTTCAAGAATTTTGTCCTGCAAGGTCAAAAAACCATATTCATCATCAAGGGATTCTCTCATATATTGCATTTCTCAATCACGCCTTTTTCATTATTTTTCTGAAGCTATTTGGTATTCGATAATAAAATCTCTTCACACCGGTTCTTACCATTAAGTCAGTTTTCATTGCGACTGCATTTTTGGCACAATGTTTGGATGAGCTGCCTCAACCTCAGCAAGAATATTTATTATCTTTCCAAATCCTTTTGAAGTTTTTTTGATAGTTCGGTTGAAGATGTTCCTTCAGTGTGAGGAAGAAAAACGACATCCACCCCAACACTTTTAAATTTCTTTTCATATTCACTGTATAAGTCAGAACCTTTCCAATCACTGCCATGAAAAAGCACATCAAATTTCAGTTTTTCCCACGCTACAAGTTTATCCATTGTCTCCTGCGGAACTACTTTATCAACATATTTAATCGCTTCTACTATGGCACATCGTTCCTCAAATGGAATTATAGGCCTTTTGTTCTTATATTCTTCAACAACATCATCAGTTGAAACACCAACAATCAGATATTCGCACTGCTCTTTTGCACGCTTTATAATATTCAAATGTCCTATATGGAACATATCATATACACCGGTTGTATAGCCGACTTTATACTTCTTTCCCATAGTTACACCATCTTTCTTGCTATTTTTTTGAATATCCATCCACGAATTTTGTTGGGAAGCAATACCTGTACAATTAATCGTTTTAAAACATTGCTAAAATATGTACCAATCCCGATAATCTTTTCATCAAGCATAAGTTTTTGAAGTTTTGCTTCGCTTTTAAAATATCTTATTCCGCCTCTCCGCTGATACATATCCGCTCCAACCCGTACATTAACAAGGATATCAGGAAGATTTGCAAACTTCATACCTGCAAGGCTCATCCTTATCCACAAATAATAATCCTCTTCACAGTACCAGTCAATATATCCGCCCACTGACCCGACACAGTCTTTTTTAAACACAACTGTCACTTGGTTCATAGGGCAACGTATTTTTAAGTATTCTTTGATTTCTTTATCCTCTGAAGGGACAAGTCTCTTTGCCACAATATTTTCAGGAGTGTCAATGAATTCGGTAATATTTCCACCTACAATGGAGAGTTCTTCATCTTTTTCAAACATAGCAATTTGCTTTTCAAATCTATCAGGTAAGCATATGTCATCCGCATCCATCAGTGCCACAAGATTGTTTTTGCAATTATCAAGACCTATTCGTCTTGCTTCCCCATGCCCCATATTGGTTTCAAGCCGGATTACATTAAACATTTCTTTTTCTTCATATTTTTTTATTATATTATCAAGTTCATCCGGCACCGGTCCGTCCACCACAAGAACGACCTCGTCCGGCATACACTTCTGATTTAAAACACTCTCTACCGCAGTTTCAAACCACGCCGGATTATCTTTACCATACACGCACATAGAAACAGAGAATTTCAATTTTTCCATATAACTACACCCTTAACATATTTTTTGCCTCGGTTTGCTTTTCCTCATACTCTTTTTTATCTATTTTCCCTGTATTTAACAGCCAGTCGCCGAAATCTTCCGCAGTGTCCATTCCCTCCTGCGAAATCCCTTCCTGTTTGAAAAATGCCGTCCATACAGTCAGAAAAATAATTTTCACATCAAACAAAAAGGACATTTTTTCTATGTATTCCAAATCAAGATTTATCTTTTCTTCCCAGGTAACACCGTTTCTTCCGCTGACCTGTGCCCAGCCGGAAAGTCCCGGTTTTACGCTGTGGCGTCTGTTTTGCTCGTCGGTCATAAACACCATGTCACGCACAAGCTGAGGGCGTGGACCAACAACGCTCATATCACCTTTTAAAATGTTGAAAGCTTCGGGAAGCTCATCAAGACTTGTTTTCCGGAGGAGTTTTCCAAACTTTGTAAGCCTTACATCGTCCGGCAGAAGATTACCGTTTTCATCTTTTTCGTCCGTCATTGTGCGGAATTTATAAAGGGTAAAAATCTTGCCGTCAAGTCCCGGTCTTTTCTGCTTAAAAATAACCGGACTGCCGAGACAAAATCTTACCAGTAATGCCACAATTATGTACAGCCATGAAAAAACCGTTATTGCCGCAACCGCGCAGACCACATCAACAATCCGTTTAATATATTTTTTATACATTAAAGTATACCTCTTAATCACATTATTTTCGTGCCAAAAAAAACATATACCTACTATATATTATATCATTACATAAATATTTGTCAAGTCACCACTCCCCCGATTCTGCATATTATAAAGTATAGAAACATTTAACTCAAAAAGGAGTATTTCATGGGTAGACGAATCAGCATAATCGGCGGCGACCTTCGGCAGATTACAGTGGCAGATTTTCTAGCAAAAGATGGGTTTAATGTATCCGTTTTCGGATTTGACCGTAAACATATTCCAAAAAATGTGAGCGCCGCAGAAAACATTTCAGGTGCACTTTCAGACTCGCGCACGGTAATTTTGGGAATTGCACCTCTTGACGATAAAATGAACATTAAAACCATCTGCCCGTCAGACAACATCCCCCTTTCTTCCCTGCTGTCATTTGCGCCGCCGGGCTGCTTAATCATAGGCGGTAAACTGCCGGAAACTTTAACCGGTCTTTGCTTTGGTGCCGGCATTGGCTGCATTGATTATGCGGGCAGAGAGGATTTTGCTGTTTTAAACGCAGTCCCAACTGCAGAGGGCGCTCTCGCCATTGCTATGGATGAGATGCCTTTCACGCTTCATAACTGCTCCTGTCTTGTCACCGGTTTTGGCAGAATCGGGAAAATACTTGCACGCTACCTGCACCAGCTTGGTGCAAAAGTGACCTGCAGTGCAAGAAAATCTGGCGACCTGGCGTGGATAAAATCCCTGGGCTATAATGCAGTGCACACCGCAGGCCTTTCTGATGTGGTTCATAATTTTGATATTATATTCAATACCATTCCTACTTGCATTTTTACCTCTGCTCTACTTAGAAATATACGCACCGGGACACTGATTATAGACCTCGCTTCAAAACCGGGTGGAGTGGATTTTAATGCCGCCACGCAGCTTGGTATTAAAGCCATCCATGCACTTTCCCTTCCGGGGAAATGTGCTCCCGTAACCGCCGGAAAAATAATTAAAGATACCATAGTCAACATACTAAACGAAATATAAAGGAGGAATAAAAATGAATTTAAGCGGCCTTGATGTCGGCTTTGCCGTCACCGGTTCATTCTGCACTATGGCAAAAGCGCTCGAGCAGGTGGAGCAGCTTGCCGGAGCAGGCGTGAATGTTTTTCCCGTCATGAGCGAAATGGCAGCTTCTACCGATACCCGCTTTGGCAGTGCCGATTATTTTAAGTCACAGCTTTCTGACATAACCGGAAATCAAATCATCTGCACCATAAAAGACGCTGAGCCAATCGGTCCAAAAAAACTGTTTGACGCACTGATAATTGCACCCTGCACCGGAAACACCCTTTCAAAACTTGCCGCCGGAATTACTGACAGCTCGGTTACCATGGCTGCAAAAGCACATCTTCGTAATGGCAGACCGCTTCTTATAGCAATTTCAACCAACGACGCGCTCGGCGCAAGCTACCGCAATATCGGTCAGCTGCTGAATGTGAAAAATATATTTTTTGTTCCCTATGGTCAGGATGACCCCATAAAAAAACAAACCTCAATGATTGCCGATTTTTCCATGATAAAACCTGCCCTCGAAGCCGCCCTATCAGGCGTTCAGCTTCAGCCGGTTATAATAAAACACAATTAAAAAAACTCCACTCTTTCGAGTGGAGTTTAATTTTATATTATCAGTCATTCCACCATGCACCGGTGATTTTGCTATCATAAAAAATCTGTGCTATTTCATGTACCATATCAGCATATTCAAGCTTGTCGTTCTGCAAAACCGCCTGAATTTCGCCAAGCATTGTAATTGCCTTGGTGTTTGCAATCCTGTTTGCGTCAATTTCCTCATTTACTATGCGGTTTGTTACAAGGTCTGCAACCGCCCCTTTTATAAGCTCCAGTTTAAGTTCCATAAATCATTTCCCCCCAAATAAAAAAATGCGTGACTAAAAGCCACGCATGAAAAACACATGGCTCCGTTTGTTGTCACACAAATTGAATCCTCACAGCAAAGCGTGCAGAATAGAGCCTGTATTTTTACCAATAGTAAAAATACACACTTTGCTTATGATTTATTCAATTTGTGTGACAAGAATATTCTACCATACTTTTTCAAAAATTGCAACCCTTATAAATATATTTGACTTTATTCGACAACTATGATATAATTTTTTTGACATTAGAGATGCTTAATTATTCTAAGCTTTTGTTTCTTTTTCGTAAGAATGGTTAGGGTGGTTTTCCTTTCGTAAGTCTACTTTTTAAAGTAGCAGAAGGGAGGTCAATATGAATTATGATTTTTACTTTGTATTAATTATAACTCTTGTATTGCTTAAAGCAATCATGAGATAACATATAAAAACCACCTCAAATTCTCATTTGAAGTGGTTTTTACATTTCGTATAAACTATAAACAAAAGGGAAACCATTGGAATATTTGACCGATATTCCCATCTCTTTTGTCATTTTCTATTTATATTATATCAATCAAATTAAACTTTGTCAACATTTTGTTAACATCTTTTTTAAAACATACTCTACTGAAAATATATTCTACCATACTTTTTTTAAAAATGCAACCCTTATAATAATGCATCAAAAAAATCCACCCTTTCGGGTGCATTTTTTATTTAGCATATTATACGCCTGCTTTTGCTCTTCTGAGTTTTTCAGCGTCTGTGAAGTTTCTTCTTGCTGTGTAGCCGGGGATAGGTGCGATTCTTTCGTGAATTGCATCAATAATCCAGTCAGCCTGCGGGAAGAAGTGTTCTTCAAGCTCGTAAGCAGGTGTAATCCAGTTTCTGGAGCCAACAACAACCGGAGGTGCATCCAGGTAATCGAATGCAAGTTCGGAAATGTTAGCAGCAAATTCTTTAAGGATAGAACCTCTGTCACAAGCGTCACTTGCGAGAACGATTTTACCTGTTTTCTTAACAGATTCGATAACTTTTTCGTAGTTGAAAGGTACGATAGATCTTGCATCGATAACTTCAGCAGACATACCATATTTTTCTTTCAGCTCGTCAGCAGCTTTAAGAGCTGTGTAAAGTGTAGAACCTACTGTAAGAATTGTGATGTCGCTACCTTCACGTTTAACATCGGGTTCGCCGAGAGGAATTTCATAGTAACCTTCGGGAACGCCGCCTTCGTGGAACTGTTCACCAACGTCGTAAATTCTCTGAGATTCGAAGCATATAACGGGGTCTGTACCGTTAAGAGCAGCGTTCATGAGACCTTTTGCATCGTAAGGTGTAGCCGGGAAAATAGCTTTAAGACCCGGGATATGTCCAACGAGAGCTGTCCAGTCCTGAGAGTGCTGAGCACCATATTTGGAACCAACAGATACACGGAGAACGATAGGCATTTTGAGAAGACCTGCACTCATGGACTGCCATTTAGCGAGCTGGTTGAATACTTCGTCACCTGCACAGCCGAGGAAGTCACAGTACATAAGTTCAACGATTGCACGGCCACCTGCCATTGCGTAACCTACGGCAGAACCTACGATAGCGGATTCAGCGATAGGCGAGTTGAACAGTCTGTGGTAAGGAATTGCTTCTGTAAGACCACGGTAAACAGCATAAGCGCCGCCCCAGTCTCTAACGTCTTCACCATAGCTGATGAGTGTCGGGTCTTTGTAATATCTGTCGATAATAGCTTCAAACAGTCCGTCTCTGAGCTGGTAAACTTTGTTTTTGGAAACAAGTTTGCCGTTTTTGTCAATACCGAAACGTTCTTTCTTAGCGATAGCTTTAACTCTGTCATTTTCTTCCATAGGCATGAGCACGTCAGGTTTTCTGTCTTCCATTTTTTCTACGCTGCCGTTGGAGAACATGATTTTTTCAATTTCATCCGGAACTTTGTAGAGGTCCATTCTGGGAGAAATTTCATCGTCGGAAGCCATTTTGCAGCTCTTTGTGATAAGACCGATTGTGTATTCATCAATTTCTGCAAATGTTTCTTCTTTAGCAACACCGGCTTCGATAAGTTTTGCTTTGTAAGCCTGGATTGAATCCTGAGCTTCCCAAGCTTCCACCTCTTCTTTTGTTCTGTATGTCATTGCGTCTGAAGGAGAGTGACCTGTATATCTGTATGTAAGAGTATCCATAAGAACAGGGCCTTTTTTCTCTTCGAGAATCTTTCTCTTTCTTCTGACTGCATCGATAACTGCGAGCGGGTTGTAACCGTCAACACGTTCAGCGTGGAGCTGGTCTGGGTTAACGCCGGCACCAACTCTTGCGAGTACATTGTAAGCCATTGTTTCACCAACTGTCTGACCACCCATACCATAGAGGTTGTTGAAGAAGTTGAAGATAATGGGCAGACCGCCTCTGTGAGCTTCATCCCAAAGCTGTTTGAACTGGTCCATGCTGCCAAAGTTCATAGCTTCCCAAACAGGACCACGAGCCATAGAGCCATCACCAATGTTGGAAATTACGATACCTTTTTTCTCGTTAACTTTCTTAAAGAGTGCAGCACCCATAGCGATTGTAGCACTACCGCCAACGATAGCGTTGTTGGGGTAAATACCAAAAGGCAGGAAGAATGCGTGCATTGAGCCGCCCAGACCTTTGTGGAAGCCTGTTTCTCTTGCAAATACTTCAGCGAGTGCACCGTAAACTAAGAAGTCGATAGCGAGTTCTTTTACGGATTTCTGACCTTTTTCAACTACTTTGAGTGTACGGCCGTCAAGGAAGTTTTCCATGATGCTGTAAAGCTCTTTGTCGTCTAATTTTTCAATAGCGGAAAGGCCTTTTGCAAGGATTTCGCCGTGGCTTCTGTGTGAGCCGAAGATATAGTCGTCAGTATCAAGCAGGTAAGCCTGACCAACGCTTGAAGCTTCCTGACCCATAGAAAGGTGAGCAGGGCCGGGGTTGTTGTAAGCAATGCCGTTGTACTCACCCTGAGTTTTGATGAGGTAAAGCATTGTTTCAAATTCACGGATGATTCTCATATCACGGTAGATACGAACAAAATCATCTTTTTTAAAGTTTTTCTTTTCCTGAGCGATTGTTTTGTTGTACTGGTTAACAGGAATGTTGTTAAGCTCAACAAAACCGGGTTTTCTCAGAACATTAGGATCCATAAATTGACTTTTAGGCATGATCTTTATCTCCTTTTATTAATATTCTTTAAAGTTGAAATATAGCCTCACGAAGTATTTCACATACTGTCGGATGAGGGAATATAATTTCTTTAATGTCGTCAACTCTCATTTCGGTTTCAATCATGATACCTGCGCCGTAAATGATTTCGGATGCATAGTTACCAATCATGTGTGCACCGATAAGGCGTTTATATTTTTTATCAACAATAACCTTGCAGATGCCTTTGCCGCCTTCATTTTCAGCAACATATCTGCCCGAGTAGTTCATTGTGATGTTTGCAACTTCAACATCGATACCTTTGGCTTTTGCACTTTCTTCAGTTTCACCTACTGTGCCAACTTCAGGGTTGGTGTAGATTACAGAAGGAACAGCATCATATCTCATGATATCTTTTTTGCCGAGGATGTTGTTGATAGCAACTTCAGCTTCACGGTAAGCAACGTGAGCGAGCATCATTCTGCCGTTAACGTCACCTGCAGCGTAAACGCCTGCAACATTAGTTTTGCTGTAGCGGTCAGTAACGATAGCGCCTCTTTCTGTTGCTACGCCGATATTCTCAAGACCGATTCCCTGTGTAACGGGGCGTCTGCCGATTGAAAGCAGAACTTTGTCAGCTTTAACTGCTTCAATTTTGCCATCTTTTTCATACTTAACGCTGTCGCTTGCAAC
Organism: Clostridia bacterium; assembly: GCA_045633565.1. Taxonomy (GTDB): domain Bacteria; phylum Bacillota; class Clostridia; order RUG12999; family RUG12999; genus RGIG7450. The sequence goes on along the minus strand of JAZQYO010000006.1, from coordinate 52,934 downwards.
TTCAACAACCTTGCATCCAAGTCTGAAATCAACACCTTTTTCCTGATAGCTCTTAAGCAGGATGTTTGAAATTTCAGCATCTGTAGGGCCTGCAATTTTGTCCATCATTTCAACAACTGTTACTTTGCTGCCGACAGAGTTGAAGTAAGAAGCCATTTCAAGACCGATAACGCCGCCACCAATGATAACGAGGTTTTCGGGAATAGCGGGAATTGAAAGGATTTCGCGGTTTGTCATAATCATACCGCTTTCAAGACCTTCTTTAACGCCCGGAATGGGAGGAACAACCGGCATTGAGCCTGTTGCGATAAGAAGTTTTGCCCCTTTATATTCATCATTGCCAACTTTAAGGATGAAACCTTCGGCATCTCTGCCCATAATTGTGCCTTCACCCTCAACGAGTGTTACTTTATTGGCTTTAAGACCCATTTTGATTCCGCCAACTAAAGTGGAAACAACCTTGTCCTTTCTCTTCATGGCAAATGCGTGGTCAAATTTTACATTTTCACAGGTAACACCATAGTGGTCACCGTGTTTTGCATAGTCGTAAACCTTTGCGCTGTATAAAAGTGCTTTTGAAGGAACGCAGCCTTCGTTGAGGCAAACGCCGCCAACTGCTCTTTTTTCAATAAGCAGAGTTTTAAGACCTGCGTGACCTGCTCTTTCAGCAGCAAGGTATCCGCCCGGGCCACCGCCCAGAACTATTAAATCGTAAAGCATTTTTCGTCCTCCTATTATTTCGCAAGAAGCACTGAGAAGTTTTCCAGGTTGGTGCAAAGTTCTTTTAAGAATCTTGCTGCCGGAGAACCGTCGAGTGCTCTGTGGTCAAATGTGAGGGAAAGTCCCATAGCAGGATAATATTTATATTCGCCACCAACATTTTTAACCTTTGTTTCAATTGTACATACACCTAAGATGCATGTCTGGGGAGGATTGATAACGGGTGTGAAGCTTTCGATACCCATGCTGCCCAGGTTTGTAACTGTGAAGCTACCGCCTGTGAGCATATCGGGAGTAGCTGTACCGTCTTTGCATTTACCTGCAAGGTCTTTAGCTTCTGCCGCAATCTCGTTTAAAGATTTGTTGTTTGCATTAAAGATTGTGGGAACAAGTAGTCCTCTTGGAGTATCAACAGCCATACCGAGATGTACATTGTTGAAGAATTTGATTGTGTCACCAAGGTAGTGAGCGTTACAATCCTTGTGATTTGGAAGAGTTTTTGCTACTGCGTACATAACAAGGTCATTGAGTGTGATGTTAGCAAGACCGAGTTTTTCCATATTAGCTTTAACTTTGCTTCTGTAAGCCATAATTTCTGTAGCATCAAAGGAAGCGTTGAGTGTAAGCTGAGCCATTTCGGAAAGGGATGCGTGCATTGTTTTAGCAATAACCTTACGGATGTTAGGTGTTTTAACTTCTTCGAAATCAGCCACGGGAGCTGCTGTCACTGCAGCTGCTGCAGGAGCTGCACCAATGTCGTTAACGGAAATTCTGCCGCCGATGCCTGTGCCCACTACATCTGTACCAAATGCACCCGCTGCTGCAGGAGTTGTCATAAGACCGGCATCAATCATAGCCTGAACATCTCTTTCGATAACTCTGCCGTTAGGACCTGTTGCAGTTGCATAACGATAATCTACATTATGTTTGTCTGCAAGAGCTTTTGCTCTGGGAGAAATAAACACGCCCTCTGCCGCTTCTTTTTTAACTTCAACCGGTGCCGCTACAGCTACAGGAGCTTCAACCGCTGCCGGTGCTGCTTCTACCGCAGGAGCCGCATCCTCCTCGGACGCCGGTTTAAGTCCGGAAATATCTTCGCCGGGGTTACCTATTGCACAAACCGGTGTAAGACAGGGAATGTCGTCCCCTTCTTCAAAAAAGATGCCAAGCATTGTGCCTGCTTCTTTTGCTTCTTCGTCAAATGTAGCTTTGTCTGTTTCGTATGTAAATAAAACATCGCCAACCGCTACACTGTCGCCTTCGTTTTTATGCCATTTTGCAATGATACAGCTTTCAACTGACTGACCCTGCTTAGGCATAAGAATTGCTGTTGCCATGAATATATCCTCCTTAAATCAATATTTAACAAATTTTATTTGAGCATAACCTGTCCGCCGGTAACGGGGATTGCCTGCCCGGTTTCATAGTTTTGCTCCATGCAGTACATAATAGCTTTCGCAACATCACTCGGCCAGCAGCCTCTGTTCATGGGAACTTTTGCTTCATAAGCCTTTTTAACATCCTCAACTGTTTTTGCACCGGGGATTTTACCTGCTTTAAGGTACTGCAGGAACAGACCTTTTTCAGGGTCAGACCAGAGTGGCCCTTCAAAGAAGTTACCCGGGCATACTGCATTTACTTTAATGTTATATTCAACAAGCTCGAGAGCAAAGCTCTGTGTAAGACCTATGCCACCGAATTTGCTGCCTGCGTAAGCAAAGTTTTTGTTTGAGCCTTCAAGGCCGGATTTTGAGTTAACCTGAATAATATCAGCATAGTAATTTTTGTTGAACTTATGCTGAATTTTCATTGTACGGCTTGCGTATTTTGCGCCAAGGAAATATGCATTGTAGTTAACCTTGTTTGTAAACTCTAAGGTCTGAAGTGTCATTTCCTCAAGGTTACCTGCTTTTGCAATACCTGCGTTGTTTACATATGCATCAAGACCACCAAACTCCAAAACTGTATCAATGATAAGTTCTTTTGTTGATTCTTCACTTGTAACATCAACCTTGGCAGGCATTACATTTGAGCCATATTTCTCTGCAAGTTTTTTGCAGTTTGTTTCTGCAAGTTCATAATTTAAGTCAGCAATTACAACTGCCGCACCATTTTCCAAAAGTGCTTCTGCAATCCCCTGACCGAAGCCTTGCGCACTGCCTGTTACAATAATAATCTTGTCGGCAATTCTTCTGTAATAGTTGCAGGGAGCAAACTCACCCTTGCCACCGAGAAGTTTATCAGCCGCTGCATCTGCCACTGCTTTTGTAGCACCTGCCGCAAATACCGCAAAGCCTTCAACCGCCACATATTCAGGAGCCTCTTTTGCATCCGCGATTGCTTTTTCAATAGCAGCATACTGCTCGTCAAGATTTTCAATATATTTTACAACTACAGCTTTTTTACCGGAAAAGTCATAGTTTTTTTCGGTCGCAACGGTTTTTACACTAAATCCGTTTTCGCCAAGCAACATTCTGATTGCAGGAGCAAGCTGTGCCGCTCTTTCTTTATCAAAACCTTCGTAAAATTTCATTTATTGCACCTCAATATCTTTTGCATTTGCAAGAACGTATTTTTCCGCTTCCGGGCACCACAGACCATTTGCTTTTTCAATAATTTCAGCAAGGTCAGCATAGAACTTGTCTGTTTTACCAAGCTCTGCAAAATCAGCCAGTGCTACCATGGGCATATCCTTGTGAGTGTAAACAAGCTTTTTACCGCCCGGAATGTTTGGAAGGTTGAGGGTTGTTTCAATAACACTATTTAAACCTCCAACATGAGTAATCATAGCGGAAGGATTGATAAGTCCTTTTTCCATCATAGCGATAGATTCGTTCATATCATCTGTGTTACCACCGCTTGTTCCAACAATATGGGTTGAAGAATAGTGAACATTATAGAAATTGAATTCCGCTTTAAACTGTGTGTTTGTAGGACCTGCAAAGAAGTTGAGGCAGCCATCGTTGCCTAAAATCGCATCGCCCTGTTCAACAACCGGTTTAACGGGAGCATATACAAATACATCATCATAGCCTGTTCCGCCGGAGATTTCTTTAAGATAAGCTACCGGGTCGTCTACTTTTGCTGTGTTTACATATATAAGTTCAACACCGTTTTTCTTCGCATCTTCAACTGTAAGAAGGGATGCTGCTCTTTCAAGTCTTGCATCGTCAATATCTGTTACAACAAGAAGTGACGGTTTTCTGTCGCAATGGATTGCATAGTCAATCGCGCCCAGACCCATCGGACCAACGCCTGCAAGGATTGCAGCTTTACCGCCCTCTTTAATGCCCATGTCGTGAACATATTTTCCTGCAGTTGTGTGATAGTTGGCATGATAACCGCCGACGATACAGCTCATAGGCTCGGAAAGTGAACCGTAGAAGAAAGAATCATTATTATAATGGAGCAGACATTTTTCTTCCATGAACATTGAAGGTACAATTGCGTATGTAGCATCTCCGCCGATATATTTAAATGAATATCCCGGAGCGTCTAAGCTGCCTTTATAGTTAATGGCGGGCTGAATGGAGAATTTGTCCCCTGCTTTCCATTCATCTTTCCATTTTGAACCTACTTCAACAATTTCGCCGCAGAATTCGTGACCGATAATGACCGGATTTTCTGCAACATCATTTGGAACTCTTTTATGATTTCCGCCCTGGATAGCTGCTTTGTAGGAGGACATACAAATACTGTCCGAAATAATCTTAACGAGTATTTCATCATCCTTAATGGCAGGAAGCTCAAAAGTTTCAAGTCTTAAATCTTTTTCGCCGTAAATTCTTACTGCTGTAGTTTTCATGATACTTACCTTTCTTTATATAATTTTTATTTCTCTTTTTTTAACTTCGCTTAATATGTGCGGGGGCAAAGGTTCATCTGTTACTATAACATCTATATCATCAAGTCCTGCAAATGTAAACATATGACTTACACCAATTTTTTTGCTATCCATCATAAGCACAACTTTTTTCGCTTTGCTGATAACCGCCTTTTTTATCTCACTCTCGTTTAAACTACCGCTGGTAAATCCGCCCTGGAGCGAAAACCCGCTGGTTGAAATAAACGCCGTATCAATGTTTGTGTTTTTTATAAAATCTATGCTTGTAATGCCGGAGACCGAGAAGTTTTCCCTGGACAATCTGCCTCCAATCATTACAACCTCTACTTTTTTACATCTTGTAAGCTCAATTGCCACATTTGGGGCACCGGTAAGCACCGCAAGATTTACATCGGGCATTTTTTCAGCCATAAACATAGCCGTTGTTCCCGAATCTATATAAACACTCTCATTTTCCTTAATAAGAAGTGACGCTTTGCTGCCGATAACCTTTTTGCCCTCGGGGTTTTCCTGCATACGCCTGGAATATATATCCTCCCTGATCATCCTCTTGGAAAGGGATTTTATAGACCGGGCGCCGCCTCTTATGCGAATAATTTCGCCCATTTTTTCAAGCTGGTCCAAATCTCTGCGTAACGTCATGGCAGATACATCGGGCATAAGGTTTTCAAGCTCAGAAAGCTTTACTTCATCTCTCGCCTGAATATATGCATTTACCACATCTATTCTTTTTTTCACCCATCCGCCACCTCCTGCCTTATTTTTAACACAAAATGTTAAAAACTAACAAAAAAATGTTCATTTATATCATACCTCTTTTTTTAAATTTTGTCAATAGAAAATCAATATTTTTTTGACTTTTTTTAAACTTTATGTTATACTTATATATTATTATGGAAAATTATGTCCGCAAGGAATTATTTACACCGTCTCAGCAATACTATTTAAGGAGGAAAATGCATGTATCAAAACCTGAAAAAACTTATATCTTCAGCCGACCGGATGCTGCTTATTCTTCCGGTGCTTCTCGCAATATTCGGCATTGTTATGATAGCAAGTGCCACAAAATCCTACGATGGCGGGCTTAAATTTATTATTGTTCAGTCAGGCGCATTTGTAATCGGACTATTTCTGATGCTGACACTGCTTTCGTTTGACTTCGAACGTTTCAAGGAAAAACCTGTTTTGTGGTATTTTCTTTGTATATGCCTTTTAATTTTCGTTTTAATGTTCGGTACTGAAGAAGCGGGTACAAAAGGCTGGATAAGATTTGCCGGTATAGGTATTCAGCCATCCGAATTTGTTAAAATCGGCTTTGCCATCACATTCGCCCGTCATCTTGAATCGTCCGGCGACTCAATAAGCCGTCCTTTTCCCTTTTTAGGGCTTTTGGTTCACGCAGGTCTACTTATCGGCCTTGTTCTTCTTCAACCCGATTACGGTACGGCAATGGTATATATATTCATGTTTATATGCATGATTTTCGCAGCAGGAATTAAATACCGCATCCTGCTTTCTTTCGCAGGGGGATTTGCAGTTTTCGCTCCTGTTGCCTGGTTTTTCATTTTAAAACCATATCAGCAGGACCGAATTTTATCTTTCCTTAGTCCCGAAAGTGACCCTGCGGGTGCAGGCTATCAGGTTATGCAGTCCAAAATTGCAATCGGGTCGGGCGAGTTTGCCGGGAATGGACTTTTTTCGGGCACACAGACTCAGCTTGGACTTCTGCCTGCAAAACACACCGATTTTATTTTTGGTGTTATTGGCGAGGAGCTTGGCTTTATAGGATGTTTTGCGGTAATTCTGGTGCTGCTTATCATAATAATAAAATGTTTTGTGACCGGCATGAACGCCCGTACTGATTTTGGAAAATATATATGTATCGGTATAGGTGCTATGCTGCTTTTCCAGATGTTTGAAAATATTGGTATGTGTATAGGTGTAATGCCGGTAACCGGCATACCTCTGCCATTTTTAAGCTATGGCGGTTCTTCCATGGTGACAAGTATGGCTGCACTTGGATTTGTCTTAAGCGTAAGTGCAAGGCAGAAAATGATTAATTTTTAAGCCGATGGCAATCGGCTCAAGGAGTGTTGTTTTTGGATAACAGAGCAATAGGTGTTTTTGACTCGGGTCTTGGCGGCCTTACCTGTGTAAAAGAAATTATGAGTCTGCTGCCGGGCGAAGATATGGTTTATTTTGGCGATACCGGCAGAGTACCTTACGGCACACGTTCGCCCGAGACCATAACCAAATACGCAGTAAGTGATGTGAACTTTTTAAAAACCTTTGACATAAAAGCAGTTGTTATTGCCTGCGGAACTGTCAGCTCTATTTCAATGGAGCATCTTAAATCAAAATTTGACCTGCCCATAATCGGTGTTGTAGAGCCCGCTGCCAAAGCAGCCTGCAGTGCAACCTCGAGTGGTAAAATCGGAATAATTGGCACAAGCGGAACAATTGCTTCCGGCAAATATGCACGGCATATAAAAGAGCTTTCGCCTCAGTCTGAAGTTATTCAGACCGCATGTCCCCTGTTTGTTCCGCTGGTTGAAAACGGTTTTTTAAATCATCCGGCAACAAAACTTATTGCCGAGGAATATCTGGCAGATATAAAATCTTCCTCTGCTGACACTCTTATCCTGGGTTGCACTCATTATCCATTGATTAAACCCCTCATCGGTGATATAATGGGTGATGGCGTAAACCTTATTGACCCGGGAGCTGAAACAGCTCATTTCCTGCGTGATTATCTTATTTCAGGCAATATGCAGTCGGACCGTAAAACCGGTGAATGCAGATTTTATGTCAGCGACAGAGTGGAAAGCTTTGAATCGGTTGGCAGTATGTTTTTGGACAGAGAAATAAAAGGTCGGGTTCATACCGTGGATATTGAAAAGTACCTGGGGTAGTGAGGATATTATGAAAAAAGAAGTATTGGTTTCCATTGAAATGGAAAGTGTTCCGAAGGACGATGAGCCCCGTCACATTAATACCCAAACAAAAGGCACACTCTTTTCAGGTGACGGCCTTTTATACATATCATACTACGAAAATCCGGATGAATTCGGCAAAACACTCACCAAAGTCAAAATTAAAAATGACCGTGTTGAGCTTATCAGAACGGGCAATATTGTTTCCCGCCTGGTATTTTGTAAAACGCTGCCTTTTGAGGGTATGTATAACACTCCCTACGGCAGTCTGCCTGTAAAAATAAATGTAACCCATTTAGATATAAATGCTGATGAAAACTCCGGCATTGTCAAAATGATATACAACCTTGATTTTGCGGGCGATGTTACAGAAAACAAATTTACACTTAAATATAATTAGGCATCGAAAGGATTAGTGCAAATGAATAACGTAATAGCAGAAATAACAAAACAAATAAAACTGACCGTAAAAGATGCAGTCACAGCTTTTCTCGCCGATAAAGGCATAGAGGCAGACTGCCCTGATTTTGTGGTTGAAAAACCACGTGAAAAGGCGCATGGCGACTTTGCGGTGAACGCTGCAATGATGCTTGCCCGTCCGGCAAAAATGGCTCCGGCAGCCATTGCGGGGGAGCTTATAGACCGAATGGATTTTGACGGCACATATATTGAAAAAGCGGAAACTGCCGGTCCGGGATTTATTAACTTTACACTTAAAAAAGACTATCTTTTTGATGCAATAAAACTTGCAGAAAAAATGGGCGACGATTACGGCAAACAAAATATCGGCGACGGCAAAAAAGTAATGGTGGAATTTGTAAGTGCAAACCCCACCGGTCCTATGCACATGGGTAACGCAAGAGGCGGTGCTTTAGGCGACAGTCTTGCAGCAGTGCTTGACCTGTGCGGTTATGATGTCACAAGAGAATTTTATCTCAACGACGCCGGCGCTCAGATTGACAAACTTAAAAAATCTCTTGAAGCACGTTATCTTCAGCTTATGTTGGGAGAAGACGCAGTAGAGTTCCCCGAAGACGGTTATCACGGCGGTGATATAATCACCCACATGAAAAACTTCATTGCAGAGCATCCCGAAAGCTATGTTGATGTACCATCCGAAGAACGTCGTGAAATCTTTGCTTCATACGCTCTTAAGAAAAATATTGCAGGTCTTAAGACAGGGCTTGAAAACTATGGCATAAACTATGATGTGTGGTTTAGGGAAACTTCGCTTTACGAAAACGGCGATGTTGATGAGACAATTGAGCTTATGAAAAAAAGCGGGCATACCTACGAAAAAGATGGGGCACTCTGGCTTAAATCCACCGATTTCGGTCTTGATAAAGACGATGTTTTAATCCGAGAAAACGGTTTCCCCACATATTTTGCTGTTGATATAGCATATCACCGCAATAAATTCCTTGTCCGCGGCTTTGATAAAGTAATAAACATCTGGGGTGCAGACCACCACGGTCACGTTGCAAGAATGAAAGCCGCAATGGCATCCATCGGTGTTGAGCCGGACAAGCTTGACGTTATTCTTATGCAGCTTGTTCGCCTTGTAAAAGAAGGCAAACCGGTTAAAATGTCCAAGCGAACAGGTGAAATGATTACCCTGTCCGACCTTATAGACGATATTGGTCTTGATGCTACAAGATTCTTCTTCAATCTCCGTGCTGCAGACAGTCATTTTGATTTTGACCTTGACCTTGCCGCAGAGCAGTCAAGCGATAACCCGGTGTTTTATGTTCAGTACGCACACGCAAGAATCTGCAGTATTCTCCGCAGACTCGGCGAAGAGGGCGTTACTCCCCTTCCCTGCGATAAGACTAACCTTTCTCTGCTCACAGCAGATGAAGAAATCAATCTCATGGAAGTTCTTGCAAGCTATCCGGAAGAAATCCGCCTTGCAGCAGAGCATTTTGACCCGACAGGTCTTACACGTTATACATGCGAGCTTGCATCTGCATTCCATACATTCTACAATGCGTGTCACGTACGCATAGACGATAAAGACCTCATGCAAGCAAGACTTAAGCTTACTCTGACAGTTAAAAACACACTTTCACTTGCTCTTTCTGTGCTTGGTGTTTGTGCACCTGAAAAAATGTAAAAAATTCCCTTTAAAAGGCGGTGAGTACCATAAAACGCTTTGCACTTCTGTTTATATTTATATTTATTTTTTCCCATGCAGCTGTTGCAGAGGAAATAACACTCACTGCTGACGGCAGTGCCGAGGATATTATATCTCTCACATCTTTTTACGATTCGGAGGAGATTCCCAATCCGGCTCAGGCAGAAAACTTTGTTGCGCTCGGACTTATGTATCATTCAACAAGCAATAAATTCTTGCCGGATGAAGGACTTTCCAACGCACTTGCCTTAAGGCTGGTATTCCGCACCATAGGAAAGGAAGCCGAAGCCAACGCACTTGCTCATAATCAGGCAGAGAGAAATCTTGCCGGTCTTAAAGATTATGACGATTTATCCTGGGCAGACGGTTACTATCTTTACGCATTGAAAGAGGGACTTATTAATCAGGCGGAGTTTACCGATGCCTACACCAATCCCGATTCACCTCTCGCAAGAGATGAAAATGTTTCAGCGCAGAATCTTATAAGGTGGCTCACACTGGCACATAAGGTTTTTATTGTCAACACAGGGCTTCCGACAAATACATATATTGACCCGGTATATGCACCATACTACGCTTCGCTTTACAAATACGGATTTTTCACAGCGTCAGACGTAGAGTATTATGCGTCCTATCGCCAAATCTCACGTGATGATATCTGTCTGCTTTTAGAAAAATTTGAAACGTATATCCTGTACAAACTTAATATGCGGTCGGCAAGCGGAAAGATAACAGGAATAAACGTAAAATTCTCGGGTGATAACTACACCCGCACTATAACTTGTTATGCGTCGGGACAGACTTTCAGTATTGAGTCCTCGGGCAAAAACATTGCCTCACCCTTTGCAGATATTTCGGGCGAAACAGTAGTTTTCGGCAAAGGGCAACCTGACATTTCGGGCGTGCTCAGAAATGGTGATAGGGTTAAAATTTATTACAAAGACGATAAAGTAATGTTCATAAGAGTTATGGAATATGAGGAGAAAGAGGAGTATAAACCCTCCCCAAAAAATTTCAGCGGCAATCTGTGGCTGTATGACGATACATCAGCCAAACTGACCGTTGATATGGAAGGTAGCGGTCTTAAAACTTTTTATACCACAAAAGACATGCGTGCCTATATCCACACATCAGAAATTGACAGGTCTGAACTTGGCGTTGACAAAGGGTGCATCATCTATGCAGACGCTCCCATCCGTGGCGGTCTTTACCGGATTTATTCCGTAATCACAAACTAATCTGGATGAAAGGTGATTAAAATGAAAAAAGTTTTGTCTTTATTTTTATGTATTATTCTTTTATGTTCTCCGGCATTTGCTTCTGAAGAAAATGTTGGATTAGTGCTTTCGGGCATTGCACCAAGATATGCAAATAATGTTAAATCATATATTGAAACTTATTATAAACACGGCGTTACGGGCGAGGATATTTACCGCAAGGCTCTTGAAAAAGTCCTTGAGGAAAACCCCAATATGCTCAGCGTTGCCATTGAAGGCATGATGGAGGATATGGATGATTATTCCACCTTTATGACTGCTGAGGAGTATAGTTCATGGACGGAAAGCCTAAGCGGCACATTTGTCGGAATCGGCGTTACTATTGAACAGCGTGGTCAGTATATAGTGGTTGTGTCCCCCATCAGCGGCTCGGGCGCTGAGCTTGCAGGTATGCAGGCCGGTGATAAAATTGTCAGCGTTGACGGCGAGGATGTTGTTGGAAAAACCATAGAATCTGTGCGCAGCCTTATTGTTGGTGATATCGGAACTGTTGTAATGGTCGGCGTTTTGCGTGGCGATGAATATATCGAATTTTCAATAGTCAGAGCACCGGTTGAGCAGACAACTGTTTCCCATTCAGTAACAGATGAAGGTCTTGGATATATCGCCATCTCAAGCTTTGCCGAAACAACTCCCAAAGACGTTTCTGCAGCTCTTTTAGACTTTGACCAAAAGAAAATAAAAAAGCTTATAATTGATGTCAGAAACAATCCGGGAGGAGAGCTTAATTCCCTTCTTGATACACTTCGCCTTTTCATGCCGAAAGGTGACATACTTTATATTAACTATAAAGATGAAAGAGACAACATAGTATATAAAAATGACAAAAACAGCTCAGGAAAATACGAAATTGTAATTCTTGCAAATGAAAACAGCGCAAGTGCTGCGGAAGCTTTTTCAGCTTCCATGAAGGATGCCGGTGTTGCAACAATTGTTGGTCGTACCACATTCGGCAAAGGCAGTATGCAGGTTATTCAGCGCATTATAACCGGCGGAGCAATAAAGCTCACTGTTGCACTTTACCAGTCAGCCGGCGGCTCCTTTGTTGACGGGGTTGGCGTAGCTCCACATCACACTGTAAGAAATATAACCCGCAAACTAAGTGAAAACCCCGACTTTCCTCAGATGCAGTTTTCTCTTGAAATAAATGAGAATTCGGACCCTGAGGCAATCGAGGCTGCAGAGCTTCGTCTGAGACTTTTATCAATCTCTCCCGGTGCAGTTGACGGTGTGTTTAATGCTGACACAACCGCCGCAGTTAAGCTTTTCCAGGAAAAGCAGGGACTTGAAATCACCGGCGTTCTTGATATTATGACGCAATCAGAGCTTGACAACGCAACTTGTGATATAGAAACAATAGTTGACCGTCAATACAAAAAAGCCGTGGAACTTCTGACTGATTGACATTTAGGGGCAAATATGATAAAATTATATTGACAATTAAACTGCGGAGGTAGATATTATGAAATTAATTATGGCTATTGTTAGTTCAGATGATTCGGGTGAACTTATTTCCGTTTTAACAAAAAATGGTTTTAGTGTAACAAAACTTGCCACAACAGGCGGATTTCTCCGTTCCGGTAATACCACAGTGATTGTCGGTGTGGAGGAAGAAAAGGTTGATGAAGTATTCTCAATCATCAAATCCACTTGCAGCACACGTAAACAAATTACAACAAATCAGGCACCTTTTGGCGGTGTTATGCCCTATCCGATTGAAATTGAAGTGGGCGGCGCTACCGTATTTGTTCTGGATGTTGACCAGTTTGTAAAACTTTAATAAATGAATCAGGGACTAAACAGTGTAACCGGACAGTCTGCACTTAAAGAGCTGCTTGCTAAAAGCATAGATTCCGCCCGGTTATCTCATGCTTATATTTTTGAAGGCGACAGTGGCATGGGCAAGAAAACTCTTGCCTATGCTTTCGCACGTCAGCTTGTCTGTGAGAATAAAACTGCTTGTGGCCAGTGTCGCAGCTGTCGGCTTGCCCTGTCGGCAAATCATCCTGACATTATTACCGTTACTCCCGAGGAAGGTAAACAAACCATTTCGGTTGACATTGTCCGCGGGCTTTATGAAACGGTTATGACAAAGCCTTTTTCCGCTGACAAAAAAATTATAATTATTCCTGACGCAGAAAAGCTGGTGGTTCAGGCACAAAATGCACTACTTAAAATGCTGGAAGAACCCCCTTCATATATAATATTTATACTGCTTACTTCAAACAGCAACTTTTTTCTTGAAACAATACTTTCACGGTGTATCAAGCTGTCCTTTCAGCCATACACCGAAGATGAAATACGCACAGTCCTTTCCTCAAAAGGAATAACTGACATACCCGATGCTGCTCTTTGTTTTGCAGACGGAAACTGCGGAAAGGCATTTTCGCTTGTTTCCGGAGGGTCTTTTCTTGAACTTCGGAGCAGGCTTGCTGGGTTGTTTGGACTGTTTTTTGAGGATAACACAAAGCTGTTTGATATAATATCTTTTATTGAAGAAAACAAAGATGTGGCTGAGGATATTTTTGATATTTTGCTCAGCTTTGCACGTGAGCTTACCATGTGTCATCTTTGCAGGGAAAATGTGACCGGTAGCGGGTTTAGTGCTGCCGATTATTTGGCGCAAACTTCGCTTAAAGGCTGTATGGCTTTTTTGGACAAGGTTATTGAATATAAAAAAATGCTGCTTTCCAATGTGAACTATTCGCTTTTAGTGAATAGCTTTGTACTTGGCAGCAAGGAGGTACTGGGTTGGTAGAAATAGTTGGTGTAAGATTTAAAAAAGTATATAAAATTTATTATTTTTCACCTGAAGGACAAACCTTCAAGTGTGGTGACCATGTAATTGTGGAAACTTCCCGAGGGGTTGAATTTGGAACTGTTGCAATTGCAAACAAAACGGTTCCGGAGGAAAGCATTACTTCTCCTCTTAAACCGGTTATCAGAAAGGCAACTGCCGAAGATGAAAAAAACCACGAGAAAAACGCTGAAAAAAGTAAGGACGCTTTTAAAATCGCCCTTGAAAAAATTGCAAAACACGGGCTTAATATGAAGCTTGTTGATGTTGAATATACCTTTGACTGCGGTAAAGCTCTCTTTTATTTCACTGCTGACGGACGTGTTGATTTCCGTGAGCTTGTCAAAGACCTTGCAACAGTATTCCACACAAGAATAGAGCTCAGACAGATTGGTGTCCGTGATGAAGCAAAAATGCTTGGCGGATTTGGCGCATGCGGCAGAAATCTTTGCTGCCACAGCTTCTTGGATGAGTTTATTCCGGTGTCAATAAAAATGGCAAAGGAACAGAGCCTGTCCCTTAATCCAACAAAAATTTCAGGTGCGTGTGGCAGACTTATGTGCTGCCTGAAATATGAACAGGAAACTTACGAAGAACTTAATACCGGTATTCCCGGCACAGGTTCTTTGGTGCGAACTAAAGATGGTGATGGAACTGTTATCGGAACAGAAACTTTAAAACGTATGGTCAATGTAAAATATCCTGATTCTCCGGCAATAAAATCCTACCCTGTTGACGAAATTGAAGTTTTAAAACGTGTGTCAAACAAATCGGATGACAATGCTGCAGATGAGCTTAAAAAATTAGAATCTGACTAATTTTGGCAAAAACACTTGCATTTATATATTTTTTCTGTTATAATATGCACATCACATAAGGGAGGTGTTTCGGAGATGGCATACATTATTAATGACAACTGCATTAGCTGTGGAGCATGTGAGGGCGAATGTCCCGTATCCTGCATTTCTGCCGGTGATGACAAATACGTTATCAACGCTGATGAATGTATCGATTGCGGTTCTTGCGCAAGCGTTTGTCCTGTTGAAGCTCCCGAAGCTAACTAATTAAAGCTAACAAGAAAAACCGGGAATCCGAGTATGGATTGCCCGGCTTTTTGTTTTCTTGACACTTTTATTTCCTTGTGATATACTGTAATTATATTATGTAAAGGAAGCGAAGTTATGTTAGATAAACGCATTTTTCTTTCAACACCCACCATGCATGGTGAGGAAATGGGCTTTATTAAAGATGCATTTGACCGTGGGTTTGTTGCACCCCTCGGTTTTAACTGCGACTCTTTTGAGTCTGAAATGTCGGACTATCTTGGAGGCGAACGGAAGTTTTGTGCACTTTCGCTTGCATCCGGCACAGCCGGCCTTCACCTGGCATTTAAACTTGCAGGCGTAAAACGTGGCGAAAAAGTTTTTTGTTCGGACGTGACATTTGCCGCAACTGTTAACCCTGCAGTTTACGAAGGCGCCATTCCTGTTTTTATAGATTCCGAGACAGACAGCTGGAATATGGACCCCGCTGCTCTTGAAAAGGCATTCGTAAAATATCCGGACGTACGTGTGGTTGTTTTAGTTCATCTTTACGGTTCTCCCGCAAAAACAGATGAAATCTTAGAAATTTGCCGCAAACATAATGCGATACTTATAGAAGATGCTGCCGAAGCACTTGCAGCTACATATAAAGGCAGAAAATGTGGTACATTCGGTAAATACAACGTAGTAAGCTTTAACGGAAATAAAATAATCACTTCCTCGGGTGGCGGTATGCTTCTGACAGATAGCCCCGAGGCGAGAGAAAAAGCATTTTTCTGGTCAACGCAGTCCAGAGAAAAAACGCCTTGGTATCAGCACGAAGAAATCGGCTATAACTACCGTATGTCAAATGTTGTTGCCGGTATCGGCAGAGGTCAGCTTTTGCATCTTGACGAGCATAAAGACATAAAGAAAAAAATTTATATGAAATATAAAGAAGGTCTTAAAGACCTCCCCGTTTCAATGAATCCATATCTTGACTGCACAGAGCCAAATTTCTGGCTTTCCTGCATTTTAATTGATGAAGGTTGCCCTGTAACTCCGGAAAAAATCCGTCTTACTCTTGAGGCAGAAAATATAGAATCCCGTCCAATCTGGAAACCAATGCACATGCAACCGGTATTTAAGACCTGCGATTTTATTACTGCTAAAGAGTCACCTGTCGGCGAAGATATATTTGCCCGGGGACTTTGTCTGCCATCTGATATCAAGATGACGGATGATTTACAGCAATATGTTATTGACATTATAAAATCCTGTTTCTAAAATCTATCTGAAAAGGAATTATTCCTATGAAAATTATGGTTTTCGCCAACGGTCACGAGCCTGCGCAAAAATATGGTGGTCCTATAACAAGTCTTTCCAACTTTGTTTATAATCTGGGGGACAGTTATGATATAGATATCGTATGCTCAGACCATGACCTTGGAGACCCCACTCCCCTTCCCGGTATAAAACCGGGGTTTAATCAGGTGGGCAAAGCTCAGGTCATGTATATTTCAGACAGCGAAAGAACTTTTAAAAACTTTGATACCATAATAAAGATGCGCAAGCCCGACTGTCTTTACCTGTCAAGTATTTTCAGCGCAAGGCTGAACGTTCCGCTGCTGAAAATTGCAAAACGGGACAAACTTAAGGTTGTTTATGCTCCCCGTGGGGAACTTTTAGATAATGCAATACACCTTAAGTTTTTTAAAAAGCTTGTGTTTTTAATCCTTATGCGTCTTGGCAGTCTGTATAAAGGGATATATTTTCATGCTACAAGCGATGCGGAAAAACTTGGCACAATGAAATGGCTTGGTATACCGGAAGAGAAAATTTTCATGGTGGGTGAATTTCCATCTCTGCCCCCTTTTAAACCTGACAGGGATAAAAAGGCAGGATTTTTAAAGATTGCTTCCATTTCTCGTATTCACAAATCAAAAAATCTGGTGGAAGCTATAAAGAGTGTTCTTAACCTGTCGGGCAATGTGACTTTTGATATTTACGGCCCGATCGAACATGAAGATTACTGGTCGGAATGTGAAAAACTTATTGCTACTGCACCCGAAAATGTAAAAATTAACTACTGCGGCGCAATCGAAATGGGCAGGGCAAAGTCGGTATTTTCAAAATATGACTGTTTTCTTTTCCCTACCATCAGCGAAAACTATTCACATTCAATTGCCGAGGCTGTTCTGGCAGGTACCATTCCTGTTATAAGCCGGGGAACTACTCCATGGGACGATATTGATTCAAACGGCGGCTATACCCTGCCGCTTCATGATATTTCGGCATTTACGGATGTTCTGCAATTACTTTGCAGGATGGACAGTGATGAATATTCGGTGTTAACCGACAAACTTTGCGACTACCGCAAAACCAAACTTGACGCAAAAGCACTTTTTGAAAATTATCGTATGATGTTTAACGAGGTGCTTGAAAAATAACTTTTTCCGGGGATGCTCTATGAAGATTCTTTATTTCGGAACAGTCTGCAACTCTACTGAATATAAAAAAATGCTTGCCGGCTGCCGGACTTTGCCGTCCGCTGCACCCTTTAGTTTTGAAACCGCTCTTATCAAGGGGCTTTCAGACCACGAGGCAGATTTGGAAGTTTTTTCATTTCCTGCAATCCCCTCTTTCCCGAAAAGCAAATACCTTTTCATTAAATCTATGAAAAAACCGCTTGACTGCGGAATATCTTCAACCTGGGTCTCATCCCCAAATATAATAGGTTTAAAACAGCTCGGGCAAAGGGTTTCTTCCCACCGCAAGCTGAGAAAGTGGCTGAAGGATAACTCAAAAGAAGAAAAAGCTGTAATAATATATTCCATATATCAGCCTGTCGCAAAAAGTATAATATCTCTTTGCAAAAAAACCGGTACTCCCTGTTTTGCAATTGTTCCCGACCTTCCACGGGATATGTTTGCAAATGAAAAAATATCATCTTTTAAAAAGCTTTTATCCAGCATTTATGTAAGCTGGGCAGAAAATTTGCAGGATAAGTTTGACGGATACATATATTTTACTGAGCACATGAAGGATGTTATAAACCCATCTGCACCATATATAGTCTGCGAGGGAATTGCTGAAGATTTTGTCACTTTTCCTGAAGCAAAAAGCGATAAACGTTCGGTTATGTACGCCGGTGCGCTGAACAAAAAAATGAGTATTGACCTTTTACTTGATGCATTTTCATCCATTTCTGATGAGGATACGGAGCTTTGGCTTTTCGGCTCAGGTGATTTTGTACCTCAGGTAAGAAAGGCAGTGCGGGCAGACAGCCGGATAAAATATTTCGGTCAAAAACCACGTAGTGAAATTTTAAAGTTTGAGCAAAAGGCTCATCTGTTGATTAATTTGAGAAAGGATAGCGAAGAATATACAAAATATTCCTTTCCTTCAAAAACCATAGAATATATGGTTTCGGGCACACCGGTGCTGACCACAAAACTGCCCGGTATCCCGGATGAATACTATGACTACCTTTTTACCGCAGATGATTTTTCCGCTGAAAACATCGGTAAAAAGATTGCTGAAATTCTTGCCTTGCCCCAAGATGAACTGAAAGCTTTTGGCTCAAAGGCTCGGAAATTTGCTTTGGAAAACAAAAATTCTTATCTGCAAAGCGGAAAAATGCTGGAATTTATCAAAAGGAGTGCTGAACATGAGCATGAAACTTGATTACTCGGACATAAAATTTAAAGACAACGGCAAATTAAAGCTGCTGATTATTGTGGGTACACGCCCCGAAATAATCCGTCTTGCCGCGACAATAAACAAGTGCCGCAGTTATTTTGACTGTCTGCTTGCCCATACCGGTCAGAATTACGATTATAACTTAAACGGCGTGTTTTTCCGTGATTTAAAGCTTGCTGACCCGGATGTTTATATGGATGCAGCTGGCGATGATTTGGGTGCAACTGTGGGTAATATTATAAACTGCTCATATAAGCTTATGGCTGAGGTGAAACCCGATGCCCTTTTGATTTTGGGTGACACAAACTCCTGCTTGTCAGCTATTTCAGCAAAAAGACTTCATATTCCTATTTTCCACATGGAAGCAGGAAACCGTTGCAAAGACGAATGTCTTCCTGAGGAAACAAACCGCAGAATAGTTGACATTATATCAGATGTTAACCTTGCATACTGCGAGCACGCAAGAAGATATCTTGCAGATTGCGGTCTGCCAAAGGAGCGCACTTTTGTTACAGGCTCACCAATGGCAGAGGTGCTTCACGAAAATCTTGATGCCATAAAATCTTCTGACATATTGAAAAAGCTTGGTCTTGAAAAGAAAAAATATATTCTCCTGTCGGCTCACCGTGAGGAAAATATTGATACCGAAAAGAATTTCCTGTCACTTTTTACAGCTATAAATAAATTAGCAAAAAAATATGACATGCCCATACTTTATTCCTGCCATCCACGTTCTAAAAAACGTCTGCAGGAAAGCGGATTTAAACTTGATGCCCGAGTTATTCAGCACGAACCTCTGGGCTTCCACGACTACAATAATCTGCAGATGAACGCATTTGCAGTTATTTCCGACAGCGGAACTCTGCCCGAGGAAAGCTCATTTTTTACTTCCATTGGCAGTCCCTTCCCCGCAGTTTGTATAAGAACAAGCACCGAACGCCCTGAGGCACTTGACAAAGCCCTCTTCGTCCTTGCAGGAATTGATGAAAAATCACTTCTTCAGGCGGTTACTACCGCAATAAGCATGAACGAAAATGCTGACAGCGGTATTCCCGTTCCCGATTATGTTGAAGAAAATGTTTCCACCAAGGTAGTGAAAATAATTCAGTCCTACACCAACGTTGTTGATAAAATGGTGTGGCGC
The DNA here is from genome assembly GCA_045633565.1 of Clostridia bacterium. Lineage (GTDB taxonomy): Bacteria > Bacillota > Clostridia > RUG12999 > RUG12999 > RGIG7450. Next base: position 33,361 of record JAZQYO010000006.1, on the reverse strand, counting down.
AAATATTAAAAATTCTCCCCTCTGCATTGCAGAGGGGAATTTTTATCATACTCATGCATATTTATTGTATGAGGTGAAGTTGTATGGTTATTCATGTTGTTCTCCCCGGGCAGACCCCTGCACAGATAGCAGCAATATATGGTGTGAATCCGACACGTATGATGCGTGACAACGGATATACACTTGATACTCCGCTTGTGGCCGGTCAGTCCCTTGTCGTTTTATTGCCCGATGTGACACATATTGTCGCACCCGGCGAATCAGTTTCTTCTATTGCGGAATTATATGGTATAACAGTAAATGAGCTATACCGCAATAACTACGAGCTTGGCGGAAGACCGTCACTTTATCCCGGGCAACTGCTTGTTATCAGCTACCAGGGGGAAAAGCTGGGCACCATTTATGTAAATGCCTATTCATATCCCTTTATTTCCGACTGGCTACTTCGTGCCACTCTGCCCTATCTTTCCTATCTCATTCCTTTTACCTACGGAATAAGCGAGCGCAGCGGACTTGTAAATTTAGGGGATATTCCTCTTATTGAAACAGCAAACGAATATGGTGTAGCGTCAATTATGCATCTTTCCACCCTCACCGAGCAGGACATTTTCAGCACAGAGCGTGCCACAACACTTTTCCGGTCCCAAATGGCAATTAATACCTTGTCGCAGGCCATACTCCGCAACATAAAAACCAAAGGCTACCAGGGGCTTGATATTGATTTTGAATACCTGGGTGGTATTGAGGCAGAAAATTATGTAAACTTTGTTGCGACTGTAACAAACACCCTAAACAGCGACGGATATCCCGTTTGGGTTGCACTTGCCCCTAAAACAAGTGACACTCAGCCCGGTCTTTTATACGAAGGTCACGACTATGCCGGTCTTGCCGAGGCTGCAAACTATGTATTTTTAATGACTTATGAATGGGGTTATAAATACAGTTCTCCGCAGGCTGTAGCTCCGATTGATGCTGTCCGCCGTGTGCTTGATTATGCAGTGTCCCGCATTTCGCCAGACAAAATTTTCTTTGGTATTCCTACTTACGGATATGACTGGCCACTGCCTTTTATTAAAGGTGAGACCGCTGCAACTTCAATTTCAAGTGAACGGGCGATAGAGCTTGCCCGTGAGTACGGTGCGGAAATAAAATACGACACCGTCGCCCAGTCACCGTGGTTTAACTACGTTGACGGGTCAGGTGTCGCTCATGAAGTGTGGTTTGAAGATGCACGAAGCATAAATGCCAAACTTATGCTTGCATCAGAATATAAATTCCGCGGAGTTGGCTACTGGGATTTGCTCAGACCTTTTCCGCAAAACTGGATAGTTTTAAATTCTCTTTATAATATAGCTTCCGTATAGCTTCTCAGCTCAATACCTTTAAAATAATATTTTAAAATATCCTCAAAGCTGTAGCCTTTCTCACTCATATGCTTTGCGCCCCATTGGCTCATGCCCACGCCGTGGCCATAGCCTCTGCCACTGATTACAAACTTTGAACCTCCCGACGGAGTTGAACGGATATTAAGTCCATCATCAGTAAGAACGTAATACTTCCCGGTCAGGGTTGTCTGTCCGTTTGCCCCAAGGCAATGAATATTGCCACCACCCGGAGCAGTTATGGTATAAAGCTGACTGCGCAGACCGAGGAATGTTCTTGCGCTGCTTTTTGTGTAGCTTTTGGTGCCCTTTGTACCTGTTATTTTAACTTCAAGCACTCTGCCCGATTCTGAAGTTTTCACAACCTCCATATTTAGTATATCACCAATGTCCACACCATTTTCCGCAAGCTTGTCCTTAAGCTCGCCGGGGGAAATCTCATAAGTCCAGACAGCGCCGCTTATGTCGTCTGTTTTTTCAAATTCGTCCTTAAAAGTCTGAAAATAGGGATAACTTCCACCCCAGACATTCTCAGATGCCTCTACATATCCGCCATTTGAGGATGAAAAAAGTGTATTTACAATTTTTCCGTCATAAAGCGCAACAATTCCTGCAGTTTCTTCTACCGCATAATTTGTGCTTTCTTTTTCGGAATCAATTCCACCGTAAACCTGGCAGTTTGTGGTTGAACAAACATCAAAACCATAATCTGCATGCTTATTAAGGGCTCCCAGAGCAAAGCAGCGGGCCGCAACAGCCTGTGCTTTAAGTGCTTCTTTCGGCCAGCTGGACGGCATCTCTCCCGCAATTACTCCACGAAGATAATCGTCAATCATAACTTCATTTATCACTGTAATTTTGCCGTTATGCGGTCTGAAAATCACATTGCCGCGGTATGCTTTGCCATCGATGGTAAAAACACCGTTACGTGCAACCGCCCTTACTTCATTTCCGTATACGCCGGCATAAATAAGAGTATCTCTTGCCATGTTGTACAGCATAATATTTCCGTCCAAAACAGTTGCCACAAGTGCCACTCCCAGGTCCTCTGCCGCATCTGTTTCAAATCCGTCTCCAGACCATATTTCCACACTTTCCTTTGCAGTTGATTCGTAATAAAGACCAACACGCAAGGGTGCTTCTGTCGCACCTGCGTTTACAACCATACAAACTAAAATCACAACTGTTAAAAACATATATTTAAGTTTCATATGTATACCTCCGGAATCTTCATAAAGTAATTATTCGACAAAAAATAAAAAAATCCTTTATGTAATTATTGATTCTTGACATCTTGATGTGGGCATGATATAATATTTTATCATTATAAAACTATAAAATAAGGATGATGAAAAATGAAAAACTATAAAGTAGGCATTATTGGTGCTACAGGCATGGTAGGTCAGAGATTTATTACTCTCTTAGACAAACACCCCTGGTTTGAAATTACTCTTCTCGCTGCAAGCAGCCGCAGTGCAGGCAAAACCTACGGCGAAGCTGTAGGAAACCGCTGGGCTATGCAGACCGAACTTCCCGAATATGTTAAAAGCATGAACGTATATGACGCTGAAGCAGATATTGATTTAATTGCTTCAAAAGTTGATTTTGTGTTCTGTGCCGTTAACATGCCCAAGGACCAGATTAAAGCTTTGGAAGAAAAATATGCAAAAGCTGAAATTCCTGTTGTTTCAAACAACAGCGCTCACCGTATGACAGAGGATGTTCCTATGGTTGTTCCCGAAATTAATCCTGAACACATAAAGGTTATTGACGCTCAGAGAAAAAGACTCGGAACAAAAAAAGGCTTTATTGCAGTTAAATCCAACTGCTCACTTCAGAGCTATGTTCCCGCTCTTCACCCTCTTTTATCCTACGGTTTAAAACGTGTTGCGGTTTGTACATACCAGGCTATTTCCGGTGCAGGCAAAACATTTGAAACAATGCCCGAAATAGTTGACAATATTATCCCCTACATTGGTGGCGAAGAAGAAAAGAGCGAAGTTGAACCCATGAAACTTTGGGGTAAGGTTGAAGATGGCAAGATTGTTCACGCAACCAGCCCGCTGATTACAGCTCAGTGTCTGAGAGTTCCTGTAAGTGACGGTCATATGGCAGCAGTTTTTGCTGAGTTTGACAAAGAAATTACAAACGAAGAAATTATAGAAAAATGGGAAAGCTATGAAGGTGCTGCACAGAAGCTTAAACTTCCAAGTGCTCCAAAGCAGTTCCTCCATTATTTCACAGAGGATAACAGACCTCAGACAAAGCTGGACAGAAATGTTGAAAACGGTATGGCGGTTACGATCGGCAGACTCCGCAGAGATAACCAGTTTACAATTAAATTCGTGTGTATGTCACACAACACACTCAGAGGTGCAGCCGGCGGTGCTGTCCTGCTTGCAGAACTTCTCTGTGCAGAAAACTATATCTAAAAAATAAAAGACAGCCTTGGGGCTGTCTTTTGTGCTTAATTAAGGAGTTATAATTTGAACTGTAAAGATTTTTATTCCTACCTTTACAAAATCACGGAAAACGTTACTCCCCTTCCTGTCGACTGCGGAAAACTTTGTGACTGCATCTGCTGTAAGGGGGATGAAGATACGGGCATGTATCTTTTCCCCGGGGAAAAGATTATGTATGAAAATATGCCCGAATGGGCAAACATACGAAAATGCGGCTTCTCTTTTGGCGTGCATAAGGTGGATTTCATAAGCTGCACCGGAAAATGTGACCGTGCGCTCCGTCCCCTCGCATGCAGAATTTTTCCTCTTTTCCCGTATATTGATGTTACCGGCGATTTAAAAATTATTATGGACCCTCGCGGAAAAGGCATCTGTCCTCTCACTAGGACGCTTGATATATCATCTCTTGACAGAAAATTTACAGATGTGGTAAGATATATATCCAGACTTATGATGAAAAGCCCTCTCATTTATACATATATGTTCGAACTGAGCCGTCTTACAGATCAGTATTCAGACATATTATCTTTTGAAAACAACGAGGTTTAAATTATGAAAATTATAATCGTAGGATGTGGCAAGGTAGGACAAAAGCTTGCTGAAAAACTCAGTCAGGAAAACCTGCATGATATTACTGTTATTGACCTACGCTACACTGTTGTGCAGGATATAACAAACCAGTATGATATCATGGGTGTATGTGGAAGTGGCACAAGTATTGATACGCTCACCGAAGCCGGTGTTGAAGATGCGGATATTGTGATTTCTGTCACAGGGTCGGACGAGCTTAATCTGCTTTCCTGCCTTATTGCAAAAAAGGTTGGAAACTGCCAGACTATTGCCAGAGTCAGAAAGCCCGAGTATGTAAAAGAGGTTCATCTTTTCAAGGAGGACCTTGGGCTTGCAATGATAATAAACCCTGAGCTTACTGCAGCTAATGCAATAGCAAGAATTCTGCACTTTCCATCTGCTATTCAGATTGATACTTTCTCAAAAGGAAGAATTGAGATACTTAAATTCCGTATACCGGAAAACTCTATCCTTGATAATCTTAAGATTATGGACATGGCTTCAAAGCTGGACTGTGACATTCTTGTCTGCGGCGTAGAACGTGGTGAGGATGCATTTATCCCCGGCGGTAATTTTGTGATGAAGCAGGGCGACTTTATAAGTATTGTTTCCACCGTCAGCAACGCCACAAATTTCTTTAAAAAAGTAGGTATTCCGACAAGCAGTGTTAAAAACACCATTATTGTCGGTGGCGGCCCTATTTCCTTTTATCTTGCCCGCAGACTTCTGCTGTCGGGAATTGACGTAAAGATAATTGAGCAAAATCAGGAAAAATGCGACGCACTCTGTCAGGCTCTGCCCAAGGCAACAATTATCAACGGTGACGGAACAGAAAGAAAGCTTCTTTTAGAATCGGGACTTGACCACGCCGATTCCTTTGTTCCTCTTACAAATATTGACGAGGAAAATGTTATTCTTTCACTGTTTGCAAAATCCCACTGCAACGCCAAGCTTGTAACAAAAGTAAACAGAATTGAATATAACGACGTGGTTGGTGGGCTTGACCTGGGTTCTATTATATATCCCAAAGACCTTACTGCAGAATATATTGTTAAGTTTGTCCGTGCAATGCACAACTCAATCGGCAGCAATATTGAAACAATGCATCTTATTTTAGATGGCAAGGCAGAAGCACTTGAATTTCACATTGCTGAGGATTCCCCCGTTACAGGTATTACTCTTGAAAAACTTGACACAAAAGACAATACGCTTATAGCATGTATTAACCGTCATGGACAGATAATTACTCCCCGAGGCAGTGATATGATTCTGCCGGGTGATAATGTCATTGTTGTTACAACACATAAAGGTTTTAATGATATAGGAGATATTTTAAGATAGTACTATGAATTACAGAATGATTTTTTACATCCTCGGATGGGTACTTAATATCGAAGCAGCTGCAATGCTTCTGCCGCTTATCTGTGCAGTCATTTACGGTGACGGCACGGTTGCTTCTTTGGTTTATTCCATCCTGATATGTCTTGTTATTGGTGTACCGCTTACTTTCAGGGCCCCCGAAAAAAAGACAATGTTTGCCAAAGAAGGCTTTATAACTGTTGCACTCAGCTGGATTACGCTCAGTATTTTCGGATGCTTACCCTTTTTTATTTCAAGATATATCCCCAACTTTTTCGATGCACTTTTTGAAACAGTTTCGGGATTTTCAACAACGGGTGCGTCAATTTTAACCGACGTGGAAGCTCTGCCCAAATCACTTTTATTCTGGCGCAGTTTTACTCATTGGCTGGGCGGTATGGGAGTTTTGGTCTTTTTGGTATCAATTCTTCAGCTTTCGGGCGGTCAAAATCTGCACCTTATCCGTGCAGAAAGTACCGGCGCAGTGGTAAGCAAGATTGTCCCGAAGGTTAAAAACACCGCCGGCATCTTATACACAATTTATCTTTGTATGACCGTTTTGCTGATAATATTTCTGCTTTGCGGAAAAATGCCTCTGTTTGACGCACTCACAACTGCTTTCGGCACAGCCGGAACGGGCGGTTTTGGTATAAAAAATGACAGCATGGCAAGTTATTCTCCCTTCATTCAAAATACAGTTACGGTGTTTATGATACTGTTTGGCGTGAATTTTTCACTTTACTATTTACTGCTTTGCGGCAAAATCAAATCAGCGCTAAAGTCAGAAGAACTGCGCACTTACATCGGAATAATCATTGTGGCAATTACAATTATTGCTTTTAACTGTCATCATTTGTTTGGAAGTATTGGCGAAACCATCCGTCACAGTGCGTTTCAGGTTGGTTCAATTATCACAACAACAGGCTTTATGTCAAACGACTTTGACAAATGGCCCGAGCTTTCAAAGACGGTGCTTGTATTGCTCATGTTTATCGGTGCGTGTGCAGGCAGTACCGGTGGCGGTATCAAGGTTTCAAGAATTCTTGTGCTTTTTAAAAGCATCGCTAAGGAAATAAAACTTGCAGCACAGCCCGGACTTACCAAAAAGATTATTTCTGACGGTCGCCTTGTTGAGCACGAAACGGTTCGGTCAATAAACGTATTTATTGCGTCATATCTGGTAATTCTTGTTGTATCAGTTTTACTCATCAGCGTGGACAATTTTGATTTTACAACCAACGTAACTGCTGTTATTTCAGCAATAAACAACATTGGTCCCGGACTTGGCGGAGTTGGTCCGACACAGAATTTCTCAGCATATTCATCTTTCTCCAAAGTAATTCTTTCACTTAATATGCTGATAGGCAGACTTGAGATATTCCCTATGCTTATACTTTTCTCTCCATTTACATGGAAAAAATAACCTGAATTATTGAATTTTTATAAACAATATGATATAATAATCCTGTGCACGATTGCACAGGATTATTTTTTAGGATGAAAACTATGGAAAAAGATAAAACTTTACTTTACAGATTTTTTTCAAATATTTCTGATGAAGAAACCTGCCGGAAGGCTTTGGACATAATCCTGTCCGATGATGAGCAGGCTGTACTCTCTGACAGGCTTTCTGCAGCACTTATGTTTGAGCAGGGATACACCCCCGGTGAAATTGCTGCGCAAACAGAAAGCAGTGCGGTTATAATGTCAAAAATCCGTGAAGCTCTGCTTGAAAGCGGACTTGACCTGTCCGGGCTTATGAGCAAAGTGCCCGCAAACCCCTACTCCATTTTTGCAGATGTTTATGACAGTTTGACCGAAGATGTTGAATATGAGCGCCGTGCCGATTATATAACAGGACTTCTGCGCAGATATGGGTGCGAGCCTGAGATTATTTTAGACCTTGGCTGCGGCACCGGTACCATGACGACTCTTATGGCACAAAAGGGATATAGCATGATAGGTGTGGATATGTCCCCCGAAATGCTTGCCGTCGCCTCAGAAAAAGCAGAAAAGGACGGCCTTGATATTTTATATCTTAACCAGCCCATGGAGGACTTTGAACTTTATGGCACAGTTGGCGCGGTTATAAGCCTGCTTGACAGCATTAATTATATCATCGAAGAAAAAGAGCTTGAACAAACTTTCAGACTTGTTCACAACTACCTCGATCCCGGTGGCCTTTTTATATTTGACATAAATACCGCATATAAACTGAAAAATATTCTCCCCGGAAACACCTTCTGCGGCGAGAGTGACAAAGCTTTTTATACCTGGGAAAATGTTTATGATCCCGACTACTCCATCTGCGAATTTTCCCTTAACTTTTTCATAAAAAATGGCGAAAACTATTCCCGTCACAGCGAGACTCATTATCAGAGAGCATACACCGATTCTTATATAAAACGGCTCCTTTTGCGCTGTGGTTTTGAAGTTTTGGATTCATTTGATGACCTGACGTTTAGTCCCCCATCAAGAAATGCAGAAAAGGTATTTTACATTGCACGAAAGGCGAAAGACCATGATTGATTTATTAAAGACCATCAAAGAAAGCTACTCCGGCTTTAGTAAAGGGCAGAAAAAAATTGCTGATTTTATTCTGTCCGATTATGACAAGGCGGCTTTTATGACTGCATCAAAGCTCGGTCAGGCAGTTGGCACAAGTGAATCCACCGTTGTCCGTTTTGCTTCGGAGCTTGGTTTTGACGGGTATATTGATTTTCAGTATAATCTTCAGGAGATTATAAAAAACAGGCTCACCACTCTGCAGAGAATTGAGCTTTCCCTTTCAAGAACCGCCGGGAACGACAATATTGTGCGTACCGTTATGCAGTCCGACCTTAGTAACATCCGTCAGACCATGTCCGGTCTTGACCCGGAAGCTTTTAAAGGTGCAGTGAATATGATTTTATCTGCACGGAAAATATATATTCTCGGGCTCAGAAGCTCCTCTGCACTTGCAGGATTTTTGTCTTATTATTTGAAGCTTATGTTTGATAATGTTCATCTTGTGGAGTCCAACAGTTTAAGTGAAATTTCAGAGCAGCTTATCAATATCAGCAGCGAGGATGTGCTTATAGTTATAAGCTTCCCGAGATACGCCAAGCGTGCCGTTGCTGCAACCGAGCACGCAGCAAAAAGAGGAAGCGGAATTATTGCTGTTACAGATTCTCCTGTTTCTCCCATTACAACACATGCTTCTCACACACTTGTTGCGGCAACAAACATGGTTTGTTTTGTGGATTCGGTTGCTGCTCCATTCAGCCTTGTAAACTCTCTAATAGTTGCCCTCGGGCTTAACAGAAAAGACCAGGTTTGCGACAGCTTTGAAACTTTAGAGCAGCTTTGGGATGAAAACCAGGTTTACGAAAAACAGGATTAGGAAAATAATTAATTGGAGGTTAATTATTTTTCAGAGAGGAAGATGCTTTATGTATCGGTTACTTGTTGTTGATGAAGAAGATAAAATCCGTGAGGTTTTAAAGGAATATGCCACTTTCGAAGGCTATGAAGTGGTAGAAGCAAAAGATGGCATGGAAGCCGTTAACATTTGCAGAGAGCAAACCTTTGACCTTATCATAATGGATGTAATGATGCCCAGACTGGACGGGTTTTCAGCTTGTAAGGAAATCAAGAAATTTTCGGACACGCCTGTTTTAATGCTTTCAGCCCGCAGCGAAGAATATGACAAGCTTTTCGGGTTTGAAATCGGTGCTGATGATTATGTTGTAAAGCCTTTTTCGCCAAAGGAAGTTATGGCAAGGGTGAAAGTTATAATCTCCCGCCACAAGCCTGATAAAAATGATAATATTATCAAAATAGATGGTCTTGAAATTGACATGGCTGGCAGAAACGTTTTTGTTGACGGAGTTCGTGCCGATATGACACCTAAGGAATACGAGCTTTTATTTTATCTTGTGCGCAACAAAAATATTGCCCTGTCCCGTGAGAAGCTTTTGTCCGATGTTTGGGGATTTGATTTTTACGGAGATGACCGCACAATCGACGCACATATAAAAATGCTCCGTACCAGCCTCGGAAATTACCGTGACCATATAGTAACGCTTCGTGGTCTTGGTTATAAATTTGAAGAGTAGAGGTGAAAATATGCCTCAAAGAACACTTGATTTAAAGCGTAAGCTGTGGATATACTTCGGTATGTTTGCCATCATAATAGTTGCCATTTTATGGATAATGCAGATTTTATTCTTAAACAACTTTTATGAAACAATGAAAACATCCGAAATTACACGTACCGGCAAAAAAATTGTCCGTGAATATAAGGACAATCCTTCAGCACTTTCGGAAATTGTTTTAAAAGCACACTTTGATAATGGTCTGTCTGTGGGAATTTACAGCGAAACCGGTGTGCCCATATTTGGTGCAGATGTGGTTTTCTACCCAAGCTCGCCAAACTCATATAAAGTCTTCCCTGAAATAGTTTCACGACTCAATAAATCGGGCAACGAAACAGTATCTTTTGTGTCAGAAGAAAATATGAGGAGATATAAATCTGTTATCTTTGGTGCAAAAATCAAATCTGAAAGCGGCGCAGACATGTATCTTTGTCTTACCTCTCCGCTCTCGCCAATGGGCGCAACTACGCAGGTTCTCAAACTGCAGCTTATAATTGTTACCGTGGTTGCTCTTTTTATTGCACTTATACTGTCCTATTTTATTTCAAAGCGTTTGGCAAAACCCATTTCCAACATAACATCAAATGCCTATATGTTTGCAGAAGGTAACTATGATGTCAGGTTTGAACACGGAGGTTATACCGAAATAAATCAGCTTGCAGACACGCTCAACCATGCAGCATCCGAGCTTGCTAAAACGGATGCTCTCCGGCGTGACCTTCTTGCCAATGTATCTCACGACCTTCGCACACCGCTTACAATTATCCGTTCATACGCCGAAATGATTCATGATATTTCGGGAAGCAATCCCGAAAAACGCAACGAACACGCAAGCGTTATTGTGGACGAATCGGACCGCCTTTCTCAGCTGGTTAATGATATACTTGACCTTTCCAAAATGGAATCGGGCGTGCTGACCATAAATCCGGCTCCATTCAACATTTCGGACACAATTGCAAGAGCTGTAAACAGTTTCAGCGTTCTTGCCGAAAAAAACGGGTATACTTTCAATGTAAACTGTGAGGGAAAGTATTTCGTGACTGGTGACGAAGCCCGTATCCAGCAGGTTATATACAATCTCATAAGCAACGCAATAAACTATACCGGTGATGATAAAACGGTAACTATCTCTACTCATCTGCAGGAAAATATGCTTCGCATCTCGGTTACCGACACGGGCAAAGGCATTTCTGACGAGGACAAGGCACTCGTATGGGACAGATATTATAAATCCTCCTCATCTCACCATCGTATGCAGGTGGGAACGGGAATTGGCCTTTCCATTGTAAAAAACATACTTCTTCTTCATAAATCAGATTTTGGTATAATAAGCGAACCGGGCAGTGGTTCAACCTTCTGGTTTGAACTTCCCGTCGCTGAAAATATATAGGAGGAATTTTTATGGCAAACAGATTTATTTTAAACGAAACATCCTACCATGGTGCAGGTGCGATTGAAGCAATCGCTACTGAAGCTAAGGCAAGAGGCTTTAAAAAAGCTTTTGTATGTTCCGACCCCGACCTTATAAAGTTCGGTGTTACAAAAAAGGTGCTTGATATTTTAGACGGCGCATCACTCTCTTACGAAATTTATTCTGAAATCAAACCCAACCCCACAATAGAAAATGTTCAGGGCGGTGTTGAATCTTTTAAAAAAGCCGGCGCTGACTACATTATAGCTATTGGTGGCGGTTCTTCAATGGACACCGCAAAAGCTATCGGTATCATCATCACTAACCCCGAGTTTTCTGATGTAAGAAGTCTCGAAGGCGTAGCTGACACCAAAAACAAATGCACACCTATTTTTGCAGTTCCCACAACTTCAGGTACTGCAGCTGAGGTTACAATCAACTATGTAATCACAGACGCCCAAAATAACCGCAAAATGGTTTGTGTTGACCCGCACGACATCCCTGTAGTTGCTTTCGTTGACCCCGATATGATGAGCTCAATGCCCAAAGGTCTTACTGCTGCAACAGGCATGGATGCACTCACCCATGCAATCGAAGGCTACATCACAGGCGGAGCCTGGGAGCTTTCCGATATGTTCCACATCAAGGCAATTGAAATTATTGCAAGATCTCTCCGTGGTGCAGTTGCAGGTACTCCCGAAGGCAGAGAAGGCATGGCTCTGGGTCAGTATGTTGCAGGCATGGGCTTCTCAAACGTAGGTCTTGGCATTGTACACTCAATGGCTCACCCACTTGGTGCTTTATATGATACACCTCACGGTATTGCAAATGCTATCATTCTTCCTACAGTTATGGAATATAATGCAGAAGCAACAGGCGAAAAATATCGTGAAATTGCCAAAGCAATGGGCGTTAAAGGTACAGAAACAATGTCACAGGCTGAGTATAGAAAAGCAGCTATTGATGCTGTAAAGCAGCTTTCAAAGGACATTGGAATTCCCGAAACCTTAAAAGATATCGTTAAGAAAGAGGACATTCCTTTCCTCGCACAGTCTGCCTTTGACGATGCTTGCCGTCCCGGTAACCCAAAAGAAACAAGCGTTGCTGACATTACAGCACTTTTTGAATCCTTAATCTAATCAGAAAAATCCGGGCTTTGCCCGGATTTTTTATTGCCTTATTTGAAAAAATATTATATAATATCTATGGAGATGATTTTCCTATGATAAAAAATATTTTATTTGACCTTGATAATACCTTGTTTAATTTTTACGCCAGTGAAAAAAAGGCGCTTAAAAAAACTCTCATTCACCTGGGCCTTAATCCCGATGAATCTATGCTTAAGCGTTACAGCGAAATAAATCTTGAACATTGGAAACGCCTTGAAAAAGGCGAGCTTACAAGGAGCGAGGTAAAGGTTGGCAGATACCGTCAGTTTTTTGAGGAGTTTGGCGTTGATGCCTCTCCCGAAGAGACCACCGCTTTTTACGAAATAAAACTCTCCGAAGAAGGCGACCTGATGGATGGCGCACTTGAGCTTCTGCAGTATTTAAAAGGAAAATATCGCCTCTATGTGGCGTCAAACGGCACTCTTGTCTGCCAGCAGGGACGAATGAAAAACACCGGTATAACTAACTTTTTTGATGCCCATTTCATCTCTCAGCAAATCGGGTTTGAAAAACCGCAGGCAGAGTTTTTCGACTACTGTTTTGCAAACATACCGGACTTTAAAAAAAATGAAACCATCCTTATTGGCGACAGCATTACTGCTGACATTATAGGTGGAAAAAATACCGGCATAAAAACAGTGTGGTTCAACCCGAACGGTGAAAAATCACATTTGCCCGATTATGAAATTCATGCTCTCTCGGAGCTTAAAATATTACTTGAAAGGATATAAATAATGTTAGATTTTACTTATTATACTCCCACAAAGGTTTATTTTGGAAGAGATAAGCACAAAGATGTTGGTGAGATTATAAAAAACTTAGGCTACAGCAAAATTATGATGCAGTACGGAAAGGAAAGCATTAAAAAGACAGGGTTGTTTGATGAGGTTATGACCTCGCTTAAAAATTCCGGCATAGAAGTTGTTGAAATGGGCGGCGTATCCCCCAATCCAAACCTTGAGTTTGTCAGAAAAGCAATAAAATTGGCAAAAGAAGAAAAGGTTGAGCTTATTCTTGCCGTAGGTGGCGGAAGCGTTATTGACTCCTGCAAATATACCGCTGCCGGTGCAGTAAACGATTGTGATGTATGGGATTTTCCCACCCGGAAAAGCAGTCCCAAAAAAGGGCTTCCAATAGGCTGCATTCTCACCCTGGCAGCTGCTGGCAGCGAAATGAGCTCGTCCGCAGTTATCACAAACGAAGAGCTTAATTTAAAGCGTGGCTTTAACAGTGATTTTAACCGCTGCAAATTTGCAATAATGAACCCCGAGCTGACATACACCGTCAATAAATATCAGACTGCGTGCGGCATTGTGGATATAATGGCACATACTATGGAAAGATATTTTATGCCCTGTCCTCCCACTCCGCTGACCGACAGATTAGCTGAGAGCATTTTAAAATCGGTGGTTGAATCGGGGGAAATTCTTATGGAAAGTCCTTGCGACTATGATGCCCGTGCAAATATGATGTGGGCGTCCAGCCTGTCGCATAATGACCTGACAGGATGCGGAAGGGAAAATGCACTTCCCGTTCATCAGCTTGAACACGCACTCAGCGGAGAATATACCGAGATTGCGCATGGTGCGGGGCTGGCTGTTTTGTTTCCCGCCTGGGCAAAATATATTTATAAAAATAACATTTCCCGTTTTGCTCAATTTGCAAGACGTGTATGGGATGTCACCGAAGAAAATGACGAAAAAGCCGCACTTTCCGGTATAGAAAAAATGTCTGAGTTCTTCAGGATTATCGGCATGCCCGCATCACTTAGTGAATTCGGCATCCCCGAAAGCTGCACAGAAAGACTTGCTGACCTTTGCACTTTCGGCAAATCCCGCAGCGTAAAAAGTTATATTGATATGGATTACATTGTCATTAAAGATATTTTTGACAGCTGTATGTAAAAACCATTTATTTTTGACAATAATATTTTCATACGAAAGGATATAATGTATGGATTTTTTTGATTTACTTAATTTAATCGGCGGTCTGTCCCTCTTTTTATTTGGTATGAATCTGATGGGCGAAGCGCTTGAACGCCGTGCCGGCGACAAGCTCAGCACGCTTATCGGCAGGCTTACAACAAATAAAATCGCCGGCTTTTTAACAGGTCTGGGCGTCACGGCTGTGATACAAAGCTCATCTGCAACTACCGTTATGGCGGATGGTTTTGTTAACTCAGGTGTTATGACGCTAAAACAGTCTATCGGCATTATAATGGGTGCAAATATCGGTACAACCGTTACTGCCTGGATTTTAAGCCTTGGTGGCATTGAAAGCTCAAACTTTTTTGTTCAGCTTTTCAAACCATCCTCCTTTACTCCTGTTCTGGCACTCATCGGTATTATTTTTCAGATGCTCTCCAAAAGCTCAAAGAAAAAGGATACCGGGCTTGTGCTTTTAGGCTTTGCTATCCTTATGTTCGGTATGGAAACCATGTCCGGTTCAGTTTCAGATCTTGGTAAAGTTCCTGCTTTTCAGCAGCTGTTTATTATGTTTAAGAATCCTTTGCTGGGTGTTCTGGCAGGTGCAGTGCTGACAGCTATCATTCAGTCAAGTTCAGCTTCTGTAGGTATCCTGCAGGCACTTACAGTAACAGGACAAATAACCTACGGTGCGGCTTTCCCCATCATCATGGGGCAGAACATTGGTACATGTATTACTGCCATCCTGTCCTCTTTCGGAGCCAACAGAAACGCAAAAAGAGTTGCTGTTGTTCATCTTTCATTCAATGTAATAGGCACACTGATTCTTCTTGTTGTTTTATATATTTTAAAAGCGATAATTGCACCACCCATTTTGGATGTGGCAGCCTCACATTTCGGCATTGCAGTCGCTCATTCGGTATTCAATGTAATTTGTACGGTAATTCTTCTGCCCATGTCGGGACTTTTGGAAAGGCTTGCAAAAAGACTTGTTCCTGATTCAAAGGTTAAAGAGAAAACTTCCGAGCTTGACGAGAGACTCCTGGCAACTCCTTCCCTCGCTCTTGACCACTGCCGCAAATATGCGATTGAAATGGCAAAATCCGCTTGCGGGGCACTCATGAACAGTATTGATTCTCTCTTTAACTACTCCGCAAAAACGGCTAATGATATCAGAGAAGCAGAAGAAATAACCGACCATTATGAGGATATTATAGGTGACTACCTTGTAAAACTCAGTTCTCATCAGATTGGTGATGACGAAAGTGCCGAGGCCGCAAGACTTCTCCGCCTTATTGGTGACTTTGAGCGAATTTCCGACCATGCGGTTAATATACTTGAGTCTGCCGAAGAACTCCGTGAAAAGGAAATTGAATTTTCTGGCAGTGCAAATGCAGAGCTTAAGGTTATTACAAACGCATCAAAGGAAATTACCTCTCTTGCTCTGGCAGCGTTTGTTAATAGTGATGTGAGCGCAGCTTATGATATTGAGCCGCTTGAAGAAATAATTGATAAATTTAAAGAGCAGCTTCGTGCAAACCACATTTACCGCCTGCAGCAGGGTGGTTGCACCATTGATGCAGGCTTTATCTGGTCAGACCTTCTGACCAACCTTGAACGAACATCAGACCATTGCTCCAACATTTCAGGTTGTATTATCGAAACAGCTCATCACCATCTGAATATGCACGAAAGCATCAGGACAATCAAATCCGAAAGTCCTGTTTACAAAGAAAAATATGCTTTCTATTCAAATAAATATGTTCTTCCCGAACTAAAATAATTATCCAAACTCCCGACTTTAAAAAGTCGGGAGTTTTTTGTCACAATTTGTCGATAAAAAAATGTTGCAAAATGTAAAACTGAGTGATATAATTATAATTGCCAGATACAAGTTAATAATGAAAGGATGATGCCATAATTACAGGGGTTATTATGCCCATTTTTAATATTCTCTTAAATCACTGACTTCTTTGCTAAAAATGCAGGCTCCTGGTGGTTTGAGAGAATGTGGTTTTGCCCTTTCTTTTGACTTGTGTCTGGCGACACGGGGCCGTGCGTTTTTCTGCGCCGGCAAGCCGGCGCATTTTTTTAATGTGAAAAAACGGTGTGTAGGGTGCAGCCTTCAGGATGCACCGCAAAACGGAATGTCGAAAATCGCCATTCCCTACAATTATATTAAACGAACGGAGAAAAAACATTATGAATAATTATA
This sequence comes from Clostridia bacterium, assembly GCA_045633565.1. Classification (GTDB taxonomy): domain Bacteria; phylum Bacillota; class Clostridia; order RUG12999; family RUG12999; genus RGIG7450. The sequence continues at coordinate 16,732 of JAZQYO010000006.1, read as the reverse complement.
AAGAAATGTATTTAATATTATTTAATGCTATAACAGAGGCAACAAAAATTTTGGAGGAGGCACAGAAAAAAGCCGAAGAAATATATATAAATCAGGAATAAAACATCAAAGGTCATAGCCAACTGGCTATGACCTTTCTATTTTTACTGTTCGTGCAGACTTTTAAAAACGTCTGCAACCTCTGTAATTGTCATATACGCTTTGGGGTCAACCGTGTGGACAATGTCTTTCATTCTTGAAATCTGAAAACGGTTTACCACAAAATAAACTGCCGCTTTTTCCGTTTTGGAATAACCGCCCTTGGCCTGAAGCTCGGTTGTTCCCGTTCCGAATTCTCCCGTGAGTGCATCACTTATTTCATGTGGTTTTTCGGTTATTATCATAACGGCTTTTGAACGGTCAAGACCTTCAACTATAAAGTCAATTGTTTTAAGTCCTGCACCGTAAGTAACAATGGAATAAAGAGGCAGAATCCAGCTCTTTGTGACAAATCCGGTTATCACATATAAAATGACATTGTAAATCATTACAAATGTTCCAACCGTTACATTCAGCTTTTTGGCAAACACAACCGACATAACTTCTATGCCGTCAATTGCTCCGCCAAACCGGATTGTCATACCACTGCCCACGCCCGAAATCATCCCGCCAAAAAGTGCGCAAAGCAACAAATCGTTTCCCGCAAGCGGCGATGCTATGCTTACATCAATGGGCAGAACGTCGGTTATAAGCCATGCGCCCAGAGAATAAACCGCAACCGTATAAAGTGAATATACCGTAAAGGTTATCCCCTGCCTTTTTAATCCAAAAAGAAATAGTGGTATGTTAAGCACAAGCAGGAAAAATGACAAAGAGAAAAATTCGGGTGTAATCTGCGAAAGCATCAGTGACGTTCCAGAAATTCCGCTGTCATAAAGTTTAACCGGTGCCAGAAAAACCGTAACACCAAATGCATTTATAAATCCTGCTATGGTCAGCAGAAGAAAATTTGAAACCCTAAATCTGTTCACTCTTATCACCTCATTTAAATTTTATCATATTTTCTTTCCGTCATCAAGCTTAAATTATACCAAAAAGCATAAACCCAACAGTGTTTATGGCAAAATTGGCAAACATGTGAACAAACCATGAAGTATATATGTTTCCGCTTTTAAGATTAAGATAGCTCAAAACAAGTCCTCCTGCAAAAAGGCCTGCAATTGCAATTAAAAACATCCCCACTGAGAACCATCCTGTCATAATGGCAATATGATAAAATGCAAATATGGCCGCACTGAAAATGTAGGCTTTTCTTTTTCCTGCAACTTTTTTAAGCGATAAAAAAGCAAATCCACGGAAGAAAAACTCCTCTAAAAGAGAGTTTATAAATGAAATATATAGTGCCACAAGGAAAAAATTATCCCGTGTGACGCCTATGTTCCCTGTCAGCGCACCCGTTATTTTTGAAAAATCGAAATAATCTTTCAGTAAAATATATGCTGCAACTATCACAATATAAGTAGGGACACAAAGTACAACTGCAAGTTTCATACCCTTTTTATTAGCTTTGAAAAGCTTTATCAGGTTAAGTTTGCCGATGAAAACGGAATATAAAAACGGGAAAACAAGGAACAGCCCGAGTTTTATAGCAGATTTCACCTGATAATCAGGTTGCCATATTCCATCTATTACCGTCATAATAGCGCAGCAGAGGGCTACTATCGTCATAATTGCCGCTGATTTCTTTCTGTTCATAAAAACCTCCGAAAAAACCGCCTCAAAAGGCGGTTTTTCTTATCTGATTTTTCTTGCTTCAATGTAAAATCTTTTGTCGCACGCCTCTCCCATGGAGAATGTTTTCCTCGGCAGTGCGCCGTCCAAAATTACAGATTTGTAAAGGTCTGATTTGTCCATTGACTGGAGTATTATACCAAAGTTTTTCTTGTCTTCGCACAGACGGACAACAACATCTTCACCATGGATATAATCTACTTCGCCACCTTTTTTGGCAATGTATGCGTCCATGAATTTCTGAACTGTAGCAACAGTCAGATATTCTTTGGGATTTGTAACTGTAACGCTTTTTTTCTCACCATCGTAAACAAACCAGAAAGTCTGTCCCTTGGCATTTTCATCATAGCTTATGTCAAATTCCTTTTCAAACTCGCGCAGGAAATGGGCTCCGTCGGCACCGAATACAACCCTGTGAATTGCCTCAAACTCCAGAGATTTATCGTGCAGATTAACAAGCTCGCAAAGCGCATATCTTGCCGGAGAAGTTTTTGCTGCATCTCCAATTTCCTTTTTAAGATTTTCATAATACGCCTTTGCCGTCGCAAGTGAGTGATTACCATCACCCATTGCAAAAATAAGCGGTGATGTTTTTTCTACACCATATTTTTTGTTAAACTTATCTAAATTATCCAGCGCTGCAAGTTTTTCATCAAGTGCATCACACGCAGCCTCTGACATTTTATATCCGGTAATATGACCGGAATTTTGCATCATATCAAAATCATAAACCTTTTCAAAAGTTTCCTTAATCTTTGCATTGCACTCAACTATATCACAATCTGCATCGTCAATAAGCATCATAATGTGTGGCAGCTCAACGGGCGCATTTTCACGCACCTTAAGTCTTGGCGGGATTCTTGATACAACAGTTCCTTCAGTCGCACGGATTTTGGTCTGTGAACCTACCGAATAGTCATAATCCTCAAGGTCAACCATGCCCACTATGCCAAGTCTTTTCACACCGCTTTTAAGCGTTCTTTCCACGTAAATATATGTATTTTTATGCTCTGTAAAAACGCCGTCATCCATGTATTTTGCCATGGCCTGATTGGTCTTTTTTATTCTTTCATCAATGTCTGCGTCATTAAGAAAAATTTCTGGCACAGTAAGTCTGAATGTGGACTCACTTGCTCCCACAACAGACTCAACCCCTGCCCAGTATTCCGGCTCGGAAGTATACTGGTCACACGCAACAACGCTCCATTTTTTCATTTTTTCACTGTCTCCCGAAAAGTTCGGCAACAGAATATCTGCTCTTTTAAATGTCATTTTAATCTCCGTTTTCTATCTTTCCAGATACATTTTTTTGTAATAGTTTTGGTACTCTCCCGAAATAATCGTCTCCCACCAGGATTTATTTTCAAGATACCATTTGATTGTGTAATCTATACCGTCTGCGAATTTTGTTTCCGGAAGCCATCCAAGGTCACTATGGATTTTTGTGGGGTCAATTGCATAGCGCATATCATGACCCTTTCTGTCCGCAACAAAGGTTATAAGACTTTCCGGTTTGCCAAGTTTTTGGCAAATGAGCTTTACAATATCAAGGTTACACATTTCATTGTGCCCGCCAACATTATAAATCTCTCCCTCTTTACCGCTGTGTATAATTAAATCAATTGCTTTACAGTGGTCAGTAACATAAAGCCAGTCACGAACATTCTCTCCGGTACCATAAACCGGAAGGGGCTTATCATTCAGCGCATTTATAATCATAAGTGGTATAAGCTTTTCCGGAAAATGATATGGTCCGTAGTTGTTTGAACAACGGCTTATTGTAACCGGAAGCCCGAATGTTCTGCTATATGCCATAACAAGAAGGTCCGCACTTGCTTTTGAAGCGCTGTAAGGACTGCTTGTATGAATAGGCGTGGTTTCGGTAAAGAACAAATCCGGTCTGTCAAGAGGTAAATCGCCGTAAACTTCATCGGTTGAAACCTGATGGTAACGCTTAATACCATATTTTCTGCAGGCATCCATTAACACCTGTGTTCCAAGAATGTTTGTTGTGAGAAAAACCCCCGGGTTGTCAATTGACCTGTCAACATGACTTTCTGCTGCAAAATTAACAACTATATCAGGTTTTTCTTTTTCGAATATAGAAAAGATTTGTCCTCTGTCACAAATATCCGTTTTGTAAAACACAAAGTTAGGGTTTTTAAGTGCCTCCTCAAGCGTGGAAAGATTTCCCGCATAAGTCAGGCAATCCACACATATTATGCGATAATCCGGATATTTTTCCAGCATGTGATAAACAAAGTTTGAACCGATAAATCCGGCTCCGCCGGTTACAAGTACATTCATTTATACATTCCCCTTTGCAATAGAAATAAGGTACTGTCCGTAATCTGTCATTTTAAGGCTTTCGCCAATTTCCAGGAGCTGCTCTTTAGTAATAAAGCCTCTGCGCCACGCAATTTCTTCTATACATGAAATGTAAAAGCCCTGTCTGCTCTGAACCGATTCAACAAATTCCGCGGCTTTGAGCATCCCCTCGGGAGTCCCTGTATCAAGCCACGCCATTCCCCTGCCCAGGAGAACAACGTTTAAATCGCCCGACTCAAGATATGCATTGTTAACCGCAGTTATTTCAATCTCTCCTCTTGCTGAGGGTTTTACATTTTTTGCGATTTCTACCACGCGGTTATCGTAAAAATACAGCCCCGGAACTGCATAGTTTGATTTTGGATGTTCCGGCTTTTCTTCTATTGATATAACCTTGCGGTTTTCATCAAATTCAACAACTCCAAAAGCCTTTGGGTCTCTGACGGGATAACCGAAAATGGTCGCACCAACCTTGTTTTCCATGGCAGACTTTAAAGTTTTCGTCATATCTTTTCCGTAGAAAACATTATCACCCAGGATAAGGCAAACGCTATCATCACCAATAAACTCTTCGCCTAAAATAAACGCATCGGCAAGTCCGCGCGGGGTATCCTGAACTTTATATGTAATTGATATGCCAATCTGGCTTCCGTCACCTAAAAGGGTTTTATAAACCGGGGTGTCCTCAGGAGTGGAGATAATCAGAATTTCTCTGATGCCTGCAAGGAGCAGAATTGAAAGAGGATAATAGACAAGTGGCTTATCATATATTGGAAGAAGCTGTTTTGACACCGCTTTGGTCATGGGATATAGGCGTGTTCCTTTTCCGCCTGCTAAAATTATACCTTTCATACCTTTCTCCTCTCAGAAAACAAATTATAAAGTTTATCATATTGTTTAAATAGTGGTTTTTCTAAACATTTTATCCGTAATATATCAATTATTGTACATACAATATAAATTCCCACAACCGATGTAATTGCATGTAAATAAATCATATTCGAATTATAAAATGCTGTGTTTTTCAAAGTATCCTTCCAAAGCCAGTTAATCATTGTACTGCTGTTTGCGTGAATGAGTAATACGCCAAAAGCAGATGCAGACACTGTATTGATTATTCTGCTGTACTTTATACCGCAGTTTTTGAAATACATAAATGTACTAACCGCAGTTAAAATTGCAAGGGGTTTGTTGGAATCTGCAACCAGATAGTACACATAATTAAATGCCCCTTGTCCAATACCCAAAAGCTTAGCTATCGCAGGTAACAAAACAACACTTGCCCACGATATTAAAACAGAGGCTATGGCCAGTGCACCCCAAATGCGTTTACTGTTAAACCATGTCTCCGGATACAGGCGAAGATATGCACCTATAAAATAAATGATTGAAAACCACAGAGCATAGTTATAGGTAACGGTAATCCCAAGCGTCGGTAAAACTGTATATACACCTATGCACATAAGCAGAAGATATATGTGTTGTTTTTTGTTCATTCCGTTTAAAAGTATGTTTAAAAAGGGAATAAAAAGGAAAAACACAATATATGCAGAGGTAAATCCCGTTGAAACAGAGGTTACCGGGAGTAGAGTGTCTATTAAAGATTTTACAGAAAAGTTTTTGTATCCTGTTAACAAAAATATAATATATATGGCTATCTTATAAAACTCCACCTCTAAAACAAGCTTCAGAAATTTTTTAAGTGTAATTTTTGATGTGCACATAAAATATCCTGTTATCAATACAAAACAGTTTATTCCTGTTTTTCCTCCCCAGCCAAATATCAAAAGAAAAATATTCTGAAATGAAAATGTCCGGGATTCTAAAACCAAGGAATAAAGACCCGAGTTTACTATGTAATGATGTGCAACAATAGCGAGCATTGTCAATGTGCGGAACAGTTCAATTCCCGATTCGCGTTTTTTCGCTTCCATAGCTTTCATCCTTTTAAAATAATATCGCAGATTCTGTCAACATCATCAAGGGTTAAGTCCGCATACATGGGAAGACAAAGTATTTTTGATGCTGTTTCCTCCGCTACCGGAGTTTCACCACATTTGAATTTGTCCTTATAACATTCAAAATCGCTTGTCAGCGGATAAAAATATTTTCTTGCCGTAATATTATTTTCACTAAGCTTTTCAAAAACCTCATCACGCGTTAACTTATATCCGTCAAACAAAACAGGAAAATATGCATAATTTGATTTTACATCTTTTTGCTCGCCGCAAAGTCTGATTCCGCTTACGCCCGAAAGCTTTTCACGGTATCTTTCAGTAGCTTTTTTTCTTTTTGCAATCTCCTCTCTTATGTGACGAAGATTACAAATTCCCATCGCCGCCTGAAATTCATTCATTTTTGCATTTCCACCGACAAGGTGACAACTTTCAGGACCGTCGATACCGAAATTTTTCAAATCATTTAGAGGTTTTATGTAACATTCATCTTTATAGCTTATGCAACCGCCTTCAATGGTGTTGAACACCTTTGTTGCATGGAAGCTGAACATTGATGCATCACCAAAACTTGCCGCACTTTTCCCGTTTACCATAACACCAAAAGCATGAGCAGCGTCATATATAACCTTAAGTCCATGCTTTTTCCCCAGTCTGTCAATCTCATCTGTATCACACAGATTTCCATAAACATGTACAGGCAATATAGCACAAGTTTTATCAGTGATAAGTGACTCGATTTTCGAAGTGTCTATTGTATAATCGTCCCGGTTAATATCACAAAAAACAGGAACAAGTCCGCTTCTTACAATGGCATGTGTTGTTGAGGCAAATGTAAATGGTGTGGTTATAACCTCGCTACCCTTTTTGAAATCCATCGCCTCAAGAATTGTTTCAAGCGCAAGGTGTCCGTTTGTAAAAAGGGTTAGGTTGGGGACTGATAAATAAGATTTCAAATCCTCTTCAAGCTGTTTATGTTTCTCGCCATTATTAGTAAGCCATCGGCTGTCCCAAAGTCCTTTTATTTCTTCACAATATTCCTCAAACGAGGGCATAGACGAACGGGTGACATTAATATTTTTCATGTTCAATCAACCTCTAAATCCTTACACATATATATTGATTCTTCTTTTTCGGAATCCGATTTATATCCAAGTTTTTCATAAAGAGAAATTGCCGGAAGATTGGCTTTATTAACCTCAAGCTTCACCTGTTTAAAACCATTTGCAAAGCAGATAGATTCTACCCTTTGAACAAGTTCTGTTGCTATTCCCATTCCACGACATTTTTTATCTACCAAAAGAGAAGTAATATATGCAGTATTAGTATCATAGTCGTTTGCATAAAATGCAATAAGTCCTGCCGTGTCCTCCTCTTTGCAAACAATACAAAAACCATTAGTATAAATTTTTTCTGCAAAACTCTCAATTTCTCCATTGAAATCAAAAAATGCACTTTTTAACTTAGTAAATGCTGTTAAAACCTCATCATAGGTTTTTGCAATTGAATATTCCATCTTATTTATCATCTGAAAGATATTTTTTAAGGCAAACAATATCAAAGGTGCTTTCTTTATGTCTGTCTAATCTGTCAAACCAAATATCTTCCTGCTCCTCTATATTTTTCAGTTTCTGAAGAAACTCCTGTGTATGATGTTCTTTCGGAATAATAACCACTCCGCAATCATCACAAACCGCAATTGTACCATCATACATTTCGCGGTGTCGGCTCTCAATTTCTGCCGCAAGCGGAGGTTCGGGTTTTGTATTAAAGCACCCTACCGGAGTTACTCCTGTGCACCATATAGGATAATTTTCACGTATAAGGGCTGCAGCATCACGCATTTTACTGTTAGTAACAATGGCGGTTGCCTGCTTGTATAAAAGTATATATTTGCTTACAAGGTCACCAATTATAGCACGGTGTTTGCAATCAATAGCATCTATGAAAACTATGTCGCCTTCATTTGTATCAACAATCTGCTTATGAACATCCCAGTTGGATTCTTTGTATGCATAAACCCATTTTACGTTTCCAACCTTAAAATGTCTGCTGTTAATAGGCATAACATTTTCGATTGCACCGGCTTTCCCAAGACAATCAGCAACCTCGGTTGTACTTACACGATTCCGTCTTATGTAGTTTATAATCTCGCTTTTCAAAAAAACACTTCCTTTACTTAGTCCAGGATAATTTTAAAGCTCATTTCTATACTGTGCATCAGGTCTTTCAGTTGTTTATCGTTGTCTGCATAAGCAATATAAAAACCTATGCGTTTGCTATCGTCTTTGGCTTTTTCAATATAATCGCCCACTTTAAAGTTAAGCTCCCATTTTATAACTCTCGGGTCATTTGTCAGAATGTCAGTGCCCTCAATTTCTTTCACTGTACCACCGTCTGCAGGTGCATCAAAAAATCTAAGAACACAGCATCTTTCTTTAAGACTTTCCGGAACTTCAAAATTCTCGTTCAGACACTCCCCTATTGAGCAATCAATAAGATATTTATAATTATCTATTTCCGACATAACGGGAACAATGTCAGAGGAAATTAAGTTTCCACCACCACGCGCTGCAATTTCGATAAGATAATATTCACCATTTTCGTACTTATATTCAGCATGGGTCAGTCCGAAGGGTAATCCTGATAAATTGACATATTCATCATTTACGGCCTTTAACTTCTCATAATCAAAGTTTAAGTTGTTATGCGAAAAATAAAGCTCGTAAGCAATATTTTTGTTATGGGGATAGTGTTTCTTTTCGGAAATTGCCAGAGAATAATGCCTGTCCGGAGTTTTAATTCCGTCGATGGTAAATTCAGTTCCCTCAATATACCTTTCCGCAAGAACACACTTTTCCACCTTGGAAAAACTCATGGCCTGCTCAAAGTATAATTCCAGCTCCTCCTCAGAGGTGATAGTGAACACACCACGACTGCTGTTTGCATCAAGTGGTTTTATAATAATTTTCCCGCCAACTGTTTTAAAAAACTCTGCAGCTTCATCAAAAGTGGAACATTTTCTGTATTCCGGAAATTTTAGACCGTTTGCACGGCAAAATTCACGCATTTTGAATTTGTTTGTGAACAGAGCAATTTTATCTGCTCCCTGTGACGGAAGATTCAAGTTGTCAGCAATGTATGCAACTGTCGGCATAGCAATATCACATTCTTCAGACAAAATCGCATCTATCTTGTTTTCGGTCGCAAACTTAAGACATGCATCTTTATCTAAAATATCCATAACCCCGCTTTTTGTCGCATATAGGAAAGCCGGCGAATCTTCATACAGATTTACAACATGTGGCAAATGCCCCATATCTTTTATTTTTTTAGTTATTGGTATCTGCCACCTGCTTCCGGCAACTACCATAATTTTTTTCGGCACAAATATCACCTTTTTTCAAACGCAATTTTATTCACAGAATAAATTGCGTGCTTTTCTGAATTTTTCTATGTTTTTATCTATTATTTTGCCTTTTTCAATAACAGTTGCTTTTTTAAGACATTCCGGATACTTTTCCTCCAGTATCGGGTCAATAAATTTTGAAATTCCTTCACTCAAAACCTTTGTGACCGTTTTTGGATACATAGCCGGTGTATTATCAACTGCATAATGAATAACACCATCTACTGTATATACCGGGTCATCAATGGTAGTCCCGTGAGAAGTTTCAATCTCAAGATTAGGGTCACAGCTTACATCTATAATGAGGGTTCCCGGTTTCATTTTTTTCAAATCTTCTTTATAGATAATTCTGTCGGTACGATTTGTATCCCACATAACACAGTTAACCAAAACATCATACTCATACATTTTCTTTTTAAAAAGATTTTCAAGCTTTCTGCCATATACATCAACATCGGCACCAAGTCCATGAAGAATCCTGAGTGCTCCCTTTGCCGTCTGTCCGTTGCCTAAAATCGCCACACGTGCATCATAGGGCATTTTCCCGCAATGTCTGAAACCATGCAGAATTGCAGCTTCGCCGGCAACTTCTCTGTTTCTGTAAAAAATATAACGTCCGTCCTCAAAAATCTCTTCCCATGCAATTACAGTATGCTTAGCTTTGATTGCTTTACCGCAGAATTCAACTCCCTGAACCGCATGTGCCCAACCAAACAGTATCTTCCCATCATCAATTTCATCCAGGTAATCTGCATCGCCAAGTTTTACATCTGTTAAAATGTCGCAATTCATTACCTGCTCACGAGGCACTACATTAACACCCTGGGCAAGATACTCCTCATCACTTATACCAATTAGCTCGCCATACCCTTCTTCAAAGTACATCGATGACTTATTGTTTATATTTTTTAAGTCTTCCGGCAAAAGCGCCCTGCGTTTTTCGTTGTTTTTATGACTTATCAGAAATCCTATAGTTCTCATAGTAAATTTCTCCTAACCATTTTTATTTATACAAGTGAAATTTTGTAAGTATCTTTTTAATAATTATTTTTGGAATATGCTTCACTCTTAATAGCTTATGTTTGCTGATTTCCTTATTGTACTCCTTAAATGCTTCTTCGGGAATAATCCCCTTTGCATTTGCTTTTTCATAAATTTCCCTGGCAAAAATTGCTGCATCGTTTGTTGCAGAACCACCTTTGGCTTTTAGCAACCACAGATATGCGTCAGTTCTATTCGCCTTAAAGTTATCTATATCAAATATTTTCCCAAATGCGTCGATTTTACCCAAAACATCAATGGTTAAAAGAGTTCTTTTGCATTTTGAACACTTACCGCAACTGTTAAAATTATAGCATACATCCAAATATTCCTTAGCTATATCATAATCAGCCAATTCCTTTGTTTTTTCAAATCTTGATGCATAGTCTGATATTATAAATTCTACCGTACCATTTGAGAAAACACTACATAACAAGGTTTCGTAGTGTTCAGAGCCGCCTTCAAGATTCAGTTCAAAGAAATCAGGCCAGCCTGCTGATGAACAATAATATTTACCAAAGAGACCTTGAAGTGCTAAAACCATTGCGCAATTTCTGTAAACCGCCGTATATCCAAAACCACCCCTGTAATAATCCTTATCTATGTTTGACTCAATATACACAAGTGGCATATTTACTTTATCTGCTACATTCTTAGCATTTATCATTTTATCTTTTGACATTTCATCGGTCAAACGATAAAATTCATCCATATGATATTGTTTATTTTCCGCCATATTAGGATGGAAAATCGAGCCCATATTAAAATATGTCAGATGAGTTAATCTATATTGTTCGGGAATATTATTTTGATTATACTTTTTTAGACTATATAGAGAATCAACACCACAACTCATGCCCGTTGCCACCTTATTTTCTGTTTGATATGGTGTCTTTATTGATTCTGAATAAACATTAATTTTTTTATATCCTTTATTTTCTTTCAGCAATGCGGGAAAAAGATGGTTCTCAATACCAAATAAAAGTTTTTCTGAAACAGGCGCCTCACTTTTTATATCAGAGCCTGTCATCATTGCATAGTATAAAAAAGCAACAACAAAACAATCCGCCCTATCATCGCAAAGATAATTTTCATATTCTTTATCTACTTTAAAGTTTAACTCCCCTGTTTCATCCCATGAAGCCGGTGGATAGTCCTCATACAATCTCCAATATGCTTTTGGAAGTTCTAAATCCATCCATTTTCCCGCTGTATCTGCGGTTATTTCTATCTTAGCTTTCAGGTATGCATTATATTCATCAGAGATAACATATGGTTTGCCAATGTATATCATATATTCTCCATCCTCTCTGTAATCATTTCATAACTATTTTTTGACACATTTATGGGGTAAAATTATCATATCTCCCCATTCTTTGTCGGCAGATGATGGGTTAATCTCATTAAATCCGCCACCAGGGTAGAAAGTGAGTTCACTAAGAACAGGTTTTCCTTCAAGCTCAAAAAAGTCTACTCTCACAAACGGGAATTCTTTTGACAGTTTCTTGGATATTTCTATCATTTCTTTAAGACTGTTCGGTGCATCCACCATGTTTTGAGGATGTACCCCATAAGTTATATCAAGTCTGTTCCAGTTAAGATCATAAAGAGAAATATTGCTGATTTGTCCCTCGAAATGATCTGTTGCTACATACGCAAACTTAGGCTCACCGCCAAAACAGAAAAACTTGTAATCATAAACTTGTCCGTCAAGCTGCTCAACATACTCCTCAGCCAAAATCATCGGTTTAACTTTCCAATATGCACGGCAATAGGAATTTACGAGTGTTTTATAAGGATTAAGCCAGTCTTCAAGTTCTTTTTTCAAATTGTCAAAATCTACATCAGCTTTATTTTTTATAATTTTTATAAAATTACCATCACTGCAACAATTTGATTTTAATACAAACTTACTTGGAAGTTTATCCCAGTTAATATCCTTAACATTCTTCCATGCACCATACAAAGGAACGGTATAACCTTTGCCAATTTTTTCTTCTATGTATTTTTTAAAGTGGTATTTATCTACAACACGTGCTAAATCCTTGTGCTGATAATAAAGCTTAAGCCACTGAAGTTTTTCGCTGAAAGTTACCGGATTATCAAGGTCAATATACCGACCGGTTTTATTAAAATAAAGATCTTGCAGACATTTACGGAGTCTTTCGTCTGAGAAGTAGCAAGGTAAATTTTTTGCTCTTTTTATTTTTATTTCATTCAGAACGCTTTCAGGAAGTTTTTCTAAAACTTTGCGAAGAATGTTTTTTATAATACTCATAATGTCTCCTACTTATTTTTTAGTTGAGATTTTCTTTTAAAGTAATCCTTGATTTCTTGCGGATATGTATGGTATCTGTGAAGTCCCTGATGGGAGTTTATCTCAATAATGTTAAAGCCTGTCTCTGTAATTGCAACATCAAATCCCATCCACTCAAGCTGCGGAATATATTTTGAGATTTCAATCAGCTTTGTTTTCACAGTTTCCCAATGAGGGATTGTACCTTCAATCGGAACGCCTGTGTCAGGATGCACCGGTGATGGTGTAACAACATGGTCTATATTCTTTTCACCATCATAAAACCTTCCGCTGTCAACATCTACTTTGCAGAACATTCCACCCTGGGCACTGTTATCAACAATGCCGGATGCTACTGTTCCTATTCTCATAAAAGAGCTTGCGATAATTGGATTATTTCCATTTTCATTAATTAACATTACACGAATTGTATTTAAAGAAGTGGGATTAAGACTGGCAATTTTTTCGTGCATCCGTACATATTCAATGATAATATGGTCACGGAGATTTTTGAGAAATGAAATCATTTCCTCTTTGGTTTTAGCTTCACCATTTACAACGTATTTTTTATTCTTATATTCAAGTTTGCAAAAACCAATTCCATATGTACCACCCGTCGGTTTAACTGCCAGAACACCAACATCTCTTAACAACTTTAAAATGCCTTCGTATTCTGCAGCACATTCATCAGGACAGTCCATAAGTTTCATCACATGGCAAGTACGCTCTTTGATAAGGTGATAGTAATAGCGTGGCATATACTCATCAAAAGGCTTTAAAACATATTTCATAGTGAGTTTATCGTCTATCCATCTTCTGTAAATATTGTTTATAGGATAAAGTCTTTTGTATTCCTTATCCGATAAAAACTCTTTGTAATTTTCATCAGTAAGTCCATATTGTTCTATTCTGAAAGGATAAAAGCCTCTCTTAAGAGCCCATTTTTTCTTACTTGACGGCAGGTCAGAAGCTTTATATTCTTCTATGGCACTGTTAAACCACAGCATACCATAACCATCAAAAAATCCTTGTTTTTTATAGTTTCGGGACAAATATTTTTTTACAAGTCTTTTAATCATGTGACAAACCTCCCCGTTTTTTTGAGAATAAAGCTTTAAGAATAGCAAGTATATAAGTAAAGCTGTCCAACTTAAATATTGTCGACAACGAAAAATATACAATCGCTCCGATGACTATCTGAATAAACATCAGCAGAATGTAGTTTATATTCAACAAGCCAACAAGCCAGACAACAAGACACATTACAAACGAGCATAAGACTGCCGGCAGGAAATCTTTCAGTTGCTCAAAATATCCATAGTCTAAAAGCTTCTTGTTTGGACTTGCGTTTATCACTGAAGATAAAACGGAATTTATTATTCCACTAAAGGCAATTGCAAAGACCCCGTAAGGAATAGAAATCACAATTGCTGTTATTCCGACAACTTTTTTAATTATCTCAAGCTTTAAAAAAACATCGCTCTTTCCCATCGCCTTTATCGCCTGCAGATTTGCCGTATGCATAGGGATAAGCGCATGTGTAAAACACGAAATTCTGAGATACGGAACAGTAAAAAGCCATTTTTCAGTAAGCAAAAATTTTATTAATGGTTCACCAATCATGGCAAGTCCCGCCATCGCAGGAATCATGAGATAGCTGCTTATTTTGATTGACCGCCTTGTCATAGCCTTAACATTTGATTTCTCATCCTGGCTTTGTGCCATCGCAGGGAAAAGCACACTTTGAATTGCTGAATTTACATTGTCTGAAACAAAACTTGGAAAATGATTCCCTTTGTTGTAATATCCCAAATCCGCAGAAGAATATCTTTTTCCGATAATTAATGACCTTATACGCTGGTAAATGGTGTTTATAAGTGACGAAACCAGTAGCTTCCATCCGTAGGAAAACAGCCCTTTCAACCTTTCAAACGAGAACATAAGTTTAGGACGCCATTTAACTGTCACCCATAGTATAATGGTATCAACCAACATATTAAAGAGCATTTGTGCAACAAGTGCCCACAGACCAAAACCCCTATATGCCATTATTATTCCAATGACAGCTGCACCAATTGTTCCGCCAAGTGTTGCAAAAAAGAATTTTTTAAACATCATGTTCCGTGAAACATAAGCTTGCTGAACGTCTTTAACTCCAGAAATAATAAGCATAAGACTTACAACTCGCACAACGGACGTAAGCTGTGGCATATTATAAAACCTTGCTATGTAGGGAGCTGCAAAGAACATGCCAATGTATAGCAAGCTGCACATTGCTATGTTATAATAAAATACCGTTGAAAAATCCAGGTCATCAGCGTCTTTTTTCTGTATAAGTGCGTTACCAAAACCACTGTCAACAAACACTTGGAGAATTGTTGTAAATACCGTAACAAGAGCCAAAACTCCGTAGGCTGCAGGGTCTAAAAGTCTTGCAAGTACAATTGACACAACGAACGTAACCCCTTGTGCTCCGCAACGCTCTAAAAATCGCCATATGAAATTTGTTACCACTGAACTGCGACTAACTTTCATCATTTTACCTCAACTTCTTTAAACAATTAATATTTACTCACAAATTATCTCTTGAATAAAAAGGAATGTAAATGTGGTAATTTAGCCCATAGAAATAATTTCACTTTTGATTTGAGGGTAAGTTTCTTGTATTTTTCTGAAAAAGGTGGTTTTCTCAAAACATTAAACTCCGCACGGTAATAATGAGCATAATATTCTCTTTCCAGAATTTCCTCTTTAAATTCCTTGTCAAATTTGTAATTTGTATATCCATTAAGTTTTTTATAGTTTTCTGCGGCAATTTTCATATGCTCAGCAAATTTTTTGCTGTTTGCTGCCACTCTGTTTGTCCATGAACCCATTGCCGCCACTCTGTAAGCGCACATTGTTTGCGCTAATACATAAACATATCCCGTTGATGCAAGCAATGTTTTAACTATATAGTCAAAAGATTTTATGGATTTTAAAAAATCAATATTTTCCTTATAAAAACTTCTTCTGAAAAACATCGAGGCCGTAGAAATGGCTCCATGTTGCCGGATAATATCCCCAAAATATAATATGCCTTTTGTCTTTTCAAAGTCATAGTTTATATATTCATCCAGATAATCACCATTTTCAGTAACTTTTATTGCCTTGCATGAAACCAATGCACAATCAGAATGAGCTTCCATATAGTCAAATTGTCTTTGCAGTTTTGTTTCATCCGTCCAGAAATCATCTCCCTCGCAAAATGCAACATATTTGCCCTTGCTTCGCGGATACTGATGAACAAGGCTGATTTGAACACCTTTTGAATATTGATTTTCTTTCTGATAAATAGGTTTTATGATATCCGGGTATTTCTGTTCAAATTCCCGTATGATTTCAGCAGTTTTATCCTTAGAAGCATCATCGTGAACAAGCACTTCAAACGCAAACTCCGTTTTCTGCATTACAAAACTTTCCAGAGCTTTACGAATGTATTTTTCGTGGTTGTATGTATTACAGATAACTGAAACAGCTATATCTTCCATATTATCTCCTTATGATGTAGAATATCATTACTCTACCATGAAATATAGGTATTTATATTTTATCATATTCATATATTTTTGTCAACGGGGCGATATGTTTGCAGCGGGTTTTAACTGCCCGGATAAAAAGCACTCGGAAAAACAAAAGGGAGCTGCTATTTTGCCCTCTTGAGGTTTCGAGTCCCACTTATATAAAATAAACAAGCCAAGGCATCAACGATGCTTTGGCTTGTTTGGTACACCATTAGACGAGGGCGTGATGGGACAATCCTGTGAATTGTCTCATAGCCCGAGAGTCCCGTGCAAAGAAGCCGAGCTATGAGCGATGGCTAATTTGTGGTGTCAACTAAACAAAAGAAAAAGAGATGCACAAAGTTGTACATCTCGCAGAGTTTGGTACACC
>JAZQYO010000005.1:0-2201 GCA_045633565.1 Clostridia bacterium | reverse complement strand
ACTCGTTTAATCGTATCTTTCACGCGATGAAAGAACATGATAGAACGACTACAAAAAGAATACAAGATAACAGGTTAAGGGTAAGTTTGTTGAAGAATACAAAAATTCTCATTCCTGTTCATATACTATCTCAAGAAGTATTCCCCCCAACTTTTGCAGGTGAGCCGCATTTGGTTCGTTTGCGCAGGTGTTCCTCTTTGCGCGGGGAACGCTAAGTCTTTTGCTGTTGCCTGTCGTTGCTTTATCTCCTCAGTCACTCAGTGACAGCTCCTCTTTATCACAAATAAGAGGAGCGCTGATTTCTTTTGTTTTGAATTCAACTAAGAAGCTGTTTAAATTTCTTTCAAAACTATTATTTACATTGTCCTCAAGAAGTGCTTGTCTTTTTATGCCCTATTTTGCCTGTTTTTCCCTTTTTCGCAGTTACATAGCCCGCTATGCGCCTTTGAAAAATAAAAAAACACTCTAAAAAAGTTCTATAAAAATTTCAAGGACATAAATTTAAACAACTTCTTAAGGATTTTTTAAAAATTGAACGTCATATTGAAAAATAATTGATGTTTTGTTTGCAAGATTATTCCAAATCCTATATCTTTGCACTCTGTTTTGAGTAGGTATCAAAAGAATAAACAAAAAAATATATAGAGATGTCTAAGATTTGTCAAATCACCGGTAAAAAAGCAATGGTGGGTAACAATGTATCACACTCAAAGAGAAGAACAAAGCGTCTTTTCAACGTGAACTTGTTTACTAAGAAGTTCTTCTACGTAGAAGAGGATTGTTGGATTCAGTTGCGCGTGAGTGCAGCGGGGTTAAAAATTATCAACCGAGTAGGTCTCGATGCTGCATTGAAGGATGCTGTTAAGAACGGCCACGTTGCTTGGGAGGAAATTAAAGTACTCGATTAATTAAAGGAGGAAGTAAAATGGCTAAGAAGGTAAAAGGTAACCGTGTTCAGGTGATACTTGAGTGCACAGAGCAGAAGACCAGTGGTGTTCCAGGTATGTCACGTTATATCACAACAAAGAACCGTAAGAACACTACAGAGCGTTTGGAGTTGAAGAAATACAACCCATATTTGAAGAGAGTAACCGTTCACAAAGAAATTAAGTAATAAGAGATGGCTAAGAAAGCAGTGGCAACCCTCCAGACTGGTGATAAGGAGAAGTTCGTAAAGGTTGTTAAGTTGGTTAAATCACCTAAGACTGGCGCTTACATGTTCGCTGAGGAGATGTTGGTGCAGAGCAAGGCTGACGAGGCTTTGAAGAAGTAAGAAAAACCGCGAGGTTTCATATATGAAGAGAGTAACACACGTGTTGCTCTCTTTTTTTGTTCCTGTCTGATTTGTTCCTGTGGTGTAAGGTGCTTTTGCAATGCTAAAAATCAAGCATCTTCTGTCCAATTTTTCTCCCGAAATATTTTAAATATTCCGAAGTTTCTTTATTTTTGTAACAAATTGATGATAAATTGTGACAGGTACGTGTCTGCTGTAACATGATGCTTTGGTGTGTGCGGTTTATTGCAGATAGTCCTTCGGTTAGAATATTAACTAATTTATATATTACTATGGACATTGTTTCATTTGTCTCAAATCTAAGCACGGTCGAACTATCGTATATGTTCGTCGTGCTTTTTATGTTTACACTTGCCATAATTGACCTTACCGTTGGTGTGAGTAACGACGCCGTGAACTTCCTGAGTTCGGCGGTCGGCTCAAAGGCGGCCAAAGTAAAGCATGTACTCATGGTTGCCGCGGCCGGAGTCTTTATCGGTGCGTCTTTCAGTAGCGGCATGATGGATGTGGCGCGACACGGAATCTTTGACCCGAGTCACTTCTGCTTTGCCGATGTGATGTGCATATACCTTGCTGTGGTCATCAGTGATGTGTTCTTGCTTGATCTCTTCAACTCATTGGGTCTGCCTACATCTACTACCGTCTCAATGGTATTCGAGTTGCTGGGAGCATCATTCGTCACCGCCCTGCTTTCATCTACGGGTGCAGGTCTTGGTATGCTCAATACCGATAGGGCGTTGACCATCATCATTTCGATATTCCTTTCTGTGGCCGTTGCCTTTGTGTTCGGTCTCATCGTGCAGTGGATATCACGTATCGTCTTTACATTTCATTATCGCAAGCATCTTGGACGCAAGATAGGTCTCTATGGCGGTTTCGCTACTACAGCAATCATCTACTTCATGCT
>JAZQYO010000004.1:0-19676 GCA_045633565.1 Clostridia bacterium | reverse complement strand
CAGAGAGGATATCTTTGCTTCCATTAACTATAATATTCCCCTTGAGTACGGTATCGGAAATTCCGATGATATTGACCATCTGGGAAATCGTCGTATCCGTGCGGTAGGTGAGCTGCTTCAGAATCAGTACCGCATCGGTCTGTCCAGACTTGAGAGAGTCGTCAGGGAAAGAATGACTACACAAGACCTTGAGTCCATCTCCCCTCAGACCCTCATCAATATCAAGCCTGTCACAGCTGCGGTGAAAGAGTTCTTCGGAAGTTCTCAGTTATCCCAGTTCATGGATCATAACAACCCGCTTTCCGAATTGACACATAAAAGAAGATTATCCGCTTTGGGACCCGGTGGTCTTTCCAGAGACCGTGCCGGTTTTGAGGTCCGTGACGTTCACTATTCCCATTATGGAAGAATGTGTCCCATCGAAACACCTGAAGGTCCCAACATCGGTCTTATCAGCTCACTTTCAACCTATGCGCGTATAAATGAATACGGCTTCATTGAAGCTCCTTATCGTAAGGTTATCAAGGGCGAAGGTATCGTTACCGATGAAATTGAATATATGACAGCAGATATCGAGGACAGATACGTTGTTGCACAGGCCAACGAGCCTATCGATGAAAACGGCAGATTCCTTGATAAGAAGGTTTCCGCACGTTACAGAGAAGAAATCCTCGAAGTTCCCGCTGAAACAATCGACTATATGGACGTTTCTCCCAAGCAGGTTGTAACAGTTGCTACAGCGATGATTCCCTTCCTTGAAAACGATGACGCCAACCGTGCACTCATGGGTTCAAACATGCAGCGTCAGGCAGTTCCGCTTCTTACAACAGATTCTCCCATTGTCGGCACAGGTATGGAATACCGTGCAGCAAAAGACTCGGGAACAGTTGTTGTTGCAGAGGCTGACGGAGTGGTTGAAAAGGTATCTTCAAGTGAGATTACTGTAAGACAGACTGACGGCGAAGTTAAGGTTTACAAGCTTATTAAGTTCATGCGTTCCAATCAGGGAACATGTATTAACCAGCGACCCATTGTTAAGAAAGGTGACAAAATCAAAGCCGGAGATATTATTGCGGACGGTCCGTCCACAGATAACGGTGAAATTGCGCTCGGTAAAAACATTCTTATCGGTTTCATGACATGGGAAGGCTACAACTACGAGGATGCTATCCTTATAAGTGAACAGCTTGTTAAAGATGACGTATTTACATCAATTCATATAGAAGAATATGAAGCAGAAGCAAGAGATACCAAGCTCGGACCTGAAGATATCACACGTGACATCCCCAACGTGGGCGAGGACGCTTTAAAAGACCTTGACGAACGTGGTATCATCAGAATCGGTGCAGAAGTTCGCCCCGGCGATATTCTTGTTGGTAAAGTAACTCCAAAGGGTGAAACAGAGCTTACTGCTGAGGAAAGACTCCTCCGTGCTATTTTCGGTGAAAAAGCAAGGGAAGTCAGAGATACATCTCTCAGAGTTCCTCACGGTGAAGCAGGTATCATTGTTGATGTTAAAGTATTTGAAAGAGCAAATTCTGAAGATATGAGCCCGGGCGTAAACCAGGTTGTCAGAGTTTACATTGCTCAGAAGAGAAAAATCTCTGTTGGTGACAAAATGGCCGGTCGTCATGGTAATAAGGGCGTTATTTCAAGAATTCTGCCGGTAGAGGATATGCCTTTCCTTCCCGACGGTACACCGCTTGAAATCGTACTTAACCCGCTGGGCGTACCTTCACGTATGAATATCGGTCAGGTGCTTGAAGTGCATCTCGGTTATGCTGCAAAAGCTCTTGGCTGGAAAATCGCAACACCCGTATTTGACGGTGCAAACGAGCAAGATATAGAAGAATGTCTTATCAAGGCAGGTTACGAGCCGGACGGAAAATCTGTTCTGTATGATGGCAGAACGGGTGAACCGTTTGACAATAAGGTAACAGTAGGTTACATGCATTATATGAAACTTGCCCATCTTGTTGACGACAAGATTCACGCACGTTCAACCGGTCCATACTCACTTGTTACTCAGCAGCCTCTGGGTGGTAAAGCTCAGTTTGGTGGTCAGAGATTCGGTGAAATGGAAGTTTGGGCACTTGAAGCTTATGGTGCTGCATATACACTTCAGGAAATACTGACAGTTAAATCGGACGACGTTGTGGGTCGTGTTAAAACTTACGAATCCATTGTCAAAGGCGACAATGTTCCCACACCGGGCGTTCCTGAGTCGTTCAAGGTTCTTATAAAAGAACTTCAGTCACTTGCCCTGTCAATTGATATTCTTGACGAGGACGGAAATACAATCGAACTCAAAGAGGATGAGGATGACGATCTGCCACAGGCAAGTCCCGAAATCCTCGAAAGTCTGACTCCCGAAGGCGAAGAAAAAATGGAAGATTTCATTACTCCGCTTGAATATGACGAGTCAAATGATGATTTTGATATGGACGATGATGACGATTTTGACATTGATGCAAGCGATGCTTTTATAATTGAAGACGTTGAACCAATGGACGACATCGGACTTGATGCTGATATTTTCGGCATAGACGAAATTTAAGGAGGGGGAATTATAATGCTTGAAAAGAATTTTGACGCAATTAAAATAGGACTTGCCTCTCCGGAGCAAATCAGAGCTTTTTCCAAAGGTGAAGTAAAAAAACCGGAAACTATAAACTACAGAACGCTCAAACCCGAGCGTGACGGTCTTTTCTGCGAAAGAATTTTCGGACCTACAAAGGACTGGGAATGTCACTGCGGAAAATATAAAAGAATAAGATACAAAGGTCTTGTCTGCGACAGATGTGGTGTTGAAATCACACGTTCAAAGGTAAGACGTGAAAGAATGGGTCATATTGAGCTTGCAGCTCCCGTATCTCATATCTGGTACTTTAAAGGTATCCCGAGCAGAATGGGACTTATCCTCAATATGTCACCCCGTTCACTTGAAAAAGTGCTTTATTTTGCGGCTTATGTAGTGCTCGATCCGGGCAAAACAGGTCTGCAGAAAAAGGACATCCTCTCTGAAACAGATTATAAAGAAACCCTTGAAAAATACGGTTCCAAAAACTTCAGAGCAGGCATGGGTGCAGAGGCAATTAAAGAGCTTCTTGCTGAAATTGACCTTGATGTTATGAGTGCTGAACTTCATGACGAAATGGACAAATCTCAGGGACAGAAGAAAGCACGTATTATAAAACAACTTGAAGTTGTTGAAGCTTTCAGACTGTCCGGCAACCGCCCCGAATGGATGATTTTAGACGTTGTTCCGGTAATTCCGCCGGAAATCCGTCCTATGGTTCAGCTTGACGGTGGCAGATTTGCAACATCCGACCTTAATGACCTTTACAGAAGAGTTATCAACAGAAACAACAGACTTAAACGCCTTCTCGAGCTTGGAGCTCCCGATATTATTGTGAGAAACGAGAAGAGAATGCTTCAGGAATCTGTTGACGCACTTATCGACAACGGCAGAAGAGGTAAACCTGTAACCGGTCCCGGAAACAGACCGCTTAAATCTTTGTCCGATATGCTCAAAGGTAAACAGGGTCGATTCAGACAGAACCTGCTCGGTAAACGTGTTGACTACTCAGGTCGTTCGGTTATCGTTGTAGGTCCCGAACTGAAAATTTATCAGTGCGGTCTTCCTAAAGAAATGGCACTTGAACTTTTTAAGCCTTTCGTAATGAAAAAGCTTGTTAACGACAGTGTTGCACACAATATAAAAAATGCCAAGAAAAAAGTTGAACGTGCAGATGACAGTGTATGGGATATCTTAGATGAAATCATTAAAGACCATCCCGTAATGCTCAATCGTGCGCCTACACTTCACAGACTTGGTATTCAGGCGTTTGAGCCTGTTCTTGTTGAAGGCAGAGCAATCAGACTTCATCCGCTTGTTTGTACAGCGTACAATGCCGACTTTGACGGTGACCAGATGGCAGTTCACGTACCTCTTTCACCCGAGGCTCAGGCAGAAGCAAGATTCCTTATGCTTTCAGCTAACAACCTCCTTAAACCTCAGGACGGAAAACCTGTTACTGTTCCTACTCAGGACATGGTACTCGGTAGCTTCTATCTGACGGTAGCAAGAGGGGAAACAGAGCTTAACGGTGCACAGAAACCTAAAAAAGCTCCGGTAGCCGAATTCAAGAGCAAAAAAGAAGCTATGACTGCTTATGGTGAAGGTCAGATTGGTCTTTACGACACAATTTCTGTTAAGAAAGATGTTACGAATATTGCACGTCTTAATATGAAGAGTTTCGTAGAGGCACAGGAAGTAATTGCGGCTTTTGAAAATGGCGAAATTAAAGAATATGAACCGATTATCGTTGAAAATGGCGATGGTATCGAAGGTGTTTGGGAAGATGGTAAGGTAATAACTACCTATAAACATGTCACAATGAAAGCCTTTGCCGATGTTGAAGAGGCACTTTTAGCTTATGATAACAAGGTTGTTACAATTCACGAGCCCATCAAAGTAAGGGTTACCCGTGAAGTTGACGGTGAAGAAAAGTCAAAGGTTATCAAAGCTACAATCGGCAGACTCATATTCAACCAGGGTATTCCTCAGGATTTGGGTATTGTTGACAGAACCAATCCCGAAACAATGTTTGACCTTGAGGTTACCTATAAAACAACAAAGAAAGAGCTTGAAAAAATCATTGATAAATGTATCCAGAAACACGGAATTACAGAAACTGCCGTTGTTCTTGACCAGATTAAAGCACAGGGCTTTAAGTATTCCACAAAGGGTGCAATCACAGTTGGCGTATCGGATATGGAAATCCCGCCGACAAAGCCTCAGTACATTAAAGAAGCAGAGGCGAAAATCGATGAAATCAGAGAGCTTTACAAAATGGGCTTCCTGACAGATGACGAGCGTTACAGCCACGTTATCGAAATCTGGAAAAACGCAATTGACAATATCACAAAAGCACTTATGAATAACATGGGTGAGTTCAACCCGATAAGCATGATGGCAACTTCTGGTGCCCGTGGTAACGTGGGTCAGATTCGTCAGCTTGCCGGTATCCGTGGTCTTATGGCGGATACAACAGGTAAATCGGTTGAAATCCCAGTTAAATCCTCTTTCCGTGAAGGTCTTGACGTTCTTGAATTCTTCATTTCCTCTCACGGTGCCCGTAAAGGTCTTGCCGATACAGCGCTGCGTACAGCCGACTCCGGTTACCTCACAAGACGTCTTGTTGACGTCAGCCAGGAGGTTATCATCAAGGAAGACGACTGTGGCACACTCACAGGTGTTAAGATTTCTGCTCTGGAAAATGAAAAGCACAAAGGTGCATCGGGCGACAGTTCAAGATATATCATTGAACCGCTTGCCGAAAGAATCACAGGCAGATTCCTTGCATGGAAAACACTTGACGGTCAGGACAATAATGTAGTTCATCCCGAAACAGGCGAAATCATTCTCCCAGCCGGCGAGTTTATTACAAAAGCAAAAGCTGAGGAAATTGAAAAAGCCGGAATTAAAGAAGTTGAAGTTCGTTCGGTAATTTCATGTAACTCCAAAATTGGTGTATGTTCACACTGTTACGGTGCAAACCTTGCAACAGGCGAGCCTGTTAATATAGGTGAAGCAGTAGGTGTTATTGCGGCTCAGTCAATCGGTGAACCGGGTACACAGCTTACAATGAGAACCTTCCACAGTGGTGGTATCGCGGGCGATGACATCACGCAGGGTCTCCCTCGTATCGAAGAACTTTTCGAAGCGAGAAAGCCGAAAGGTCAGGCAATCATTGCAGAGCATGACGGTGTGGTTCAGATTGAACAGACAGATAAGAATCCTATTATCTGGATTGCAAACAGAACACCTGACGGCGAAGCATTTGAAGAAAAACATGAAATTCCTTATGATGCTACAATTAAGGTGTCAGACGGCGATTTTGTAAAAGCCGGCGACGGACTTACAGTAGGTTCCATTGCACCTATCGAACTTTTAAGAGTTACTGATGCGGCAACCGTTCAGAGATATCTGTCTCAGGAAGTTCAGAAGGTTTATAAGCTTCAGGGTGTTGACATCAACGACAAGCATATTGAAGTTATCATCCGTCAGATGATGAGAAAGGTTAAGATTGAAGAACCCGGTGAATCCGGACTCTTACAGGGAACAACCGTTGAAAAACGTGAATACGAGGAAATCTGTGACAGACTCCGTGCAGAAGGAAAAGTTCTGCCTGAGGCTAAAGATGTTCTTCTCGGCATCACAAAAGCATCTCTGGCGACAGATTCCTTCCTTTCTGCAGCATCCTTCCAGGAAACAACAAGAGTTCTTACGGATGCTGCGATTAAAGGTAAGGTTGACCCGCTTATCGGTCTTAAAGAAAATGTTATTATCGGTAAACTTATTCCTGCCGGCACAGGTATGACGGCTTACAATAAGATTGAGCTTGGCGATATAGAGGAAGAAATTATCGAATAATTTAAAAAAGCATTGACATTTAAAAGTATTTGATATAAAATACTAAGATGTGGGTTTATGTTCCGGCATCTTCGGATGCCGGAGCTTAAGGTATGTAATTAGTTAATTTCACATATACTAATTAAATTTTTAATCGGAGGTGAAACAGAGTGCCAACATTTAATCAGCTGGTTAATAAAGGCAGACAGACCGCAGTTAAAAAGTCAAAAGCTCCTGCACTTCAGAAGGGTATGAATACTCTTAAGAAAAAGGCTACTGACAACAGCTCTCCTCAGAAGAGAGGCGTATGTACTACAGTTAAAACAATGACCCCTAAAAAGCCAAACTCAGCGCTTCGTAAACTTGCCAGAGTTAGACTTACAAACGGTATTGAAGTTTCTGCTTATATACCCGGTATCGGTCATAACCTGCAGGAACACAGCGTTGTTCTTATCAGAGGCGGCAGAATTAAGGACCTTCCTGGTGTAAGATATCACATTATCCGTGGTACACTTGATACTCAGGGCGTTCAGAACAGACTGCAGTCCAGATCAAAATACGGCGCAAAGAAACCAAAGGCAAAATAATGCCGACTTAGTGTGAAATTTTATTCGCACCCTAATTAAATAGTGAGGCTGCGAAATTTATATATTATAAGTTTTGAGTCCGCACTATACTGACGGATAATATTCGTCAGAGTACCGATGAAATCATAAAATATGAAGGAGGGAAGTACGGTGAGAAGATCAAGTGCCGCTAAAAGAGATGTTTTAGCAGACCCGATGTATAACAGCAAGCTTGTTACAAAGCTTATCAACAATGTTATGTACGACGGTAAAAAAGGTATCGCACAGAAGATTGTATACGATGCATTTGATATAATCCGTGAAAAAACCGGTAAAGAACCTCTTGAAGCATTCAAAGAGGCTCTCGAAAACATCATGCCTGTTCTTGAGGTTAAAGCTCGTAGAGTAGGTGGTTCCACATATCAGGTGCCGATCGAAGTTCGTGCAGAAAGAAGACAGACACTTGGACTCAGATGGCTTACACTTTATGCAAGAGCAAGAAGTGAAAAGACCATGCGTGAAAGACTTGCAGGCGAAATTATGGATGCACTCAATAACACAGGTTCTGCAGTTAAAAAACGCGAAGATACCCACAAAATGGCAGAGGCAAACAAAGCTTTTGCACATTTCCGTTGGTAATCTTGATTTAATAAATAGGAGGATTCCAAAATGGCAAGAGATTTTGCTCTTGACGTTACACGTAATATCGGAATCATGGCTCATATCGACGCAGGTAAAACAACAACTACTGAACGTATTCTGTTCTATACCGGCGTTAACTACAAAATGGGTGAAACCCATGAAGGTGCAGCAACAATGGACTGGATGGAGCAGGAACAGGAACGTGGTATCACTATCACTTCCGCTGCTACAACAGCTTCCTGGAAAGGTCACAGAATCAACATCATCGACACACCTGGACACGTTGACTTCACAGTTGAAGTTGAACGTTCACTCCGTGTTCTTGACGGTTCTGTAACTGTTTTCTGCGCTAAGGGTGGTGTTGAGCCTCAGTCCGAAACCGTTTGGCGTCAGGCTGATAACTACGGCGTACCTCGTATGGCGTATATTAACAAAATGGATATTCTGGGTGCTAACTTCTATAATGTACTTGACATGATGAAGGACAGGCTCCAGTGTAATGCAGTGCCGATTCAGCTTCCTATCGGCGCAGAAGAGACCTTCAAAGGTATTATTGACCTCGTTGAAATGAAGGCTTATGTTTATTATGATGACCTTGGAAAAGACATCAGACAGGAAGAAATTCCGGAAGACATGAAAGATGAGGCTGAAGAATATCGAGCTTCCATGATGGAAGCTATCGTTGAAACAGACGAAGCTCTCATGGAAAAATTCTTTGCTGACGAAGAAATCACAATTCCGGAAATCAAAAAAGCTATAAGAAAAGCAACAATCGGACTTCAGATTATTCCTGTTGTTTGTGGTACTTCTTATAAAAATAAGGGCGTTCAGAAACTTCTTGACGCAATCGTTGACTATATGCCGTCTCCGCTTGATATCCCTGCTATTAAGGGTACAATCCCCGGTGACGAATCCGGTGAAGAGTTTGAAAGACATTCTTCTGACTCTGAACCTTTCTCAGCGCTTGCATTCAAGATTATGACCGACCCGTTTGTTGGTAAACTCTGCTTCTTCCGTGTGTACTCCGGTACAATGGAAGCAGGTTCTTATGTTCTTAACTCAGTTAAAGGGCAGAAAGAAAGAATCGGTCGTATCCTTCAGATGCACGCTAATGACCGTAAGGAAATCAAAACCGTTTACGCTGGTGACATCGCTGCTGCAGTAGGTCTTAAGAATACTACAACAGGTGACACTCTCTGTGACGAAAAGAATCCTATCATCCTGGAATCTATGGAATTCCCGGAACCGGTTATCCGTGTTGCTATTGAGCCCAAAACAAAAGCTGGTCAGGAAAAAATGTCCATCGCTCTTGTTAAGCTCGCAGAAGAAGACCCGACATTTAAAGCTTACACAGACCAGGAAACAGGACAGACCATCATTGCAGGTATGGGTGAGCTTCACCTTGAAATCATTGTTGACAGACTTCTTCGTGAATTCAAAGTTGAAGCAGACGTAGGTAGCCCGCAGGTATCCTACAGAGAAACCATTCGTAAATCTGTTGACGTTGACAACAAATATTCACGTCAGTCCGGTGGTAAAGGTCAGTATGGTCACGTTAAAATTAAAGTAGAACCTCAGGAACCCGGTAAAGGTTATGAATTTGTTAACAGCATTGTTGGTGGTGTTATTCCGAAAGAATACATTCCCGCAGTTGATGCAGGTAATCAGGGCGCTATGGAATCCGGTGTACTTGCAGGCTACAATGTTGTTGACGTAAAAGTAACACTTTACGATGGTTCTTACCATGAAGTTGACTCTTCTGAAATGGCATTTAAAATTGCTGCTTCTATGGCATTTAAAGATGCTTGCCGTAAAGCAGACCCGGTACTCAAAGAGCCTATCATGAAAGTTGTTGTTATTGTTCCTGAAGAATACATGGGCGACGTTATTGGTGACCTTAACTCACGTCGTGGTCAGATTCAGGGTATGGACTCCAGAAACGGTGTTCAGGAAATCAATGCAATGGTTCCGCTTTCAGAAATGTTTGGTTACGCAACAGACCTGCGTTCAAACACTCAGGGCCGTGGTCAGTACTCTATGGAACCCAGCCACTATGCTGAAGTACCTAAGAGCATTCAGGAAAAAATTATTGAAACCAACGGCAAAGGTAAGTAAAAATCAATTAATACTTGATTTTTAAAATCAAATATGTTAAAATTAAATTAATAATTTATAAAGGGAGGAAATTCCAATGGCAAAGGCTAAATTCGAAAGAAACAAACCCCACGTTAATATTGGTACAATTGGTCACGTTGACCACGGTAAGACATCTCTTACTGCTGCTATCACAAAAACATTAGGTTTCTCAGGTAAAGCTGAATACGCTGCTTACGATATGATCGACAAAGCACCTGAAGAAAGAGAAAGAGGTATCACAATCTCTACAGCTCACGTTGAATATGAAACAGACAACAGACACTATGCACACGTTGACTGCCCTGGACACGCTGACTATGTTAAAAACATGATCACTGGTGCTGCTCAGATGGACGGTGCTATCCTCGTTGTATCTGCTGCTGACGGCCCCATGCCTCAGACTCGTGAACACATCCTTCTTGCTAGACAGGTTGGCGTTCCCTACATCGTAGTATTCATGAACAAAGTTGACCAGGTTGACGACCCTGAACTTCTTGAACTCGTTGAAATGGAAATCAGAGACCTTCTCTCTGAATATGAATTCCCGGGTGATGATACACCTATCGTTAAAGGTTCAGCTCTTATGGCTCTCGAATCTTCTTCTACAGACGTAACAGCTCCTGAATACGCTCCTATCATTGAACTCATGGATGCAGTTGACAGCTACATTCCTGCTCCTGAAAGAGACACAGACAAACCTTTCCTTATGCCTGTCGAAGACGTATTCTCTATCACAGGTCGTGGTACAGTTGCTACAGGTAGAGTTGAAAGAGGCGTTCTCCACGTTTCTGACGAAGTTGAAATCGTTGGTCTCACAGAAGAAAGCAGAAAAGTTGTTGTTACAGGTATCGAAATGTTCAGAAAACTTCTCGATGGAGCTCAGGCTGGTGACAACATCGGTGCTCTTCTCCGTGGCGTTGATAAGAAAGAAATCGAAAGAGGACAGGTTCTTGCTAAACCCGGTTCTATCAACCCCCACACAAAATTCAAAGGTCAGGTTTATATCCTGAAAAAAGAAGAAGGCGGCAGACACACACCTTTCTTCAACAACTACAGACTTTAGTTCTACTTCAGAACAACTGACGTTACAGGTGTTATCGAACTTCCTGCTGGCACAGAAATGTGTATGCCTGGCGATAACGTTGAAATCAACGTTGAGCTCATCACTCCTATCGCTATTGAAGACGGTCTCCGTTTCGCTATCCGTGAAGGCGGCCGTACAGTAGGTTCCGGTATCGTTACAGCTATTAACGAATAATCTTAATCTAAGTATTAAACAGACAGTTTCGACTGTCTGTTTTTTTACATATTTATACTAAATTCTGTCAAAAAAATGTAAAAAAATAAATAATTTACTTGCTTTTTTGAATATATTATGTTATAATCAATTTATTATTAAAAAAGGAGGGGCAAAAATGGAAAAACTAACTAAAAAATATGGTTTGATGACTGCCATCTGTATGGTAGTAGGAACTGTAATTGGTTCGGGTGTTTTCTTTAAAGCTCAGAACGTTCTTGTGGCAACAGGAGGCAGAATGTCTCTTGGTATCGCAGCATGGATTATCACAGGTTTACTTATGATTATTTGTTCTGCACAGTTTGCTGTTATGGCAACAAAGTACGAAAAAGTAAGTGGTGTAGTTGACTATGCAGAAGCTACATGCGGCAAAACTTACGGTTATTATCTTGCATGGTTTATGGTTAACATTTACTATCCTGCTATGACATCAGTTCTTGCATGGGTTTCAGCAAGATATTTCGGTGTTCTTTTTGGTTGGAGCCTTGTAAGTGCTGAAGTTATGGCTCTTTCGGGATTTTTCCTTATTGTTTCATATACAATGAATGCACTTTCCCCGAAACTTGCAGGTAAATTCCAGATTAGTGCTACTATTATTAAATTAATTCCTATTGTTTTAATGGCAGTTGTTGGTACTGTTGTAGGTTTTGTTAACGGAACACTTCCAACTAACTTTGCTACAGCAGTTACAGAAACAGTTGGCGGAACCAACAGCAGTGGTCTTTTTGCAGCAATTGTTGCTACAGTATTTGCTTACGAAGGTTGGATTTGTGCTACAGCAATTAATGCAGAGCTTAAAAATCCCAAGAAAAATCTTCCTATCGCACTTGTTTTAGGTTCTTTAATCGTTGTTGCAGCGTATGTATTATACTTTATTGGTGTTGCAGGTGGTGCTTCCACAGAAGTGCTTATCAATGATGGTGCTACAACAGCATTTAGCAACATCTTCGGTGGCATTGGCGGAACAATACTCAACATCTGTATCGTAATTTCCTGCCTTGGTACATTAAATGGCCTTATGGTTGGTGCAACACGTGGTATGTATGCTATCGCAGCTCGTAACGACGGTCCCAAACCCGAAACATTCTCACAGGTTGACAAAGCAACAAACATGACAACCAACTCTTCAATCTGGGGTCTGTTTGTATGTGCTCTCTGGCTCATCTACTTCTATGGCGCGAACCTTACAAATGGTTGGTTTGGCCTCTTCAACTTTGACTCTTCAGAACTTCCGATTGTTACAATTTATGCAATGTACATACCCATGTTCATCGCATGGATGATAAGAGAAAAAGATATAGGCGTATTCAAAAGATTTATTCTTCCCATTATTTCTTTAATCGCTTGCGCATTCATGGTATTTGCTGCAGTTTATGCTCACGGTATTACACCTTACCTTGCGGCAAAAGCAAATGGCGCTTTCTCATTCCCTGTATTATTCTATTTAATTATTTTTGCAGCAATAATGATACTGGGTGCAATTTTCAAAAAGAAAAACAATAAAACTGAAGAATAATTAAAAGCAAAGCTACTCCCCGGAATTTTCCGGGGAGTTTTTATTGTTGCAATAAAGTAAAATCCATAGTATAATTATCATAAGTAAAATATTTTTTGTGAATTAGTTAACGGAGTGGATTTATGGTAAGTATTCTTTTCATTTGCCATGGAAATATATGCCGAAGTCCGATGGCAGAATTTGTTTTTAAGGATATTTTGAAAAAAAACAGGACAAGTGATAAATTTTATGTAGCATCTGCTGCTACAAGTTATGAGGAAATAGGAAACCCCGTCCACTATGGAACAGCAAAAATCCTGGACAGACTTGGCATATCATATTCAGGTAAACGTGCAGTGCATTTAGAAAAATCCGACTATGCAAAATATGATTATTTAATTTGTATGGATGACGCAAATGTTCGAAATACTCTGCGGATTGTAGGGGATGACAGGGACAAAAAAGTATTTAAGCTGCTTGATTTCACAGGCTCGGGTGAGGATGTTGCCGACCCGTGGTATTCAGGTAATTTTGATAGAACATATAAAGATGTCCTGGCAGGATGTCAGGCGCTATTAAAACACATAGTAAAAGAGTAGTATCATACAAAAGGCGGTGAAAATTATGTCTTTGGACAAAGTAAGAGAGCATTTGAAAAAATATGGAATGGACAACAGAATACTTGAGTTTGCATCGTCCTCGGCAACCGTGTCAGAAGCAGCAATTGCGGCAAACTGCACCGAAGGTGAAATTGCAAAAACGCTGTCCTTTTTGGTGGAGGACAAACCCATTTTGATTGTGGTGGCAGGGGACTGTAAAATTGACAACTCAAAATATAAAAAGGAGTTTTCGACAAAAGCGAAAATGATTCCTTTTGAAAATGTTGAAGAGCTTATTGGCCATCAGGTTGGCGGAGTTTGTCCCTTTGGTGTAAATGACGGTGTGACAGTATACCTTGATGAATCGTTAAAACGATTTGAGATGGTCTATCCTGCCTGCGGAAGCTCCAACAGCGCCATAAAGCTTACAATAGAGGAGCTTGAACAAACTTCAAACTTTGATAAATGGATTGATGTTTGCAAAGTAGCAGAGTAAGTAACGGTAAAGAAAAGAAGTTCGATTTTAAATCGAACTTCTTTTTATTTTAATCTTTTAATAACGCATATCCGTTAAAATAACAGTAGGTCATCTGATCATTTTCAAAGGAAACATTGAAGTTTGTGAAATATAGTGCTAAGTTATCATCGACTACATAAATGTCTAACTGTTTTTCCTCGTCACCATATTGAGAATAGAAATTTCTAGCAAGTTGTTCTAAATCAATATCATATTGCTGACCGTTGTGCTCAATTTTAATAGAATCATATTCGCGACATTCGACCATTTTATTATAATCTGTTATATCTACAGATTCCTTTGTGCTGAAATTACAATGTATATAGTTGTTTCTATCGCTGTCATGGTCGGCTTTGAAACCGAAAATTTCATAATCTGTGTTTTTTTCTGAGTTAAGTATAAATTCAGGGAGCTTTTTGGCATCATACTTAAGATAATTGTAAGAGCTTATTATCTTTTCTGCATCTTCAACACTGACTTTTGAGTTAGGAACAACTTTGCCGTCTTTTAACATGCCGTTTGCAGTAAGAACGCTTTCAAGAATCTTTGTCTGACTTGCTACAGGCATATCAATTACATTGAATGGGGTAACAGTAACTATTAAGACTATTATTCCTGAAACAAGGGCAATCTTGTTTAAATGTTTTGGCATAATAAGCGAACCTGCAATAAAGAGAATGCTGATTATTATCAAAACAAGGGAAACGGTTCTCGGAGTGGTAAGACCATAAGCGTTTATTCTTTCAAAAACTGCAATAGCCTGCATAATAAGCACGGGAATGAGAAAATATCCGCCGAATTTTACAAACATCTTTGCAATTTTTTCAGTATATTGCTTAACGCTGAGAAGAAAGAATATAAAGAAAAGGGATGCAAAAGATGCAAACCAGTTTATTTCACCCACAGGCATATTCCAGGTGATAACAATTTTTGCAAGATATACAAGCAGAATTGCTATAAGTAGTATGTATAACGGTAACCCTGCAAATAAAACAAAGGTGCGGAAAATCTTTGATTGGGGTAGGGGAACATCTTTTTTTGGGATAAATGAGAGAAAGATGTTTATAAAACAAACAACCCATACAAAAAGATTTATAATAAAATATAGCTTGCTAAAGTCGTTCCAACTGAATATGAGTGATTCAAAAGCGGCAAGGCAGATTGATAATCCACCCGAAAGCACACCGCAAATTGCGTTTGCAAACACTAAAGAAGATATCAGTTTTGGAAATGCAGTATCCTTATTTTCTCCGCACATGAGAGTGAAGAAAATGAAGCACAAAAGAGCAATCATAATGCCGGTGTATGCCATAATTGCATATAAGGATTCATAATGTATTTTTAAAAGAAAGAATCCTGCCACTGCGACTATGAAGCACAGAAAGTATTGTTTAAGACGGGTTATCTTCTCGGTGATATATTCCTGTGAGGTTTTAAGCAGCACGGAAAATACCGACACCAAAGCATAGGTCAAATATAAAGGGATAAATATTTTAAATGTGTCTAATTCAAAGATAATCTGATATGATGCTGTCAGAAAACACAGTATTGAACATATAAACGCTACCGGGAATCTTGAAATACCTTCTTTGACGCCAGTGTAAAAATTTTTTAAAAATTCTTTGAATCTCATACTAAATAGCATCCTTTCTTTTAGTTATTTGATTCTATCATAGCATATTTTTGGTAATGGTGCAATATGAGGCGTATTATTCCTGCTTATTTGTGGAATAACTATCCTGTCGGATAAGGTTTAAA
Source organism: Clostridia bacterium (assembly GCA_045633565.1). Taxonomy (GTDB): domain Bacteria; phylum Bacillota; class Clostridia; order RUG12999; family RUG12999; genus RGIG7450. The sequence goes on along the minus strand of JAZQYO010000004.1, from coordinate 4,248 downwards.
AAAGCCTGTGAAGCGGGAGATAGCGGGCTGTTTTTTAAATATGCAAAGCCAATGCTTCTTGGTGGCAGTGGGGGATTTAGGTTCATTTTTCTTATAAGACCCTGCTCGAGAACGTCGCTTGAGAACTCCTGGGTTACGCAGGAAACCCCCAGGTGAATTGATGCAAAGCGTATCAGTAAATCGTGAGCCGCCATTTCAATATGTGGCTTAAGTTCAATGCCTTTTTTGAGGAATTGATTGTTAATATATCGACGGGACACTGAATTTTCTTCAAGCAAAATCAGCGGCTCAGTTGCAATTTCTTCCCAACTGTAGCTCTTTTTTAAATGGTGATTTGAACCACATACAAAGATGTCGTGTATTTCAAAACAGGGCTCTATACAAAGCTCAACATCAGACACCGGCATATTGACAAAAGCAAGCTCTGCTTTTCCTTCTTTGACTTGCTGCAACATCTGGTGTGAATAAGAATTCGCCATCTCAATGCGGATGCCGGGATATGCAGCGTGAAACTTTTCAAGATAGGGCAGGAGATATTGGCTGGTTATAGTGTCACCGGCAGCAATGGTAAGCGAACCGCTGTCTAAATGATGCAGTCTTGCCAGAAGCGTCTCGCCTTGTTCAATTGACTGCATGGCACTTTCAACCTTTTGGAAAAGCAGCTCTCCCTCGGTTGTTAACGTAACTCCTCTGCGTGAACGCACAAACAAGTCAGCACCCAGGTCTGCTTCAAGCTGGTGGATACATTGCGAAATTGCAGACTGGGATATATATAGATGCTTTGCAGCTGTCGAAAAGGATGAATACCGTGCAGTTTCGTAAAAAATACGATAATAATCAAGCTTTGTTTTCATATAAGCGCTCCTTATTATAGTTGTAAGTATTATCTATTTTACTAATAACCATATTTGTATTATAATAATATAGTAATAAAATGTCAAGTTTTTTGGAGGGATTTATTATGGCAAGAAGAACAGGTACAGTTTCAAGAGGTGTACGCTGTCCCATTATCCGTGAAGGAGATAATCTGGCTAATATAGTTGTTGACAGTGTGATAGAAGCAGCTACAGAGGAAAAATTTGAGCTTCGTGACCGTGATGTAGTAGCAATAACAGAGTCTATTGTAGCACGTTCTCAGGGTAATTATGCTTCTGTTGATGCGATTGCAAAAGATGTAAAAGCAAAGCTTGGCGGAGAAACAATCGGTGTTATTTTCCCAATTTTAAGCCGTAACCGTTTTGCTATATGCCTACGTGGTATAGCAAAAGGTGTTAAAAAAATTGTTCTTATGCTTAACTACCCGAGTGACGAGGTTGGTAACGCACTTGTATCTTTAGACCAACTTGATGAAGCAGGAATCAATCCTTATACAGATGTCTTAAGCGAAGCGAAATACCGCGAGCTTTTCGGAGAAAATCCTCACCCCTTTACAGGTGTTGACTATATTCAGTATTACGGCGATTTAATCCGTTCCTGCGGCGCAGAGGCAGAAATTATTCTTGCAAATGACCCGCGCGTAATTCTTAAATATACCGATAGTGTTTTAAACTGTGACATACACAGCCGCGTGCGTACAAAACGCATTCTTAGAGATGCAGGAGCAAAATGTGTCGTAGGTCTTGATGAGATACTTTCACAGTCTGTTGACGGCAGTGGCTATAACGATAAATATGGCCTGCTCGGCTCCAACAAATCCACTGAAGACACAGTTAAACTTTTCCCGCATGAATGTTTTGAAATGGTAAATGATATTCAGGCGAAGTTTAAGGCTCGCACGGGTAAACACATTGAAGTTATGGTTTATGGCGACGGCGCATTCAAAGACCCGGTTGGAAAAATCTGGGAGCTTGCTGACCCGGTGGTTTCTCCCGCATATACAAGCGGACTTGAGGGCACTCCCAATGAGCTCAAACTCAAATATCTCGCAGATAATGACTTTGCAGATTTAAGCGGTGACGAACTGAAAAAAGCAATCGAAGGTGCAATCCGCAAAAAAGATGGAGACCTGGTTGGCAACATGGCATCTCAGGGAACAACACCCCGCAGACTTACAGACCTTATCGGTTCACTTTGTGACCTTACAAGTGGTTCGGGCGATAAAGGTACACCGATAGTTTTAGTTCAGGGATATTTCGATAACTTAACAGACTGATTTTTATGAAAATAAAATGACGATATTCATTTTTGAATATTGTCATTTTTTATTTTTTATGATATAGTAATATCAAAGGATGCGATTTTATGTTTGATAAAATAACAGGTAACCTGGGTTTTGGGTGTATGCGCCTTAAAATGACCGGTGAGGAAATAGATAAAAATGAATTTAAACGAATGATAGATGTATTTTTAGAGGCAGGGTTTAATTATTTTGACACTGCTCACGGATATATTGGCGGTAAGAGTGAGCCTGCAATAAAAGAGTGCCTTACATCAAGGTATGACAGAGATAAGTTTGTACTTGCGAACAAAATTTCTTACTGGTGTTTTGAAAAGGAAGAGGACATTCTTCCGCTTTTTGAAAAACAGCTTGAGCGTTGCGGCGTGGATTACTTTGACTTTTATCTTTTCCACTGCCTTAACCACGAGGGATATGAAAAACACAAAAGGTGCAATACATTTGAAAAAATAAAAAAATTAAAAGAACAGGGCAAGATAAAACATATTGGAATGTCTTTTCATGATACGGCGGATTGCCTTGACATGATACTTACAGAGCAACCCTATATGGAGGTTGTTCAACTGCAGCTTAATTATCTTGATTACGACGACCCTACCGTGCAGAGCAGGGCGTGTTATGATGTTGCCGTAAAACACGGAAAGAAAGTTATCGTTATGGAACCCGTCAAAGGCGGTGCACTTGCAAATCTTCCCCACAAAGCGGCAAACGAGCTGAAAGCTTTGGGAGATGGCAGTCAGGCATCTTATGCTATTTCCTATGCGGCAAGTTATCCTGAAGTTATTATGGTGCTTTCAGGCATGGGAAATATGGACATGATGAATGATAATATCAGGACTTTGAAAAACTTTGTTCCGTTTAAAGATGAAGAATTCAAGGTTTTTGATAATGTGCGTGAAATAATAAGGGAAATAAAACAACTTCCCTGCACAAAGTGTAATTATTGTGCAGAAGTCTGTCCGTCGGGCATACCGATATCGGAAATCTTTTCTGTTTACAATGGTTTTCTGGGAGCGAAAATTTCACGTCAGCAAACAAAAAATGAACTTGAATTATATTGCGAAAAAATAAACAGTTGTATCGCATGCGGAAAGTGTGAGAAGAACTGTCCGCAGAGTATTAAGATAAGAGATGAACTTAAAAATATTTGTAATATTCTGGAATAATTTTTTGGTCCTGACTTGACACGAGCAATATGGATATGTCGAATGTTGTCGAAAAATACAACATTAAATATAAACAATAAGAAGATAAAAATATTTAGGAGGAATTAAAATGGCTAAATTTTGTGAGAATTGTGGTAAAAAAAGTGGTTTTGTGAGTGGAGATCCATTGTTGTTAAATTCTGATAAAATACTGTGTAGTAAATGTGCAATGCAGATAAAAGTAAAGGTGGATGAGTTGTACAACACAAAAGATGAAAATAACTTCAAAAGACTTAAGGAAGAAATACTCACAGTTAGCAAAGAACTGTATAATGCATCAGTTATTGAGGAATTGAAAGGTTTGATTGATAGAATTGCTCAGAGAAAAGACTTTGTTTTAAATCAAGATGTAAAGGGAAAACAAGACCATAATAGTGTTAACGAGGAAACTGATTTTATTATTGAAAGCGATTCTATCCCTATTGCAGAGGAAACAATTGATAGTTCTAAGGTGAAAGATATATCGTTTTTAAAAATTCAGAATGAGCAGTTAAAAACATTAAAAAGCATAGAAGCAATGGTTAAATTCTTTGTTGTACTTACAATAATCAGTATATCTTGTTCAGTTATATCTTTCTTGATTATGTTGTCAAATTTCTAATTTTTGGTTCTAACTTGATATGAACTTTCATTAAAAGTTAGTTGCATCTAAACCTTATGTGTCACAATATGGATATGTCGAATATTGTCGGAAAATAAAAGCCTCCCATGTGTAAGGGGAGGTGGGTTTGTGTAGCAAACTCGGAGGGGTTGTAAATGGATAGAAAACATAATAAGAATATAGTTCCATTTGCAAAGGAACTTAGAAAGAACATGACAAAAGAAGAAAGACATCTTTGGTACGACTTTTTAAGAGAGTATCCGGTG
>JAZQYO010000003.1:0-52929 GCA_045633565.1 Clostridia bacterium | reverse complement strand
ATAGCTTTAGGAGCGATTGTGAATTCAGCTCTTTCGCTGCCTGCGTGAGTTGAGCTCTTAAGTGTAGCTGTAACTACATAAGAACCTGCTTCTGTCGGAACATCTGCAGAACTGTAAGCTGCACCGTTTGCAGTTGTACCTGTGTAAAGATATTCAAATATGCCGTCTGCATCAACGTCGTCGCCTGCGTCAACCTGAACAGCTGTTGCTGCTTCCATAGCTGTGCCGTATGTGCCTTCAGCTGCCATTGTGACGTCAACATCAACAGGGAGTTTGTCTGTAACTGCAAATGTAATATCACTTGCACCGGAAATTGTTGCCCATGCAGGGAATGTATCAGCTGCAAGTCCAACTGTTACAGAAGAACCTACTGCAACGTTTTTGAGTTCATCAAGTGTCTTTGTCCATGTGAGGCTGTCAATAACTGTAGCACTCTCACCATCGCCGTATGTTACTTCAATAGAAGTTGGGAACTTGATGTCATCATAGCCGTCTGCTGCTGCGAGAGCTGCCTGAGCAACTGTGATGTTGTTAAGTGCTGTTGTAAGTGTACCTGTTACAGGTGTGATAGTAAATGTAGCTGTAAGTGTGAGTGAACCAAGGCTTAAGTTGTCATTTGCAGGTGTACCAACAAATGTGTAAACGCCGCCTTTAGGATCAAATTCTTCTGCAGCATCAGCCCATGTCATTTCAACTTCAGCTGTTAAAGCTTCACCGTAAGAAACTGTTGCGGTTTCAACAAGCACTCCTTCTGCTACAAGGTCTGCTTTGAGTCCTGCCGCATCTGTTATGCCATATTCTTCATATACCTGGTAAGCTGTAGCGGTTCCTGTCGGAGCTTCTGTTACAAATGCAGTTGCAACTGCTTTACTGATTGTAAGAGTAGCTGTAACATCTGTTGGGTTATTGTAGTTTGCATCAGATGTTGTAAAGCTGATTGTAGCTGTGTATGTTCCAGCATCTACAGGAGATGCATCATAAGTAATTCCCGCAACTGTTACATCAGCAGGTTTTGTAATGTTTGTTTCAGCATAATCAATAGCAGAGCCTGTGTATGCAGATGTCTGCGGATTTGCTGTGATTTTTGACATATCATAAGCAGCCTTAAGAACTGCAATGTTGTATGATTTTTCAATTACAACACCGGCATAGTCGCCTTCATCAGCGTTAGGTGTGAATTTAACTGTTATTTGAGTGTCGCCTGCATTGGGAACTGCAGCAGCATCAACAACAGAGTAAATACCATATACTGTGTCACCGTCAACAGTAGCTGTACCTGCGTCACCTGCAGGAAGTGTAACTGCAGATGCATTTGTTGCACCGTATGTAATTTCACTGTCAACCGTTACTTCGTCCCAGTTAACTTCAAGACCTACTATGTTGATGGATACTGTGTCCACAAGGCCTGCGCCTGCTGCATTGATAATAACACTACCGTCTTCTGCGCCGTATGCAACAGAAAGTGTGTTGTTTGCAAATGTTACTTTTTCGCTTGTATCAACTGTTGAGAATGAAACTGTTCCTGCAAATTCTGCGCCATACTGGTCGTAGATTTTGCCTGTAAATTCAACTGTTTTAGCTGCCACTGATTCTACAGCAGGTTTAACAACTGTAAGAGCATTTTCGCCAACTGCATTGTCGTTAGCTTTGATTTCAAGTTTTGTAGCAACTGCATCAGCTTTTACGATAGCAACTTCTACTGTATCGGAAATGTCGCCATCAGCAATTTTAACTACCGCTGTACCGGCAACTGCATTTTTGCCAACCGTAAGTTTTTTAGCTGCTGCATCAAATGTTACGCCTGTGGGAAGTTCGCCTACAACAGACCAAACTGCTGTTTCGGGAACATCCATAGCTGTATCAATTGTAGAAGTAGCTGTAGCTGTGAATGTAACTGTAGCATCTTCCTGAGCAGGATATGTTGTAGGAACATTTACAGATTCAGCAGATGCTGTGATTTCAAGTGATTTAAGCACCAAATTGTCAGAACCTTCATATGTAAATGTGGGCATTGAAAGTGTATCTGATGCACCGCCTACATATTTGTACTGTTCGGAAGGAGTTGAAACACTGCCCGAAACTGTGATTGTACTTACAAACGCAGGAATTCTGTTAGATGCTGTGGGATAAAAACCTGCAACGAAAGAACCATTCTCTACATCTTTTTCAAGAGTAAATGTTTCACTGTCAGCTTCCTTGCCGTCTTTTATTTTATAGTAAAATTCAAGGACATCTGCGCCCGCTGTTGCATCAAAAGATTTAGCAGCAGGTGCACTTACAGAAACGGCAATAGCTGTTCTGCCATTTTTGCTTGCACTCAGAACAGAAGGTGTAAGTGATATTCTTCCCTGATCAATAGCATTAAATGCATAGTCAAGGTCAGCACTTGTTATTTCTGTTTCTGCATCATAACTATCTATAAGTTGAACCTTAGATTCATCATAAGAGAATACAATGTTCATCATTGATACGCCGTCAGCACCAGTGGGTGTTGTAACTTTGAAAACAAGTTTGCTAACGCCACCTTCGAGGGCTTCTTCTCTTACCGCTATGCTTGCAGTTGTTGAAGTCGCAAGAACAATACCAAATGTATTGAACACAAGAGCAACCGCAAGAAGGGTGAGAAGAAGACTTTTACAAATCTTTTTCATTATATTTCCTCCTTAAAATTATTCCGCTGTATATACTGTAATAACGTCTACACGACCAAAGTTGCCTAAAACAGCATCCAGGTCAAACGCATTAATCGCTCCGTCACCTGTTGTGTCGTAGTTTGACTCGGTTGCTCCAAAGTTGCCTAAAACAGCATCCAGGTCAAATGCATTAACGCCATCGAGACCGTCTGCGTTACCTGCCAGTGTTGTCATATCAACTTCAGGAAGTGTGATATCGCCTGCAACGTCAACACCCATAAGTGTATATTTACAATAGTTTGTTTTGGAGAATTCAAATCTGTAGCCTGTACCTGTGGGAACATTTACAACGATATCACCGGAAGATACTTCAGACTGGAGTTTTGCAATCTCAGTTGTACCTGTTGAATCGTAAACAGTTACAGTTGCAACGCCGATACGTTGGTCGCTGTCTTTAACTTTACATGTTACAGGAACTGCACTTGCATCTTTAAGTACGCCAAGCTGTTTAGCTGTTGCATATCCGGGGCCACCAATGAAGAGTGTACATTCTTCAAAGAGTTTACCGTTATTATTGCCGGCTGCATCAGATTCAGCATCAAATTCCGCAGGTGATTCACCCATGGGCAAAAAGCCTGCAAAGGTTACATAACCATCGTTATCAACTGTAGCCTGGTCAATATACACAAAGCTGTCTGCAGTTTCAAGCGAGATTCCATCGCCTGTGCCGACTACTGCAACAAGACCGTACATGGATTCACCATTTACGATTGCCGCTGCATTGTCCTGGCTGCCGGCACCTGTGTCAATAAGTGACTCCACTTTACATTTGACGGTGTAGCTGTAGTTTCCAGCATTATCCTTAGTAGGACTGTAGTTTGCAGCAGATGCTCCAAACGCTGAGAAAACCAGTAGCGTAACCATCACGAAAATGAGAACTGTTTTTTTCATCTCAAATCCTCTCCTTTTTTGGTTTATTATATTTTTTATTTTAAGCTAAATAAAAACAAAGTAAGTTTCGTTTCCTACGGAAGAAGTCCCGAAATTGTTATAAGCATTTCGTTAAAAGCTGTAATTTCAGCTTCTCGTTCTTGCTGCCACGGGTTGTCCGCAGGCGAAAGAACAACCGCTTTATTAAGATCATTCCAGTAAACATCGCAGCCAAGCTGCTCGGAAACAAATCTGAGCGGAACCATTGTTCTGTCAAACTTAAGTTCAACCGGTGCGTCAAAGACTGTTTTTTCACCATTAATCTCAAACTCGGCAGAATTAAAGTTAAGCTTTATTTCTTTATCGCCTTTTTTGATAATGCAATATTTCCAGCCCTCTTCCCAAAGCACCTCTGCACCGAGGTTTTCAGCAACAAACCTTATGGGAACAAGCGTTCTGTCATTTGTTATATAAGGGACAACCTTGTCGTTATCCGGGTCAATTTTAACTTTTTTCCCATGTGAAATGGAAAGAGCTTTGCCTATCTGCAGCATAACAACATCTTTTTTACGGTCAGAAGATGTATACTGAGGCTCTGCCGGTTTTTCGGGTTTTGGGGTCGGTGTAATGGTTGTCTGCGCTATTTTTTCTTCATTATAAATAAAAGACACCTGAGCATCAAGCTGTTTTCCCACACCCAGAAGAATTAACCCTTCTTCCAGCGATGGCTGAAAGGGTTTTTCATCATCCTTGGTCGCTATTTCAAATGCTGCATTACCTTCACTTATTCTTTTAAAACGAAATTTAAAAAGTTTCGTCCCATCGCCATAGGCTTCAAACTCGCCATTATTGTTAATGTGTTCTCCCCTTGCACCAGGCGTAATGTACAAAGTAAAACCAAAAAGACCTTTGTCAGCTTCCAGAGAAACTCCCGCTTCACTGAACAGTGCCGCGCTTTCGCTTCGGCTTGCAAAATCATCAAAGATTTCAGTTTTTAAATTATTATCATCAACCGGCATCAGGACGTTTTTATCGTACCTTACCGCCGTTTGCAAAATCCTAAACGCTGTATTTTTAACTGTAACGTCAAGCTCTATTATATCATCAGCTTTTTCGGTAGCGGAAAAAATAACCTCGGCCTTGCCGGTATCATCAGCAAATGCCACTCCCGAAATTGTAAGCAGTGTAACTATCAGCAACGAAATTAGTCTTATCCATGTTTTTTTCATAATTTTCCTCCTCTCCCCAAAGAGTCCAAATCTGCAAAAGGCATACTTTTACAGATACATAATCAATTATAACATTTTTCCGGTTTTTCGTCAACGAATTATTGCACAAAAAGATAAGTATTTTTTTGTGCAAATGGTGAATTTTTATTTGTTTTATTTGGCGTTTTTGACAAAAAAGGGGGAAATCTCAAGCTTTTGAGATTTCCCCATATCTTTATTTTTTATTTCATATAGAAAACTTCAGTTAAATCCTCATAATATTCACCCTGTTCATGATGTAAAAAACAAGGTTTGCTGAAAACCCACCATTTTTGCATTACATCACTGGCATCCAACTTTTCCATATCCGCATCATAGTCTTCTCCCACATACTCAAAGTAGGTAAAAACCTCATCCCCACGAAGGGAAATGGAGTAATTTGAAATACCACATTCCGAAAGAAGCGCCAAAAGCTCGGGCCAGGGCTCTTTATGTAGGTTTACATAATCTTCTATCTTCTCAGGTTTGAGCTGAGAATATCTGATAAATCTTTTCATATTCCGCCTCAGTTTGCGCAATATCCCGTTGAATAATAACCAAGATTATATCTTCTGTCAAGTCTGCCAAAAGCCGCACAAACAGTGATGTCTGATTCAAGCTCAAGCGAATACTGACCGAATGGAATCTGGTAATTTTCCTCCGCAATGGGAAGGTCAAGTCTAAGGCAGATTACACGTTCTGCCGGAACTGTGAGATGAAGTCCTTTTACAGGCTCTTTATCATTAAAATAAAGATTTACAAGAATATGTGCATCTTCTTTGTGTTTGTTTGTAATCATAAGCGCTTCATGTCCGGGAAGGCTCATATCGTCACCGTTGCCGGGAAGGTCGCCATCAACAAACATATAATTTTTGTATCCTAATTCTAACATCTTGTCTCCTCCTTAAAGGTCTTTCATGAAGTAATCGCACATTTTGGGCGAAAGCGGACGGCAACCGTTTTCTGTAATAACAAAACCGGTTTCAATTCTTCCGCCGTGAAGGTCAGGATGCCCGAAGAAGCTTACGTCAACCATAACTGTCATGCCGGGAACTAAAACAAAGTCACCATTAGGTCCGAAGAAGGGAGATTCTGCTTCCATAAGTCCGATTGAATGAGCAAAAGGACAAACAATATAGTCAGAAAGTCCGTGTTTTTCATAGTAGAGTCTTCCGGGAACGTCAATTTCTCTGCCGCTCATTCCTGGCTTTAACATATCACGTGTCAGTCTGAAGGTTTCACGCATGTGATTGAGTAAATCTTTCTGCTTTTGTGTATAAACGCCGTTTACCGGAATTGTGTCACCGAATGTTCCTGCATAACCGTTAAATCTCGGTGCAATACCAATCATAACAAGTTCTCCGTCTTCCATCATTTTATTGGTAGCTGTGGGGACTACTGCTTTAGCACGCTCGCCCGAGCCAACAATTGTTGAGTACGCAAAGCTTGTTGCACCGTTAATACGGCAGATGGATTCACCAGCAGCAGCAACTTCAAATTCAAAAGCGCCCGGTTTGATAGCTGCCATCATTTTATCATAAGCGAGGTCGCAAAGGCCTGTTGCCTTTTCAATCTGCTCAACTTCCCAGGGTGATTTATAAGCACGAAGTGTTTCATATTCGTCGGTAATGTCAACCATTTCAACGCCGCCAAAACCTTCAGCAAAATCACAGTAAACCTGGTGAGGAATTGTTGCAGTTCCAACAAAACCGATTCTCTTTAATACTGTTCCTTCACTTTTCAGTTCTTCATTAAGCTGAGCAAAGTTAATGATTGTAGCGTTGGGGTATTCTTCATCGGGAACCATAAATACCGGGAAGCAACGAACTTTAGTAATAGCTGAGTTCATTTTTGCAAAAGGTTCTGATTCAGGTCCGCCCAAAAGGATAGGTTCGCCGTTAACAGGAATCAGCACAGAGCCTTTTTCAAACTGACCGCACCATCCTGTCAGATACCATCCGTTAGCAACATTTAATTCATCAAAGTAAATAAGTGCTGCGTCAAGATTTTTTGCAGTGAGGATTTTTCTTACTTCTGCAATTCTTTTTTCTGTTTCTGCCATATTGTAGTATGCCATTTCAATCTCTCCTTTTTATTTTATATAAAATTATCATCAAGTGGGAACATAGGTCTGCGGATATTTTTCAGATTCATATCCCGCAGACGCTCGCACGAACTGCCCGGCGTAAACGCCAGCACCGCTCTTGGTGCAACTTTTGCAAGTTCCGGGAACAGATATCCCAGTTTTACTACCACTATTTTAAACTTAGTGTAATCCAGATTAATAGATTCAAATATGTCCGGCCGGCACAAAGCGGCTCTGTTTTTCGTGATAACAACCGTCATGCTGCCGCAATCAAGCGTAGCCGACGGACCACCATTGCCGCCAGTGTAGGACAGTATGTCGCCTGTATGAATCAGTTTTCCGCAAATAGTAGCAGACTCGCTGTTTTTATCAAGACTTCCGCCAACTTTCAGTTTTAAAACGTCACCCATTTTCGCTTTATAACACAAATCACACGCATCAGCGTCACAAATTCCGGCTATCAAAATGTTTTCTGCGTTAAGCCGTTTTGCAATATTAAGCATATATGCATTGTCACCCGAAGCTCCTGCAGTTGTGTTATCGCCGGAATCTGAAACAAAAACCTGCTCTTTCGATTGCATCGCAATTTTCATTGCTTCTTCAGGTTCTGCTGTTTCCACTTCAAATCTAAAGTCGTGTCTTATGTCATAAAACTTTTGTGCCAGAAGATTTGCACATTCCATAGCCTTATCATTATCCGACTCATGAGTAACAACAAAATTAGGGCCCATATAAGCCTCATCCATCCACGGCTGACCGTTAAATACCTGAACGCTAAGCATTCCCGGAATATTTTTTTCAAAATCATCCGCCATTTCCATTAAACTTTTCAGTGGCTGCTGCGAAGTCTGAACCGCATCACCGCATATAACAACGTTTGCTCTTGCAATCTGTGGCTGAGGCAGAATTTTATTTTCAATGCAATATATCAGATTTTTCATCGCCCTTATCTGTGTCTCTTTGTGATCAGTATGAGGCGCAGTCCGAAATCCCGTAATGCAGTTGGCTAACTTTACAATTTCATCTGTATTATCTGCATGGAAATCCATCGCAACTGAAATGGGAATGTTATTTCCCACCTTTTCTCTGACTTTTTTCAAAAGATACGTGTCTCCCGAGCCCATTTCTTCTACATATAACGCTCCGTGAAGATATAGCCATACACCGTCAATATCTGAACTTGGAATTGCATCCACCAACTCATGGGCAAGCTTTAAAAAATCTTCCTTTACAACTGCACCACCCGGCAAAGCATGACCGTAAATTGTGGGGATTGGCTGACAGCCGTTTTCCCGCATAAAATCTACTACCCGAAGCTTTTCGTACATTGCTTCGCCTTTTGCATAATCAAAATCTTCGTATTTTGTTTTTATGGGGGTCAGGCTATTTCCTTCGCACTGCAAAGAGCCCAATACTATTCGCATAAATATCCCTCCCGTTATAATAAAATTATATATCAATATACAGCATAATTGAATACAAAAATGTATACCAAACATTCATTTTCGTAAATAAAAAGTGAGTGTGTATATTCACACTCACTAATCCTGTTTTATTGATTTTTTATACTCACTTGGCGACATGCCCGTTATTTTTTTAAACACCCTTGAAAAATAAAGCGGATTTGAAAAACAAAGCATATCGGAAATCTGCGTAAAATTGTATGTGTGCTCTCTTATGAGGGCTCTTGCCTCTTTAATTTTCGCATAAGTAACATAGCCATGAATTGTTTGTCCGTATTGGCTCAAAAATATTTTGGAAAGGTATGCTTTTGAATATTTCATCTGACTGCAGAATTTTTCCACGCTGAAATCCTGATAGATGTACATATCAAGCGTTCTTCTGAGTTGAGATGCTAAATGATTTTCTTCTTTTGCGTCATCCGGCAAACTGTTTGCTTCTCCGTATTCCCGGCGCAAAAGCAAAATAAGAAACTGTTCGAGGTATGTACGTATCATCTGCTGACCGCCCAAAAGCTCCTCAGGAGCAACCCGAAGCACCTGCTCTTCAGGATTATTCAGAGGCAGGTCAAAAACCTGCTGTGCCTCAGTTATTATGTTTGATATAAACCGCTTTAGCCGTTCGGGAAGATTAAAATGTTTATTTCTGAAAACGTTCATATAAGACGAATTGCATACAAAACATATAACAAAATAGTTTGGTGCATTAACTCCGTTTGCCTTGTGGCAATGAACTTCATTCGGCTTATGGAAAACGCACTCGCCCTGGTTTAAGGTAAAGGTTTCATCATCCGTTTCAACGGTCAGTTTCCCTTTGTCCACATACACAAGCTCCCAGAAATTATGTTTTTCACGCTTGTAGCTAAAATCATTTGTAAACTCAAAATAGTTTAAGGTTACAATCTTGTGTATGCTTATGATATTGTTAATCTGATGCTTTAAATATGCTGACTTCAATTCCTTCATATATTCACCACCTCAAACAGATATACTTTATTTTATCATAAACATTCAATTTTGTAAACAATAAAAACCCGCATGATTTCATGTGGAACAAAAAAAGACCGACGCTTTCGCGTCGGCCGTTTTTTACTTTTATTCGCTTAAAATTAGGAATTTAAGTAGTAACTTGTGATTGCGTCAGCAGTGATGCCTTCTGCAACAACATCGTTACTGTTAAGCCAGTCCTGGAGGCTAGCAATCTTGTTTGTTACTTCAAATTCTCTGATTTCAGCAACCGGTTTTACATATGTTTTCATCGCTATCCCTCCTTATTCTACTGTAAAGTAAATTTCTTCGCCGTATACTATGTCAGGCTCTGCGCCTTCTTCAACTGCGTATTCTATATAGGATTTAACCATATAGTCACCTTCGCTGAAAGCATAGAAACGGATACCATATTTGCCGTCAGCAACTTTTTCAGGGTTAGCTGCAAAGTAGGTATCAATAGTATCTTTTTCTGTCTTGAAGCCTATATATTCTTCGCCATCTTTTACATAAAGCGCCATACCACGGCTCTTAACAGTTTTTTCTGCATCGGCGTCAACTTTACCAAAGAAGAGCTTGGAAGCATATTTCTCGCCGGTCGAAGAAGTGTCTTCGCCTTCGCTTGCATCCACATCAAACCATTCTTTGTATGTGTAAGCTTCAGCAGCATAAGTTGTTTCTCTTGCAAACACAGGTTCAACTGTTGTGTTAGCAGTAACTGTGAGTTCAAATGTTCCGTTTACAACAGCAGATCCCTTATCAACGCCATTTACCATAAGGCTTGAAAGTTCATAGCCGAGGTAAGGAGTGATTGTAAATGTGATTACTGTGTTTTCGTTAACATCAACAAGTGAGTCAGCATCGTAAGATACTGTACCGTTAGCATATTCTGCAACAGTTACATCATATTTAGGTGTAGCATCAGCATGGTTGAATGTAGCGGTTTTAGCTGTAGCAACATCTGTACCACCAACTACAACTGTGTATGTGCCAGTATCAGCAACATTAGTGCCGAGCTGGAAGGAAACGCCATCTGTAGTAAATGCAGTACCGCCAAGCTGGTCAATGTAAACTACATTTGCACCTGCAAGAGCAGTGCCTTTGTATGCAAGGATGGTGTTTTGAGCAGCGTCAGATTCAACTTTAACAGTCGCTGTGGGGTTAGCTGTTGATGTATTAGCAACAGTGAAGTCAGATACAGTCGCCGCAAAAGCTGTGAATGAACAAAGCATCGCAACTGCCATGATCACTGCAGCAATCTTTTTAAACGATCTCATCGTGTATACCTCCTCAATTATTAGAGTTATTTAAGTAAAACGTTGTACTCCCTGTCACTTACCGCAAAAGATAACAGATATGCAAACATTTTAAACATACCGGATTACGGTATGCAGACTAAACCTTGCTTCGCAACTTTGCAAAGTTATAGTCAAGTAACACAATTGTAACACAAATGAAATAAAAAATCAAGAATTATTTTAGGTAAATTTTGATAAAAATACTCTTCCGGTTTTGTTTAATTTGCATAACCCTGACAAGAGTTTTTCATTCGCTTGACAAACAGCGTGCGTTTTGGTATTATTATATAATAATGAAATTATTTCCTCAGAAAGGATTGACTTTTATATGCTTAACAAAGATAAAAGCATGGAAAAAATTGTTGCTCTGTGCAAGGGCAGAGGATTTGTTTTTCCCGGCTCTGAAATTTACGGTGGTCTCGCCAACACCTGGGATTACGGCCCCTTAGGTGTTGAGTTCAAAAACAACGTAAAACGTGCGTGGTGGAAAAAATTTGTTCAGGAATCTCCCTATAATGTAGGCCTTGATTCTGCTATACTCATGAACCCCCAGACATGGGTGGCTTCCGGTCACGTTGGCGGATTTTCCGACCCGCTTATGGACTGTAAAGAATGTAAAACCCGTCACCGTGCCGATAAGCTCATTGAAGATTACGCTGCCGAAAAAGGCGAAGTAATAAACGTTGGCGGCTGGTCTGACGCACAGATGCTCGACTATATTATCGAAAACAAAATTGTTTGCCCCGAATGTGGCAAGCTCAACTATACCGATATCAGAAAATTCAACCTGATGTTCAAGACTTTCCAGGGTGTAACCGAGGATTCAAAGGCCGAGCTTTTCCTCCGTCCCGAAACTGCTCAGGGTATTTTTGTTAACTTTAAAAACATTCAGCGTTCCACAAGAAAAAAAGTGCCTTTTGGCGTAGGTCAGATTGGTAAATCTTTCAGAAATGAAATTACTCCGGGTAACTTTACTTTCAGAACAAGAGAATTCGAGCAGATGGAACTTGAGTTTTTCTGTGCTCCCGGAACCGACCTTGAATGGTTCTCCTACTGGAGAGGATACTGCGAAAACTGGCTCTATTCTCTTGGAATAAAGAAGGAAAATTTAAAACTTCGCGACCACGATCCCGAAGAGCTTTCACACTATTCAAAAGCTACTACCGACATAGAATTTATGTTCCCGTTTGGTTGGGGCGAGCTTTGGGGCATAGCAGACAGAACTGACTTTGACCTTACTCAGCACGCTAATCACTCCGGGGAAAACATGGAATATGTTGACCCCTATACAAACGAAAAATATATTCCTTATGTTGTTGAGCCGTCACTTGGCGCTGACCGTGTGGCTCTTGCGTTCCTCGTTGAAGCTTACGACGAAGAAGAAGTTGGCGAAGGCGATGTAAGAACTGTTCTCCGACTTCATCCTGCGCTTGCTCCTTACAAAGCAGCTGTCCTTCCCCTTTCCAAAAAGCTTTCGGAAAAAGCAGAAGAAGTATTTGCTGAAATTTCCAAAGATTTCATGTGTGAATTTGATGATACCGGCAGCATAGGCAAACGCTACAGAAGGCAGGACGAAATAGGCACACCCATCTGTATCACTTACGACTTCGAAAGTGAAGAAACCGGCACTGTTACCGTTCGTGACCGTGACAGTATGGAACAGGAAAGAATTGGTATTTCAGAACTGAAAGACTATATCGCTAAAAAACTTACATTCTAAAATACAAACGGCAGACAATCACACTGCCTATAATACCGCATAAATCCGCCAACAATGCAGCATGCAATGTATGGCGGATATTTTTTACCTTGGCTACGCCGTAATAAAGTGCCACCGTATAAAAAGTGGTTTCGGTTGACCCCATCATTACAGATGCAATTCTGCCGGCATAGCTGTCCGGTCCGTGAGTTTTAATAATTTCACTCACTATGCTCACCGACCCGCTTCCCGAAAAAGGTCTAAGAAAAGCAAGCGGTATTATATCTGCCGGCATGCCGATAAGTTTTAAAAGCGGCGAAAGTGCGTGCGCAAGCATTTCCACCGCACCCGAACTTTTAAGCATTTCTACCGCCACAAGTATCCCCACAATGCTCGGAATGATTTCCGCAAGAGTTTTAAGTCCTTCTGACGCACCTGTGACAAAGGGTTGATACACTTCACCTTTGCGTAAAAGTCCGAAAACCACTATAAAAAGTATTATCAGCGGCATGATGTATTTCTGCAAATTATTCCCTCCTGAAAATGACCGTTCCGACAAGTCCCATAACAAGTGCAAAAATGCTTACTATCCACACCGGGACAAGTATTTCGGATGGTGCGGCAGAGCCCGCCTCTCCCCTGAGCGAAATAATTGTTGTGGGAAGAAGCTGAATTGATGCCGTATTTAAAACAAGAAAAATTATCATTTCGTCTGTTGCTCTGCTGCCCGAGTTTTTCCCCATTTCCTCCATTGCTTTCAGCCCGAACGGAGTAGCTGCATTCCCCAGTCCCAAAATGTTTGCAGCTATATTCATCAAAATATTTTTTCCCGCCACAGACTCTTCCGGAATTTTCTTGAAAAACATTCTGTAAACAGGTCGTATAGCCTTTGAGAAAATACTGATAAGTCCGCTTTCGGAGGCTATATTCATCAGCCCGTTCCAAAGCATCATTATTCCCGCAATTTCAAGGCAGGTGGTCACCGCCTTTGCTGCCCCTTCGCTCGCAGCAAGTGCCACCTCATCCACCCTGCCTGTAAAAAGTGAAAGTATAATAGAAAAAACTATCATTCCTGCCCAAATATAATTAAACATGTTCTATTTTTATGTAAATTGATGTTGCATTTATGCCCCGATTGGGGTATAATTATATAAAGAACATAAAGGAATTTTTTATTATGAAAAAAGTAGATATTTATACCGACGGTGCCTGCAGCGGAAATCCGGGCCCGGGCGGGTTTGGTGTAATCTTAAAACATGGCGATAAACAAAAGGAAATATCGGCAGGTTATAAAAGCACCACCAACAACCGAATGGAGCTTTTAGCAGTTATAACCGGGCTTGAAGCCCTTAAAATGGAGTGCGAGGTTACTATTTATTCCGACTCTAAATACGTTGTGGATGCTATTGAAAAGGGCTGGGCTCTGTCCTGGCAGCTAAAAGGCTGGAAAAAATCCGACGGCAAACCGGCGCTGAACGTGGATTTATGGCAACGCCTTTTGCCTCTTTTAGACAAACACAAAGTGAGCTTTGTGTGGCTCAAAGGCCACGCAGGACACGAATATAATGAAAGATGCGATAGCCTGGCGGTCAGCGCCAGCCAATCTGATAATTTATTGATTGATACGGGGGCATCAGTTTGATTAAGTTTTTAGTTAAAAAATTTATTGCGGAATATGAAAATGTTTCCGATTCAAAAGTCCGTGAAAAATACGGGGTTTTGGGTGGAGTTTTGGGAATTATCTGCAATTTTGTGCTTTTTGTTTTAAAGCTGACGGTAGGCAGTCTCATGAACAGTATCGGTATAATCTCCGATGCATTTAACAACCTGTCGGACACCGCTTCTTCACTTATAGTCATTCTGGGCACCAAGCTGAGCAATATGCGTCCTGACGAGGAACATCCTTTCGGTCACGGCAGGATTGAATATATTTCCTCGCTGATTGTTTCATTTATAATAATGCTTGTGGGGTTTGAGCTTTTAAAAAGCTCTGTTTCAAAAATCTTTACCCCTCAATCTGTAGCTTTCAGCCTGCCGCTTGTTATAATTCTTGCAGCGTCGGTGCTTGTGAAGCTTTGGATGGCTTCCTACAACCGCTGGCTATCCGGTCAGATTGGCTCGGGCGTGCTCCGTGCTACCGCTGTCGATTCTCTGATTGATGCAATTTCCACATCAATTGTGGTAATTTCGCTAATTGTTGGGAGATATATAAGTTTTCCGCTGGACGCTGTCATGGGTGCGATTTTCTCATTGCTTGTAATTTATTCAGGTTTCGGCATTGCAAAAGACACCGTAGACGTCCTTTTGGGCAGAGCTCCCGACATGGAAACGGTTGATAAAATTACTGACAAAATTATCGGGGCAGATGGCATTGTCGGCGTGCACGACCTGATTGTGCACGATTATGGTCCGGGCAGAAAAATGGCTTCTGTTCATGCAGAAGTGCCCGATACGGCAGATATTGTGAAAATCCACGAACTTATTGACCGTCTGGAACAGGAAATCTCGCAAGAGTTGGGAGTTCACACAGTAATTCACATGGACCCCATTGCAACCGGTTGTGAACTTACAGATAAAACCAAAGCTCAGGTGCTCGAAATCGTCACTTCTATTGACTCCCGCATGGGAATTCACGATTTTCGTATGACGGATGGCGAAAATAATATTAACCTCATATTTGACATTGAAATGCCCTTTGATTTGCAAAAAAACAAAGATGAAATACTTTCTCAGATAAAGGAGATGCTGTCTGAAAAGGACAGTCGCTATGCGGCAGTAATAACGGTTGACAGCAAATAAAACCATGAAAACAGTACTTATTACAGGCGGCTCAAGAGGTATAGGCAGTGCTTGTGCCCGTCTGTTTTCAGAGAATGGATATAACGTCGCACTAAATTGGTGCAGCAGTGAAAAAGAAGCTCTTACTTTAGAAAAAGAGCTGAAAAATACTGCCGCTTTTCGTGCTGATGTTTCGGACCGCAATCAGGTTGACGAAATGATTTCCCGGATAAAGTCCCATTTTGGCGGCGTGGACATTTTAATTAACAACGCCGGGATTGCCCAGTCAAAACTTTTTTCAGATATCTCGGGTGATGATTTTGACAGAATGGTTGCCGTCCACCTGAAAGGCGCTTTCAACTGCACTCAGGCGGTTTTAGACGACATGATTAATAAAAAGTCGGGCAAAATAATTAATATTTCTTCTATATGGGGTATGGCAGGTGCTTCGTGCGAGGTTCATTATTCCATGGTTAAAGCCGGTATTATCGGGTTTACCAAAGCGCTCGCCAAGGAACTTGCACCATCAGGCATAACTGTCAATGCACTCGCTCCCGGCGTAGTGGATACCGATATGATGAGTTGTTTTACCCATGAGGAGAAAAACGAAATTGAAGCTGAAATTCCCCTTGGCAGATTTGCCACGCCGGAAGAAATCGCACTTTCTGCTCTTTTTCTTGCAGAAAAAGGTGGCGATTACATAACCGGTCAGGTGATAAGTCCCAACGGCGGGATAGTGATATAAAATACATTTAAGGAGATATGATTATGAAAGTACTTGTAACCGGCGGCGCCGGATTTATCGGCAGCCACACATGTGTTGAACTGCTTGATGCAGGTTATGATATTGTTGTAATGGACAACTTTTCAAACTCTAAACCCGCATCACTTGAAAGAATTAAAAAAATAACCGGCAAAGATTTTAAATTCTATGAAACAGACCTTTTGGACGAAAAGGGTATGAACAGAATCTTTGACGAAAATGAAATTGATGCTGTTGTTCATTTTGCAGGTCTCAAAGCGGTTGGTGAATCTGTTGCTATGCCACTTGAATATTATCATAATAATATCACCGGCACGCTCATTTTGTGCCAGGCTATGAGAAAACACGGTGTGAAGAAAATTGTTTTCAGCTCGTCCGCAACTGTTTACGGAAACCCCGCAAGTGTTCCCATCACAGAAGATTTCCCGCTTTCCACAACCAACCCATACGGAAGTACAAAGCTGATGATTGAAAATATCCTTCGTGACCTATATGTGTCGGATAATGAGTGGAGCATTGCTCTTCTCAGATATTTTAACCCCATTGGTGCGCACGAAAGCGGTCTTATCGGCGAGGACCCCAACGGAATTCCCAACAACCTTATGCCTTACATCGCAAGGGTTGCTGCCGGCAAACTTCCTCAGCTCTCGGTGTTCGGTGGTGATTATCCCACTCCCGACGGCACAGGCGTCAGAGACTATATCCACGTTGTTGACTTAAGCCTTGGTCATCTTAAGGCTCTCGAATGGGTAGCAAAAGAAAAAGGTGTTGATGCTTTTAACCTCGGTACAGGAAACGGCTTTAGCGTTCTTGAAATGGTACATGCTTTTGAAAAAGCAAGTGGCAGAGAGGTAAATCACAAAATCACAGACCGCCGTCCGGGCGATATTGCAATGTGCTATGCAAACCCCGCAAAAGCAAAAGAAGTTCTTGGCTGGGAAGCAAAAAAAGGCATTGAAGAAATGTGCCTTGATTCCTGGAGATTTGTTGAGAAAAACCCAAACGGCATTGAATAAATCTATAAAACAAACCCGAACGGAAGCACCGTTCGGGTTTTATTTTATTCAATTTCAAATATTTCCACACTGTCCGCCTTATCTGTTTCAGATAAATTCACGCAGATAATCTCGCTTTTTGATGTGGGAACATTTTTGCCGACATAATCGGCACGAATAGGAAGTTCTCTGTGTCCCCTGTCTACAACAACAGCGAGCTGAATTGTCGCCGGTCTGCCAAGTGATATGATGGCATCCATTGCGGCACGCACCGTTCTGCCGGTAAACAAAACATCGTCCACCAAAACCACGTTTTTCCCTGTAACATCTATACCTATTTCGGCAGAGTTTATAACAGGGTCTTCCGCTATATCGGTTAAATCGTCACGATAAAGGGTTATATCAAGCGCGCCCATTTCCACCTTTTTATTCTCAATGGCGAAAATGTTTTCTGCTATTCTTTCAGCAAGGGGAACGCCCCTTGTTTTAATCCCTACAAGAAAGAGACCTTCAACCGATTTATTTTTTTCAATTATCTGATGAGACATCCGGACAAGGACACGCCGGAGCGCATCCTCCTCCATCAGCGTAGCTTTAAATTTCATAAAAGTTTACCTTATTTCGCTTTTGAAACCATAAGGTTTGTAAGGATACCGAGGATAAGTGCACAAGCGATAGATGTGATTGTAACCTGTCCGAATGTAAGTGTAAGTCCGCCGATACCTGTGATAAGGATAACTGCTACAACAAATAGGTTTTTGTTTTCGCCAAGGTCAACCTGCTGAATCATTTTAAGACCTGATACAGCGATAAAACCGTAAAGTGAAATACAAACACCGCCCATTACGCAGTTAGGAATGGTTGCTAAAAATGTTACAAACGGAGCAACAAAAGATGCGAGAATCGCAATAATTGCTGTTGTAAGAATTGTGATAACAGAAGCATTGCCTGTGATAGCTACACAACCAACAGATTCGCCGTATGTAGTGTTGGGGCAACCACCGAAGATTGCGCCAACGATAGAACCGATACCGTCACCTAAAAGTGTTCTGTGAAGACCCGGTTCTTCTAAAAGCTCTGTTCCAATGATGGAAGAGAGGTTTTTGTGGTCCGCAATGTGTTCAGCGAATACAACAAACGCAACGGGAACATAAGCAACTGCGATTGTAGCAATGTAAGCTGCGTCAATTTCTTTTACGCCTTTAAGTGCCTGAACAAATGTAAAGTCGGGAATCCACTTCATATCAGCAAAAGCAGAAAAATCAATAACCATAAGTGCAGGATTGTTTGCTTTGATTCCGATAAGTGTAAAAATTGCAGCAAGAACATAGCCCGCAACAATACCGATGATAAACGGAATAAGCTTTGTCATTTTCTTGCCGTAAACGGAGCAGAGAATAACAACTGCAAGTGTTACAAGACCACAGATAATGCAAACATAAGGTGAAGCTGTAGCAACCTTAGCAACCTGAAGGTCAGAAATTGCTGCGCCTGCAAGGGAAAGACCGATGAGCGCAACAGTAGGTCCGATAACAACGGGAGGCATCAGTTTGTTAATCCATTTAACGCCTGCAATTTTAACAACAATTGCAAGAACAACATAAACAAGACCTGCAAACGCCGCACCTAAAATAAGACCTGCATACCCGCCCGCTGTGGATACGCCGCCAGCGAATGCTGCAAACATTGAGCCGATAAATGCAAAGGAAGAACCAAGGAATACAGGGCTCTTAAACTTTGTGAACAGAAGGTACACAATTGTACCTACACCTGCACCAAAAAGTGCCGCTGAGTGGGACATTCCGTTACCGATGATGGCAGGAACTGCGATTGTTGCAGCAAGGATTGCCAGAAGCTGCTGAAGTGCGAATACTAAAAGCTTACCAAAAGTAGGTTTGTCTTTTACGCCGTAAACAAGATTCATATTTACACGCTCCTAAAAATTATTTATATCTTCTCTCGTCAACAAAAAAAGCCTTGCCGTCAGGCAAGACTTATCTTTCGCGCCATTTTATCTTGCCGACATCGCTGTATCGGATTAAAGATATATGTTACATATATTTTACCATTAGGATACACCTTTGTCAACAAAATACGACAAAATTATCTTAAAAATTCAATAGCATTTTTGATATTTTTTATAGTTACCTTTTTTCCCGGCTCAGCTTCTTCTCCATCCAATGCCCACGGAAATTCCGTTTCAGATTCAAAGGTCACTTCCGAACTTTTGAAAAAGTCAAACATGCTGTCCGACAGGTCTGAGTTGGCAAGTCCCATAAGAATTCTGCCAAATTCCGTAACATCCTTTGGGGTTTTAACAAGTACAACCTCAAACAGCCCGTCCGAAAGGTCTACGATATTCTTTTCAAGCCTTACAATTCCTCCTACCGAAGTTGAGTTTGTCACCGCACCAAATATATAGTCTCCTTCGTAAGTTTTTCCTTCCGAGGTAACCTTCACATGATAGGGCTGTATAACCCCAAGGTCTTTTATTCCCTCAAGCACATAAGCCATGTGCCCCATCACATTTTTTGTGGATTGGAGAGTATTGTAGCTGGCAGCGGTAAATATGCCAAAAGACGCTATATAGGTGAAAAATCTGTCTTTGCCGAATTTGCCTACATCCACCGGAGTAGGGGTTCCGGTTGCAACCAGCTGAGCTGCTTTTTTTGGAATCAAAGAAAGGCCAAGCGTTCTCGCAAAATCATTAGTGCTTCCCGCCGGAATATATCCCACCGGGATTTTTCTGCCCGAGCTTATAATGCCGCTTATTACCTCATTGAGTGTGCCGTCTCCGCCGCAGCAAACTACCAAATCATAATCGCCGGCAGTTGCCTTTTTTGCAAAAAGCACCCCATCCTCTTTCTTTGTTGTTATCTGAACGGTAGGATCATAACCTGCCAGACACAAGGTTTCGATAATATCAAAAAGTGCTGTCCGGGATTTCATTTTCCCTGCCCGGGGATTTATTATAACCATTGCCTTCATACAATTCCACCTCTTTAGCTTAATATATCACATTATTTTTCCTATGTCAATTTACCTATGTAACCTTGCTAAAATTTATTTTTTATGGTATATTAAACAAGAGAGGTGAACTTCCCGTGCCCGTTACCAAAATGCTTTTGTCCATGCAGGACATAGGATATAAAAAATTTCATTCTGCCCTTATGCCCACAGTAAACCCTGACCTTATAATTGGCGTGCGTGTGCCACAGCTTCGGAAATTTGCAAAAGATTTCGCAAAAACTCCTGAGGCGGAGAACTTTTTAAATACTCTCCCCCACAAATATTATGAGGAAAACAATCTTCACGCATTTTTAATTGAGCAGGAAAAGGATTTTGACCGTGCACTTTTTCTGGCGGAAAAGTTTCTCCCCTTTATTGATAACTGGGCAACCTGCGACATGTTTCGCCCGCCTGTTTTCAGGAAAAACCCCGAAAAACTTCTCCCTCATATATATAAGTGGCTAAATTCAGATAAAACATATACGGTAAGGTATGCCATCGGTCTGCTCCTTAGTTTTTATCTGGGTGAAAATTTTCGTCCGGAATTTCCCGAAAGGGTTTCAAAAATCCGGTCGGATGAATACTATGTTAATATGATGGTCGCCTGGTATTTTCAGACGGCGCTTGTAAAACAATATGAATGTGCAATTTCTTACATAACCGGGCGCAGGCTTTCAGTCTGGGTGCATAACAAAGCAATTCAGAAATCGCTCGAAAGTCTTAAAATTTCGAAAGAAACAAAAGAACATCTTAAAACATTAAAGGTAAAGGAATGATATTATGAATTTTGAAGTATGGAAAGGAATTTTAATTCCATTTATCGGAACAATTTTAGGCTCTGCCTGTGTGTTTTTTATGAAAGGAAATCTCAGCCGGCAAGTTCAGCGTGCACTGACAGGCTTTGCCGGCGGTGTCATGGTTGCGGCATCAATCTGGAGTCTTTTAATTCCTGCGATGAATCAGGCAGAAAACATGGGCAAGCTTTCCTTTATCCCTGCGACAGTGGGATTCTGGATAGGCATACTCTTTCTTCTCTTACTTGATAAGCTCATTCCCCACCTTCACGCCGTAAGCGGCCATGTGGAAGGTCCAAAAAGTAATTTAAAGAAAAATTCCATGTTGGTGCTCGCAGTTGTTCTTCACAATCTGCCCGAGGGCATGGCGGTGGGTGTGGTTTATGCCGGAATAGTAAGCGGAAATGCAGCAATGTCAATTGCCGGTGCACTCGCCCTGTCGCTTGGAATAGCTATCCAGAACTTCCCGGAAGGCGCAATTATTTCCATGCCAATGGCGTCAGACGGCGAAAAAAAGTCAAAAGCCTTTCTCTACGGTGCTCTTTCGGGAATTGTTGAACCAATCGGCGCACTCTTAACCATCCTTGCGGCATCGATTGTAACCCCCATACTTCCCTATCTTTTAAGTTTTGCCGCAGGTGCAATGATTTATGTGGTAGTGGAAGAGCTTATCCCAGAAATGTCTCAGGGCGAACATTCCAACATCGGAACGGTGATGTTCTCCCTTGGTTTTACACTTATGATGGCTCTCGACGTAGCTTTGGGATAAAAGAAGAAAACCCGCCGTTCGGCGGGTTTTCTTCTTCAGTTTATGTCGCAAAAAAGGGAGCTGTGCGCATAAAAAAATGCGCCAACCAAAGTTGACGCATGAAAAACGCACAACTCTGGTTACTGCGACATAACTCATCATAAACTTGTAAGTGTATGAAAACAGAGCGTGCATTTTTGCCAGAAAAGCAAAAATCACACTTACAAGTTCGATATTAAGTTATGTCGCACTTCCAATATATCATACTTTTTCATTAATTGCAAGACATTTATTTACAAAACATTGCGGATCGTCGAGGACGCCGGCCCCTACAATCCACTTTGTATTTTAAAAAAGACGCCACGTGGGGCGTCTTTTTTAAAATAATCCGGTGATTTTTCCGGTTCCGTCTATATCAATGTTGTTTGCCGCAGGGGTTTTGGGAAGTCCGGGCATGGTCATGATTGTGCCTGTAAGCACCACCACAAATCCGGCGCCGGCGGAAACTCTTGCTTCTGTTACGGTAACCTCAAAGCCTTCCGGTCTGCCAAGTGCAGTCGCATCATCCGACAGCGAATACTGATTCTTCGCAATGCAGACAGGCAGATTTCCATAGCCCAAAGCCTCAATTCTTGCAATCTGCTGGGATGCAGCCGCAGTATAATTTACGCCGCTACCTCCATAAACCTTTGTTACAACTGCGTTTATTTTGTCTTTAATGGGCATATCAAGTTCATAGAAAGGTTTGTAGGGAGCCGTTTCCTTATCTGTTACCTCAACAATTTTTTTTGCAAGCTCTGTTGCACCTTCGCCACCTTTTGCAAAGCCTTCGCATTTAACACAAGCCACGCCATAGCCGGCGCAGAACTGTTCTACCGCTTTCTGCTCAGCCTCTGTATCTGTTGCAAATGAGTTGAGTGTAACAATAGGCTGGATTCCACAGGATTTAATATTTTCAATATGTTTGCCGAGATTGGGAAGACCTTTTTTCAGTGCCTCAACATTTTCTCCGGCAAGGTCTTCTTTTTTAACTCCGCCGTTATATTTGAGAGCACGGATTGTCGCAACAATTACTATTGCACTGGGATTAAGCCCTGCTTTGCGACATTTGATGTCCAGAAACTTTTCGCCGCCAAGGTCTGCACCGAAGCCTGCTTCTGTAATGCAGTAATCTGCGAGTTTGAGTGCAAGTTTTGTTGCTGTTACACTGTTGCAGCCATGTGCGATATTTGCAAAAGGACCGCCATGCATCAGACAAGGCGTATTTTCAAGAGTCTGAACAAGATTTGGTTTTATTGCGTCTTTCAAAAGTACCGCCATTGATCCTACCGCCTTAAGGTCAGCAGCAGTAACCGGTTTATTGTCGTATGTATAAGCAACAATAATCTTGCCGAGACGGTCTTTTAAATCTTCAATACCTTCCGCAAGGCATACAATTGCCATTATCTCAGACGCAACGGTAATCTGGAAGCTATCCTGACGGGTAACCCCATCAACTTCTCTGCCCATGCCGCATACAATGTTTCTAAGGGCACGTTCATTCATATCCATAACACGTTTCCAGACAATTTTCTTGGGGTCAATGTTCAGCTCATTACCCTGATAAATATGGTTATCGAGCAGTGCCGAAAGAAGGTTGTTTGCAGCTGTCATTGCATGGATGTCGCCTGTGAAATGAAGATTTATATCCTCCATGGGAACAACCTGTGCATATCCGCCTCCCGCTGCCCCGCCTTTTACACCGAACACCGGTCCAAGAGAAGGTTCTCTGAGTGCTATAATTGCTTTTTTGCCGATTTTTTCAAATGCCTGGCCTATTCCTACCGTTGTGGTAGTTTTGCCTTCACCGGCAGGAGTGGGGTTTATAGCAGTTACAAGTATAAGTTTGCCGTCCTTATTTGCTTTCGCTTTCTCAATAGCTTCCCAGCCGATTTTAGCTTTATATCTTCCATAAAGTTCCAGGTCATCAGCCTTTATTCCTATTTTTTCAGCAATCTCAGTTATGGGCAGCATACTGCAGCTTTCAGCAATTTCAATATCCGTCTTCATAAAAAATCAACTCTCTTTCAGGTTACATAAGTTTTATAGTTTTACACATTTTCCACAGAGTTTTCCACAGAAAAAGTGCTGTATTGCGTATGTTTTGGCGAGTTATCCACAGAAATTTTGTATAATTCTGTTACTTTTCAACATGTTATGCGTTTACATAACGATTTTATCCCCAAGCTCAAGCGAGGGATATGCATTAAGTCTGTCTGTCGCTATATTGCCGTTTTTATATTCATAATAACCGG
This sequence comes from Clostridia bacterium, assembly GCA_045633565.1. Classification (GTDB taxonomy): domain Bacteria; phylum Bacillota; class Clostridia; order RUG12999; family RUG12999; genus RGIG7450. The sequence goes on along the minus strand of JAZQYO010000003.1, from coordinate 29,208 downwards.
CGCAACAAATCATCGCAGCATTATCGGTACAAAGTACCGGTGGCGGATATAAAACAGAAATATCGTCTTTTTTTGCAAGCCTTTCCATCTTTTGCCTCAGATATCCGTTTGATGCCACTCCGCCTGCAAGGCATATCTTTTTCACATTTTTGAGCCGGGCTGCATATATTGTATTTTCTGCCAGGACGTCTGTTACAGCCTCCTGGAATGATGCTGCGACATCATTTATATTAATTTTTTCATTTTTCTGTTCTGCATGATGGATATAGTTCATAACCGCAGTTTTAACACCGCTGAAGCTGAAATCCATTTTATTTTCAAACCGGACTCTCGGGAATGAAATGGCGTCACTCTTTCCTTCTTTTGCCGCATTTTCCACAAGCGGACCGCCCGGATACCCAAGCCCTATTACTCTTGCAATCTTGTCAAAGGCTTCGCCTGCCGCATCGTCACGGGTTCTGCCCAGTATTTCAAACTTTCCATAATCTGTGACGTGGACAATATGGCTGTGACCGCCCGACGCAACAAGGCACACAAATGGCGGCTCAAGGTCGGGGTTTGCTATGTAGTTTGCACAGATGTGACCTTCAATGTGGTGAACGGGCACAAGTGGAACACAAAGCGACCTGGCAAGCGCCTTTGCGTATGAAACACCAACAAGAAGTGCTCCCACAAGTCCCGGTCCTGCTGTTACCGCCACCGCATCTATATCGGTCATTTCAAGTCCACTTTCTGAAATGGCGGTTTTTACTACGGTATCTATATTGGTCAGATGGTGACGGGATGCAATTTCGGGCACAACTCCGCCATATTCCTTATGAATATCTATCTGCGTGGATATAATGCTTGATAGAATTTCCCTGCCACCACGACTTACCGCAGCAGCAGTTTCGTCGCAGGAGCTTTCAATTGCTAATATAATCGGCTGCATATTCTCACTTTCCTACACAAAAATCCTTAAAAATTCTGTCAACAATTTCTTCAGACACGCTCATTCCGGTAATTTCGCCAAGAGCCTCTGCCGCACCGCTTAAATTAACCGCCATAAAATCGGCAGGAACACCGGCTTTATAGTCTGCATAAGCGGTTTGTATCAGGCTACTTGCTTTTTTCACCGCAGCTATATGACGCACGTTTGAAATTACTGCACTTTCGCCCACCGCAATTTCCTGAAAATCAAACATATCTGAAATAGTTTTTTTGAGGCTTTCCACCCCATCTCCCGTTTTTGCAGAAATTTTGACTATCCGAAAATCTTTTAGAATTTCTTCATATTCTTTTTCTGCCGACGGGTCAGCTATATCTGTTTTATTAAAAATAACTATTGTGTTTTTATTCTTTATAAGGTCAAGCACTTGCCTGTCCTCAACACTTATTTTTCTGCTCAGGTCGAGTACAAAAAGTATCAGGTCAGCACTTTCCACTGCACTGCCGGCAATGCTTACGCCGATTTTCTCAACCTCGTTATTGGTATCATGTATTCCTGCTGTATCAATCAGCTTTATGAGTGCATGACCAATAGTAATATATTCTTCAATACTGTCTCTTGTTGTTCCGGGGATATTTGTTACAATAGCTCTCTGTCTTCCCACAAGTGTGTTGAGTAACGAAGATTTGCCCGTGTTGGGCGTCCCTGCTATAACAGTTTTTATTCCGTCACGTGCAAGCTCGCCCGATTTTGAACTTTCAATAAGCTTTTCAAGCCCTTTAAGACAGGTGGTGATTTTTTCTTCTATCACTTCATCGGAAATGCCCGAAACACCTTCTTCGGGAAAATCTGCTTCCGCACCCAGCATTGCCGAAAGGTAGACCACTTCATCACGAATCCGGTTTGTTTCGGCAGATAGTCTCCCCTCAAGCTGATTTACTCCCACCGAAAGAGCAAGTTCGCTTTCGGAGTTTATTATATCAAGCACCGCTTCCGCCTGAGAAAGGTCCATTTTTCCGTTTAAGAAAGCTCTTTTTGTAAACTCTCCGGCGGTGGCATATCTTGCGCCGTTTTCGCTCAGAATCATCAGTATTTCCCTGACGGGTGTCATGCTGCCATGGCAGCTTATTTCCACCACATTTTCGCCTGTATAGGACCCCGGCGCAAGCATAACCGTAACAACCGCATGGTCAATTATGCTGCCATCGGCTCTTTTAAGCTTTACAAAATGCGCCGTATGAGATTTTGCAGTTAAAATTTCTTCTCCGCAGACTGCCGATGAAATTTTAACAGCATCATCACCGCTTACACGGATTACCGCTATGCCTCCCCTTCCCGGGACAGTCGCAAGCGCTGCTATTGTATCATTCATCATTTCGTTATCCCTTTTTACTCAACCGCAAGAAACGGTTTCATTTTTTCAAAAGTCTTTTCGCCTATGCCCGAAACATTCATAATTTCTTCTATGGATTTAAATCCACCACTTTCATTTCGGTAGCTTATAATTTTACCCGCTATTGCCTGCCCCACTCCCGGAAGTCTCATAAGCTCATCTGCCGATGCAGTGTTAATATTAATTGTTCCTGAACTTATCTTTTCCGAAACAGCAGGTTTCTTCTCATCTTTTGGTGGTGACTCGGGCGGTGTTTGGGCAGGTGTTTGATATATGTCTTGATTTGTTATGACAGCCGTCTGCCCGGTTTCCGGTTTTGTTTGCTGCACATTTTCCTTTTCGCTGCCCATTGCCGGAATATTGATTGTTGTTCCGTCTGTTAAAATTGCAGCAAGATTGAGCTTGTCCATGTCGGCATTTTCTGTTGCCCCGCCTGCAATTTCCATAAGTTCATACAGACGGGTGTCCGCATCAATTTTATAAAGACCGGGCGATGTAATCTCGCCACGTATGTAAATCTTTATTTCCGGCAGGGTAACAGTTGCACTTATGTCCCGGTCCTGATTGCAGCAGCTCATTATAATCACAGTAACTGCTGCCGCAATCACTGCACTTATCAGCGGTCCGGCAAGATTTTTAAAAAAGGATTTGTTTTCATCCATTATTTTACAACAACATTCACAAGCTTACCCGGAACGCAGATGATTTTAACTATAGTTTTTCCGCCTGCAATTTCCTCAAGCTTGCCCGAAGCTTTAACTGTTTCTTCCATTGCTGCTCTGTCAAGTCCGGACGGAATGTTCATTTTTTCCACAATTTTGCCGTTAACCTGAAGAACAATTTCAATTTCATCGTCAACAGTTTTTGCCTCATCATATTCAGGCCATGGTCTGTATGAGAGTTCACCGTCAAAACCGCACATTGACCACATTTCTTCAGTAATATGAGGTGCAATGGGGTTTAACAGCTGGAGGAAAGTTTTAAGCTCTCCTTTTGTGATTTTGCCAAGCTTGTTAAAGTCGTTAACAAGTGCCATAAGTGTTGCAATGGCGGTGTTGAACTTCATTCTTTCAATGTCATCGCCAACTTTTTTAACAGCTTTGTGCATAGCTGTTTCCATTTCAGCCGAATAATCCATACTTCCATCAAGCATAAACTGAAGCGCCCAGACTCTCTCAAGGAACCTGTAGCAACCTTTTACGCCCTGCATTGACCAAGGTGTTGCCTGGTCAAACGCACCAATGAACATTTCGTATGTTCTGAATGTATCTGCACCATATTCTTCAACAATTTCATCCGGATTTATAACGTTGCCTCTTGATTTGGACATTTTTTCACCGTTTTCGCCCAAAATCATTCCGTGTGAGGTTCTCTTTGTATAAGGCTCACTTGTGTTAACTACGCCGATATCATAGAGGAATTTATGCCAGAATCTGGAGTATAAAAGGTGGAGTGTTGTGTGCTCCATACCACCGTTGTACCAGTCTACCGGCATCCAGTAATCTATATTTTCTTTGGATGCAAAAGCCTCGCTGTTGTGAGCGTCAACATATCGTAGGAAATACCATGATGAACCTGCCCACTGAGGCATTGTGTCAGTTTCTCTTGTAGCAGGACCACCGCAATGAGGACAGGTTGTTTTAACCCAATCTTCCATTTTTGCAAGAGGTGATTCGCCATTTTCTCCCGGTTCAAAGTTTTCTGTGTCAGGAAGCGTCAGCGGCAGATTTTCTTCACCGATTGATACCCAACCACATTTGTCACACCACACAAGAGGAATTGGCTCACCCCAGTATCTCTGGCGGGAGAATACCCAGTCACGGAGCTTGAAGTTGATTTTTCTGTTGCCAAGGCCTTTTTCCTCAAGCCAGTCTATTATAGCAGGAATTGCTTCTTTTACATTTTTACCTGTCAAAAAGCCGGAGTTAACCATTGTGCCGTTTGCAACGTCTGTAAACGCTTCTTCCTGAACATCTTTGCCACCGCCAACAACTTCAATAATGGGCAGTCCGAATTTTTTCGCAAATTCGTGGTCACGTGTGTCATGAGCAGGAACTGCCATGATAGCACCTGTTCCGTAAGTAGTAAGTACATAGTCGGAAATCCATACCGGAATTTTTGTGCCGTTTACGGGATTTACCGCTTTTATTCCTTTAAGCTCAACGCCTGTTTTATCTTTTGCAAGCTCGGTTCTTTCAAACTCAGTTTTCTTTGCAGCTTCGCTTACATAATTTAAAACCTCGTCATAGTTTTCTATAGAATCCTTTAATTTTTCAACCAGCGCATGCTCGGGTGAGAGCACCACGTAGGTTGCACCAAAAAGTGTATCCGGACGGGTGGTGTAAACAAGTATTGTTTCCTCTTTTCCGTCAATACCAAAAGTTACTTCCGCACCTTCTGAGCGTCCAATCCAGTTTTTCTGCTGAGTTTTGATTTTTTCGAGGAAATCTGTGTCGTCAACATCGCTTGCAAGTCTGTCAGCGTATTCTGTAATTTTCAGCATCCACTGTGACTTTTTCTTCTGAACAACCTCGCTTCCGCAACGTTCACAAACGCCGCCCACAACCTCTTCGTTTGCAAGGCCAACCTTACAGCCTGTACACCAGTTAATGGGCATTTCCTGTTTATAGGCAAGACCCTTTTCAAAAAATTTCAGGAATATCCACTGAGTCCATTTATAATAATCGGGGTCTGTGGTGTTAATTTCACGGGTCCAGTCAAAGGAGAATCCAAGGCTCTGAAGCTGACGCTTGAAGTTTGCCACGTTATTTTCCGTAACCTTTGCGGGATGAATTTTATTTTTGATAGCAAAGTTTTCTGTGGGCAGACCAAAAGCATCCCAACCCATGGGGTAAAGAACGTTATAGCCGTTCATCCTTCTTTTTCTTGCCAATATATCCATTGCAGTATAGCTTCTGGGATGACCTACGTGAAGTCCCTGTCCCGACGGATAGGGGAACTCAACAAGAGCAAAAAATTTAGGTTTTGATTTGTCTTCTGAGGCTGCAAAGGTATTTTCGCTATGCCATTTATCCTGCCATTTTTTCTCAATTCTTTTATAATCGTAACTCATTTTTCTGTTTCCTCCAAAAATTCTATCTGAGGGGCATCTGCCCAAAGTCTCTCAAGTCCGTAAAAATCAAGGCTTTCCTTGTTAAATATGTGAATAACAACATTGCCGTAATCCATAAGCAGCCAGTTTGCGGCATTATAACCCTCATTGCGGCATTTTATATTAAATTCCTGCAAGAGTTTTTCTTCCGTTTCATCACACAGCGCTTTGATATGAGGCGACGACGTGCCGCTGCATATCACAAAATAATCACCTATGCTTGTAAGCTCTTTAATTTCAAGCACTTTAATGTCTGATGCTTTTTTGCTGCTCAAAACTTCAGCCGCTTTAAGTGCAATCTGTTTTGATGTAATCTGCGTCATTTTTTCACCTCTTTATCTGCTCATTCCACTGGAGCTGTCACTTTCGCCTGCAGGCTCCCCGCTGGGTTCTTCCGGTATTGCAGTTTCTGACGAGCCACCACTCGCTGGCGGTGCAGCCTCTTCTGTTTCACCTGTTCCGTCAGCTTCTTCAGTTTCATCGGTTTCGTCAGTTTCCTCAGACTCATCTTCACTTGTTTCGTCTGGTTTCTGCGGACTACCGTTATTATCCCCTGTGCCTGTGCCAGGTTGGGGAGTTGATGGCTCAACAGGCTGAACAACTATTTTCTTCATTTGGGACATTGTTGCCTGTGTAGCATAGAAATACTGCTGAGCAACTTTCTGTGCACCGTCATAATCCACCACAAAGTAAGAGCCGCCCGGAAGATTTGCTGCCTCTCCCGGCGTATCAATGAACTCAACTGCTTCTCCCTCTGCAGTTAAAATGGATGTGCAGTAATTATATATTTCGTCAAATGATAAGTTGGTTTTTAAATTTTCCTGGGCAATTTTTATAAGCTCGTTTATATTTGTCAGGCTTTCAATGCTTATCATCTGCTTCACGGTTGCCATAACAAACTCTCGCTGAACTTCCATTCTCTGCAGGTCTCCCCTTGGATATCCGGAGCCGTCATTATTCTGTCTGAATCGCACAAAACCTTCAGCGTTTTTACCGTTAAGTATCTGATTTCCTTTCAAAATATAAATGTGGAAATCCTGATATGGGTCGTCATAAATCATATTGATCGGGACATCCATCTCAACACCGCCGATTGCGTCTATCATCAGCCTGAACCCCTCAAGGTTAACCTCAACATATTTGTGAATCTCAATACCATAAGCCATCTTGACTTCTTTTTTAAGCTGGTCAATCCCGGAAAAATAAGCCGAATTAAGCTTTTTATCCACTCGGCCGTTATTATGAACATAGGTGTCTCTCGGGAGCTGCATTATATATGTCTTGCCCTGTTCGATATCATACGTTGCCACCATCATGGTATCCGTCCGGTAGCCATCCTTGTCAACACCCACCAGAATTACATTTGTATAAGCCGGTGGCTCTCCGGCATTTATCACCGGTGACATAATCTGTGTCATTCCCCGTGCAAAGCCCAGTTCCATCAGCACCGGCATAATTCCTACGGTAAGGGTTATGATACATGCGATTATCATAAAAATACTACTCATAAGAACGGGTGGCCAAAGTCTGCCGCCTGCCGCTTTCTGTCGGAAAATTTCCTGCTCCGGCTCATCTTCTGCCGGCTCTACTGTCGGTACAATGACTGTGTCATCGTCATTTTTTTGTGGTACGGATACTGCCGGAACCACCATCGTAGCCTGAACATCTTTTTGCTCATCTTTTTTTTCAGAATCCACCACTGGAAGGATAATTGTGTCGTCAGACTTTATTTCCGGCTCGGGTGCAATTTCTTCCGCCATCTCCTCTTGGGACGCAAATATATCTTCTGTTTTTTCAGTCTCGGGCTCTTGCGCCATCCGGTGAGTTGTTTCCTCCTCCGGCGCTTGTGAAACTGTAATCGTTTCAGGCGTTTTATCAGCTTCCTTAAGACTTTTCGCAATGGAATCAAGTATGCTTTCAGAAGGTCCGCCGGCATTTAAATTCCACGGGTCAAAAATTCTGCCAACGGGCTCCTTTTTATCGCCTTTAACCACAGGGATTTCCACTGTGTTCTGCCAATCCTCCGAGCTGAAAATATCTTTATCGTCTCTCATTTTTTCTCCATTCTGCCGCATCTGCAGCGGCCTTGGTCCGCAAAATCTCATTCCTGAGCATCACAGAACCCGGGTGAATAATAAGCTTTCTGTCTATAATTGATTTTAAAGATTTGTCCACTGCTATAAGTATTGCCTCGTCCAAATCTTTTTTCGCAATTTCTCTGGTGTCAAAAGCCCAGTCAAATTCTTTATCACGGTTTACTTCTATACAGTCTGCAAGGAAAATTATCTTTTCAAGCAGGGTCATGTTTTCTTTACCTGTGGTATGGTAAAAAACCGCGGATGTAATTTGGTCATCCATGTCAAATTTTTCTTTGACGTACACTGCGCCTGCCGGTCCATGCCAAAGTTTTTTATTGTTAAAAACAATCCTGTCCGGCTCTCTGCCTGCAAAAGCTTTTTCAAGCAGCGAAAACTGCTCAGCCTCCGGCAGCTGCTTTGCGGCGTCATGGACAAGGCCTGCTGTTTGCGCCTTTTTTACATCAATCCCGTAAATTTCTGCAAGGCATGCCGAAAGCTCCATAACTCCAACGCTGTGCTTAAACCTTTCTTCATCCATAAGTCCCGATATATGCTTTTTAAGACTTTCTATGTCAAACATTTTTTCACCTGTATAAATTATTTTTCATAATATACTCTGCCGTCTCCGGCTCTGTAAATTCCAAAAAGGATTGTCCTTGTGAAATTTTTTCTCTTACCTCAGTTGAGGAAATGTCAAACAAGCCACTGTTTAGAAAAATAATTTCCGCATTATAAGTTTCCCTCAGAAACCCGGCTTTTTCATCATTTGTGCCACTACGTCTTGCGACAACCACTCTGCAGCTTTTAAAAATTCTCTCGGGCTGGTGCCATTTATCCATATAGTCAAGACTGTCCCCGCCGACTATAAGAAAAAATTCATCTTCCGGGTAAACCGTTGCAAAATGCTCCAACAGGTCCGCTGTATAGCAGTTGCCCTCTTTTCCCGCCTCGTATAGCGACAGCTCAAATCCGTACTTTTCGCACAAAGTGCGACACATATTAACCCTGTGGGAAGTTTCTGCCGCAATGTCCGGCTTATGTGGCGCCTGACCGGTGGGAACCATTATAATTCTGTCCAGACCAAGCTCATCTTTTGCAGTAAGTGCAATTTTAATATGTCCTTTATGCGGAGGGTCAAAGCTTCCGCCAAAAATCCCCGTTCTCATCAGTACACAAAGTCAAACTCAATGTCATACATTCTGACAGTGTCGTTTTCCTCTATTCCCTTTTCTTCAAGCGCCGCAATTATGCCCTTGCGCTTGAGCGCTGTCTGGAAATGCTGAACAGATTCGTTATCGTCAAAGTTTGTGGAATCTATCAGATATTCAATATATCCGCCCTCAACCACGTAAACGCCGTTTTCAACCCTGACGGTGAAATCATCCGATTTGTTGTCAACCTCCGGAACAACTTCAATCACATCATAAAGCGGTTCTTTGGGGATGTTTTCAAGCTCACGGTAAACATATTTCATAAGGTCTTTTACGCCGTTGCCGGTTGCTGCAGAAATTTCAAACACCGGATATCCCCGTTTTTTCATTTCTTCTATAAACTCATTCTTAACCTCAGTGTTCATTCCAAGGTCGGTCTTGTTTGCAACCACTATCTGTTTTCTTTCTGCAAGTTTCTGGCTGTGTTTTTCAAGCTCAGCATTTATGGTGTCAAAATCTTCTATGGGGTTTCTGCCTTCAATTGAACAGGCGTCCACCACATGAAGCAAAAGTCTTGTTCTTTCAACATGGCGCAAAAATGCGTGACCAAGTCCCACGCCCTCGCTTGCACCTTCAATAAGTCCGGGAATGTCCGCAATTACAAAGCTTGCGCCTTCGCCAACTTTAACAACGCCAAGGTTTGGTACAAGCGTTGTGAAATGATAATCGGCAATTTTGGGTTGAGCATCGCTCACCTTTGACAAAAGTGTGGATTTGCCCACATTGGGAAATCCCAAAAGTCCAACATCCGCAAGAAGTTTCAGCTCTAAAATAACCTCAAGTTCCTGCCCTTTAAGTCCGGGTTTTGCAAATTTGGGGACCTGACGTGTCGGCGTTGCAAAATGAACATTGCCGAAACCGCCGTTACCACCTTTTGCCGCAATAAATTCCTCACCATCAAATGTAAGGTCGGCAATTACGCCGCCCGTTGCAGCATTTTTTATAACAGTGCCGCAGGGAACTTTAATCACAATGTCTTCACCGTTTCTGCCACGACATTTTGCAGGTCTGCCATCCTCACCATTCTCGGCTTTATATTTTCTTTTATATCTGAAATCCATAAGAGTTGCAAGCTGTGTATCTGCACGAAAAACCACGTTACCGCCTTTTCCGCCGTCACCACCGTCAGGACCGCCTGCCGCCACGTATTTTTCCCTGTGAAAAGACACGTGTCCGTTGCCACCCTTGCCTGCCTCTATATAAATTTTTGCTGAATCTACAAACATATCTGTCCATAGCCTTTCTTTTATTTTGGTAAAAATGCATATTCTATCCCATTTTCCTTATAATTTTATCATTTTTACGCAAATAATAATATATGCAATTTACACATAAATTATGGTCTGTTTTTGTATGGTTTTATCAATATTTGCTCCGAGTACTTTTTCAGGCAATTAAATTAAAAAATAAGCATCGTCTTGAAAAAAAGAGAAATTTAAAGAAAAATGGCTTTAATTTTAAATTTTCCCGTTTTTCAACCTTTGATAAATTACCATTTTCTTACTATAATTTACTCAAAGGTCAAAGTTAGTCAAAGTCGAAAAAAGGAGAAAAATGATGAATATTTCCGATATAATTGAAGCATTTATAAACGACCGTTTAAAAGATGAGGATGGTCACGCCGAGATACGACGCAACGAGCTTGCCGAGCACCTGGGCTGTGTTCCCTCGCAGATTAACTATGTAATTTCCACCCGGTTTACTACCGAGCGCGGATATACCGTTGAAAGCCGTCGTGGCGGTGGCGGATATATTTCCATAAAAAAAGTGGTTTATCCGGCTGACAACACCATTATGCATGTTGTAAATTCAATTGGCGACAGTATAGATTTTGAATCTGCAAAGGCAATAATCCGTAATTTGTGGGAATATGATGTTATAACCCGCCGTGAAGCGGAAATAATGATGTCGGTGCTTACCGACAGAGTACTGCCCCTTCCCCGTGAGCAGCGCAATCTGCTTCGTGCGAGACTATTTAAAAATATGCTTATGCAGCTTAATTAGGAGTGTGATACCATGATTTGTCCAAGATGTTTAAAGCGTGAAGCAAGTGTGCATATTTCACGCAATATTAACGGAAAAAAAGAAGAATTTACCGTTTGTCAGCAGTGCGCAAAAGAAATGGGCGTTTTCGGCAGCAGCGATTTACTGTTTAACATAAGCGATTTTATGAGTGGTTTTATGGGCAAAGGTATTTCCCCTGCCCTGTCGGACGAAAAAATTTGTCCCGCCTGTGGCATGAGTATCAGCGAACTCGCAAAAACCTCAAAGCTCGGATGCAGCAAATGTTATGAGTTTTTTGACAGTTATCTCGAGCCTGTAATGAAACGCATTCACGGCAACACCCGTCATGTGGGAAAACTGCCGGAAAATGCTGACGAAAATTTCAAAAAAGAACGTCAGCTTTCCTCTTTAAAAGAAGAATTGAAAGCCGCTGTTTCCCGGGAGGATTACGAAACGGCAGCAAAACTTCGTGATAAAATAAGGGAAATGGAGGGTGAAAAATAATGTGGTATGAATCCTGCGGAAAAGACACCGATGTTGTTATAAGCACCCGAATCCGGCTGGCAAGAAACCTTGCAGGCACACCTTTCCCTGGCAAAATGTCTGCCGAGGATGCAAATGAAATCATAGCAAAAACAAAGAATGCCCTGACAGGCGAAAACCTTGATTTTATCAATGTTTCGGCAGCAGAGCCCCTATACAACACCATACTGCTTGAGGACCATCTTGTAAGCAGCGAGCTTGTTTCTTCAAAAACTCCCTGCGGTGTATTTATAGGCGAAAATTTAAGTATAATGGTAAACGAGGAAGACCACCTGCGTCTTCAGTGCATCCACAGCGGATATGACCTTAAAAAAACCTATGATGAGATTTCAGCACTAGACTCTAAGCTGGAAAAAAGTCTGGGCTATGCTTTCAGCGAAAAATATGGGTACCTTACCAAATGTCCCACAAATGCCGGTACAGGAATGAGAGCGTCCGTGATGCTTCATCTTCCGGCGCTGACCATTTCCGAGAACATAAATACAATTATAAACGCCGTCAGCAAGCTTGGGGTTACCGTTCGTGGAATGTATGGCGAAAACAGCAGCGCCAACGCCTTTATTTATCAGGTTTCAAATCAGCTTACCCTCGGGATTTCCGAGGAGGAAACCTTAAACAAGCTGAGCGACGTTGTGGATATGATTATCGAAAAGGAACGTCACATCTGCAAAACTTTGTATGACAACAATCCTGTAGCTTTCAGCGACAAGGTTTTCCGTGCTTTCGGCACACTTTCAAACGCATATACCATGAGCACAAAAGAGTTTATGACCCTTGTTCCCTATGTAAAAATGGGAATATGCTCAGGTCTGTTTGAAAATTTAAATTCCGCTGAGCTGAACAAGCTTATAATAACAATGCAGCCGGCTCACGTTACAAAACTTCTGGGCGAGGATAACATCCGCAGACGTGACGAAAAACGTGCCGCCCTGCTTCGTGATTTTTTCAAAGAAAAGAGGTAAAGGTTTATGGAAATAAATGGTTTTAAACTTACTGAACGTGCCGCAATTGCCATCCGCTATGCCCAGGAGGGCGCAATAGAGTTTGGCGGCGGAGTTGTGGGCACAGAACATCTGCTTTTAGGCCTTGTCCGTGCCGGTGATGGGATTGCGGCAAAGGCTCTGGAGTCACGTGGCGTCACGTATGATGAAATTTATGATGCTCTGGCAAGATATTATACATCCACACCCGAGGGAAACGGAAGTGTTCAATTCACACCCAGAACAAAAAACGTTTTAGAGCTGAGCGTTATTCAGGCTCGCAAGCTCGGAAACAACTACATCGGCACCGAGCATATTCTGCTTGCAATCCTCTCTGAAGGTGAAGGCCTTGCAATTCGTCTTCTTGTCGAATTTGGTGTTGACCCTGCCGATTTATATGCTTATATTATAAAGTCTCTCGCCGACGAAAGTCCGTTTGCCGCAAAGGGCGGTAGCGGCGCTACCGGCAAATCCACCCCCGAGCTTAATAAATTCGGACGAGATTTGACCGAGCTTGCAAAAAACGGGAAAATTGACCCGGTTATCGGAAGAAGCGAGGAAATTGACAGGGTGGTTCAGATTTTAAGCCGCAGGACAAAAAACAACCCTTGTCTTATAGGTGAGCCGGGCGTTGGTAAAACAGCAGTTGCCGAAGGCCTTGCCCAGCATATTATAAACGGCAACGTGCCTGAAATACTGAAAAACAAACGACTTTTCGCTCTTGACCTTTCATCAATGCTTGCGGGTGCAAAATATCGTGGCGAATTTGAAGAACGCCTGAAAAAAGCTATGGAAGAGGTTATAAAAGCAGGCGATGTAATAATTTTTATTGACGAAATCCACACAATTATTGGTGCAGGCGCTGCCGAAGGTGCAATTGATGCCGCTAATATTTTAAAACCCGCACTTGCCCGTGGTGAACTTCAGGTAATCGGCGCAACAACTTTGGATGAATACCGCAAACATATAGAAAAGGATGCGGCACTCGAGCGCCGTTTTCAGCCGGTAACGGTTGGTGAACCCACCGAAGAAGAAGCAGTTTTAATTCTTAAAGGTATTCGTGATAAATATGAGGCTCATCACAAGGTAACAATCACCGATGAAGCGATTGAAACTGCTGTTTCCCTGTCAGTTCGCTATATTCCGGACAGATTTTTGCCCGATAAGGCAATAGATTTAATTGACGAGGCGGCATCTGCTGTCAGAATGAAGGTGCTTACTGCTCCCCCATCTCTTAAAGAGCTGGAGGATAAAATTGCAACGACGGGCAAAGAAAAAGAGGCTGCAATTTCCGTTCAGGATTATGAACGTGCTGCAAAACTGCGCGACAGCGAAAACGAACTGAAAAAACAGCTTGAGGAAGAAAAGAAAAGCTGGTCTGATGAAAACGGGTCCAAAAAGCTCTCCATCGGCAGTGAAGAAATTGCTGAAAAAATTTCAAGCTGGACCAACATCCCTGTTCAGAAGTTAACACAAGGTGACAGTGAAAGACTTAAAAATCTGGAAGCTGCTTTGCACCAAAGGGTTGTGGGACAGGATGAGGCTGTCAGCGCGGTTGCAAGGGCAATCCGTCGTAGCAGAGTTGGACTTAAAGACCCCAAACGTCCTATCGGAAGCTTTATTTTCCTCGGTCCTACCGGTGTTGGTAAAACTGAGCTTTCAAAAGCTCTTGCCGAAGCAATGTTCGGCGACGAATCTGCTATGATAAGAGTTGATATGTCTGAATATATGGAGAAACACTCGGTTTCCCGTCTTGTAGGTTCGCCTCCGGGATATGTGGGTTATGACGATGGCGGTCAGCTGACTGAAAAGGTGCGCAGAAAACCTTACTCGGTAATTTTGTTTGACGAAATTGAAAAGGCACACCCTGATGTGTTTAATATTATGCTTCAGATAATGGACGACGGTATTTTAACTGATTCACAGGGCAGACGGGTGGATTTCAGAAACACTGTAATCATAATGACCTCTAATATCGGCGCAAGACTCATTACTGACACCGCAAAGACATTTGGATTTGGTGCATCTCACGATGCTGAAACAAATAGTTATGAACGAATTAAAGAAAATGTTTTAGGTGAACTGAAAAAGGCGTTCAGACCGGAATTTATAAATCGTGTTGACGAGATTATAGTTTTCCATCAGTTAAATAAAGAGCATATTGAAAATATTGCTGAAATTATGCTGAAAGGCATGGTTAAACGTCTCCAGGCAAGCGGTATTTCTGCCGAGTACACACCCGAGCTTGTAAAATATGTTGCAGAGGCGGGATTTGACACCGTCTATGGTGCAAGACCTCTAAAAAGAGCAATTCAATCCAAGGTTGAAGATAAACTTGCCGAAGAAATGCTTGATGCATCAGTTGTTGAAGGCGATAAGATTATAATAGATTACAAAGACGATATACTGACGGTAGAGAAACAATGAAAATAAGAAAGCGGAATGATGCTTCATTCCGCTTTTTCTATTGTAGGGGTGAATCAAGAATCGCCCGTTATTCATGAATGTCCCCTACATTAAATAAACAATTTCAGTATAAACAGCATGATAAAGCCCGGCAGGCCGAGAAATCCGCAAACCAGGCATGTTACGCCGTTTATGCCAATATTAATGTTAAGCGGTGCGCCCAAAAAATTTACAATCACAAGAGCAAGCATGCCGAAAATGCTGTTGTAAAACAGTTTCCACACCTTGCCGAAATTTGCAAAAATAAGCCACAGGCACAAAAGTACGCCGATAAGCATTATTATAAATTCAAAAATGTTCATAATCCTTCCCCCAATAATATATTTTATTTAGGGAACGGGAAATATAGAACAAATATTGTAGGGTTCGGCGATTCTCGACGAACCGAATATTGTATCTGCGGAACATCCTGAAGGCTGTTCCCTACAATCACATATTATTATTGTGGGGGCGGCTAGGAACATCTGCCCGTTTCGGGTCGATGAAGGCATCGTCCCCTACAATTTCGCCTCATCCACCGCAAGCGGTCCCCCTTTTCCTCAAGGGGAAGGCATAAAAAAAGAGACGCGATAAACGCGTCTCTTAATTTGTTTAGTTAACAATTAGTTGTTAGCAAATGTTACGAATTCAACGATTCTTGTACCAATAACTCTTGCGAATACGATGTCACCATCAGCACCAGCAGTTGTTTTGAGAGAGTCGTCAGAAATATCGAATTTACCAGCATCTTCAACTTTACCGTCACCTGTGTAAGCATCGTAAAGTGAACCAACTACATCATCAGCGAATGTTAATGTCATTTCAGCTGCGTTATCTTCAGCGAGGATTGTGATGTTGCCGTTTTCTTTACGTTCTTTAACGTAACCGGTTACGAATTTGTAGTTAACATTGCCTTCAATTTCAGCTACTACAACATTGTCAGTATCGAAACCATCAATTTTGTCGAGGTAGCCGTAAGTTGAAGCAGATGTTTTAACTACGTCACTTGCATCGATAAGAACTACTACTTCAGCAGCTTCGTTCTTGGAGTCAAGTGTGAAGAGGATAACATCACCCATTTCGAAGTCAGATGCTTCAAGAGTTGCTATACCGTCGCCGTCTGCGTTAGGAGCAAATGCTGCTGCGCTCTGGCTTGCGATTGTGATGTCGCTGTTTGCGTCTGCTGTACCGTCAAATACAGTCTTGCTAACTGTGATGGAATCTTCATCGTTAATGAAGAGTTCTACAACTTCACCAGCTTTGATACCTTTGAGAAGGATACCTGTGTCGCCAGCTGCGTTTGTAGCGTCCATACCTTCTTCTGTTAATACGAAGAAGTTGTCAGCGTAGTTAATGCCACCAGCCATGTCGTAGCCGAGGATAGCACCGATGATACCAGAATCATCTTCATCATATTTAGAAATGATGTTGTAGTCGTTACCGGAAACGAGAGCTGTTGCAGCAACGATAGAAACATTGCTTTCTGTTGTGTCAAGGTCTCTGTCACGGTAGATAGAGTTAGCAGCTAAGTTGTAGATAACTGTAGCATCATCCATGAAGATGTCGCCCATTACTGCTGTATCAGCATCATATTCTTTAGAAGCGCCAACTGAAGTTACTTCGAAAGCACTTGCGATGTTTTTGAGGTAGATTTTACCAACTTTACCATCAGAGTTGAGGTCGTATGCTACCATGTCGTTAACACCGAGCTTAGTGCTGGAGTATCCGCCACCAGGAAGAGCAACGCCTGTTAAAGCTGCACCGTCAACATAAGATGCTGTTGTCCAGTTAACACCTTTTGTATCTACTTTTGTACCGCCGTTGATGGACACTTTGTCAGCAAACTGAAGAGTTTCCCATTTGCCTTCTGCATTGAGAAGTCTGATCTGTGCAGCTTCGCCGTAGTCAGCGTCATAACCTCTGATGTAAGTTGCAAAACCGTATTTTACGTTTGCAGCTGTAGCAGTTGTATCAACAGCTACGAGAACGCCTCTGTAGTTTTTGAAGAATACTGCTGTATCACCAAGGTTGAAGCCTGTAGCTGTTGATTTGTAAGCTACACCGTCAACGGAAACTTTACCTGTAGATCTAGCTGTTACTTTACCTTCAACTTTGTCGGATACGATGTAAACTTTACCGTATGCGAGTTCGTCAGAAGCGTTAATGTAACCAGCAATAGAAAGGATGTCGTCTTTTTTGATATCAGCAAAGGAAGCTACTTCGCCATCTTTGTAGATTTCAAATTTAAGATCTTTATCAGTTTCATCAAGGATAACTTTAGAACCGATGTTTTCATTGTTTGCTGTATAGGGGTTGAAGGAAATCTGCCATTTTCTATCAGCAATGCTTGTAACTTTTACATCATCATATACTGTGATGTAAGCAACGTTGTATTCGTCTTCTGTCTGAGAGAGAAGAGTTACGTCAGCGTGTTTATCGTTATCAAGGTAGTAACCTACTACAGCTTCTTTGTTTGCTATTGAAGAAATTTCGCTACCTGCTGTTACGCCAGAAGCGTCAAGAATAGATTTTGTTCTGCCGTTTACGTAAACTTTTTTGATGTTGAGAACATATTCTTCTGTATCGCCAGCATCTTTGTCTGCGTAAACTTCGATTGTAGCGTCAGCTGTTGTAGCATCAGCGTCTGCGTTTGTGAAAGCTGCGTCAGCTCTGAGGTCTTCAGTTGCGAAAGAAACTGTTGCATTTCTGTTGCCGTTTTTGAGGATGCAAACGAGTTCAGCATCATCAGTGTCAGCAGCTTTAACGTACATGATAGAAGCAACGTCGATAAGTTCTTTTGCAGCTTCTTCAACTTCGCCTGCAGCGTCGATTGTGTATACAGAAGATGAACCAGCGTTTAATGTTACAGGGTTACAGTTAACACCGTTAACACCAGCGGGATCGTATTTTTTAGCTGTGCTCTGACCTGCAACTGCAGTAATCTGAGCATCATAGTCAACTGTTACTTTACCATCTTTGTTTGAGCTGGAGAGGCTTGTAGCTGTAACAACACCTTCAAACTTAGTTACGCCAAGTTTGTTGAGAAGGAGGCTGTTAACAGTCTGGAAGTTTGTCTGTGTGCCGTAGCCTGTCTGTTCCATCAAAGGAACTGTAAGAGCATTGTAACCGAGCTGAGCAACAACACCACGTGTAGCGGGTTCGTTAGCTTTTGCACCGGAAATACCAGCGAGGATGCCTTTCTGAGAAGCAACCACCTGGTAACCACCCGGATAACCGCCGTTAGCGTCAGCCATAGGTGTGTAACCAAGAGCAGCTACTACCATTTTAATAGCTTCCTGGTATTTAACGGGATCTTCAGGACCAAATCTGCCATCACCGTAACCGTTTACGATACCCTGCTGTGCAGCAAGAGCAATGTAACCGTTTGCCCAGTGGTCAGCTGCTACGTCTGTAAAGATTGTAGCGCCACCAGTAGCGGTGTCAGCGAGGCCGAGCAGACGAATAACAACAGTAGCAAATTCTGCTCTTGTTATTGTTGCATCAGGTTTGAAGGAACCATCTTCGTAGCCCTTTAAGATTTCAAGAGCACTGAGGACAGTTACTGCTTCTTCACAGTCAGCGCCTGCTTCTACGTCTGTGTAAGCTGCGAAGCTTACCATGGACAGAGCCATAGCGAGAGCAAGTACTACTGCTAAAACTTTTGATAAGTTCTTCATTATAGAACTCCTCCTTATAAAAAATTTTTTGATCACCTTGTAAGGCGTGATACAACATTTCCGTCGTATCATGAACTTATTATAGCACCGCAAAACTTTACTGTCAAGCGTTTAAAAAATCTGTAATGAAAATGTAAACTATTTCGTAATAATGTTACAAAATACGCTTTTTCATCAGATTTTTTACCCGCCGAAAGCAAAGCTCACAGACCATAAAAATCCACTCTTTTACATTATATCAGTATTTTTTTCAAAAATCAAGAAAAATTAAACATTTTTTCCATTATTTTTTTGCACCTTTTGTACCGCCCTGAAGTGAAAGGACGTCTGTTTCAAACGTAAATGTGAGTTTTTCTTTGATTCTTGCAGTTTTAAGCGCAATATTTATAAGTCTGTCAATCACTTCCGGGAAAGATATTCCCGCTGCTTCCCATAAATAAAAGGAAAGTGACCCGGGGATTGTGTTTATTTCATTTACATACATATTGCCCGTATCTTTGTCTATCATACAGTCCACTCTGGATGCACCTGCGCAGCCGAGGGCTTTGAATGTATCCGAAACCATTTTGCGGATGGTGTCCGACTCCTGCTGCAAAAGGTCTGCCGGAACTTTTCTCGCAAGAGATGCCATGCCGGAAGATTTGCTGCTTTTTGAACCGCCCATATATTTATCTTCGTAGGAAAGTATCTCGCCGCCGAAGGGTTCTTCACAAACGGAAGTTATCACTTCATCCGAATCGCCAAGTACTGCGCAGTTTATTTCGCGCAGGTTTTCTATTGCATGCTCAACAAGAACTTTTTCCGCAAAACAAAAAGCTTCATCAATTGCTTCTTCAAGCTCACTGCGGTCTTTGGCTTTTTTAATTCCCACGCTTGAGCCGAGGTTTGCCGGTTTAACTATTACAGGATAACCGATTTTTTCAATTTTTTCCACAATTTCATTTTTATTTTTAAACCAGTCGGATGAATAGAAATATTCACAGTCAAGAACAGGGATGCTATGCTCTTTCAAAATCTTCTTCATCATTACCTTATCCATACCAAGTGCAGAGGCAAGTACTCCGCATCCTGCATAAGGCAGGCCGAGAGTTTCAATATAACCCTGGAGCGTGCCGTCCTCGCCATTGGTACCGTGCATTATGGGAAGAGCAACGTCAATGTATTCCGAAATTCCGCCAAAGCGTTTTTTAGGATATGTTTCAAGCTTTGCGCCCTTTTCGTCGTTAACAAAAATTACACGGCTGCTTTTCTTGAGCAGTGCCGGAATATTTTTAAAAGATTCCACTCCCAGCATTTCAGGACTTGTATAAAAGATTCCCGACTTTGCTATATAAACAGGTATGATATTATATTTTTCTTTGTCCGCTGCGGCTATCGCCTGCTGAGCTGATATAATTGAAATTTCATGTTCTACCGAACGTCCGCCGAAAAATACTGCTACGTTAAGTTTCATTGTAAATGCCTCCTATGCGTTATATAAATCGGGCAGGTCATTTTCAAAAAGCACGGTCCAGCCCTCGCCGGCAACAGCTTGCATCTGTGCGAGCGCCTCGTTTAAATCTGCCGCTATATAAAGCTTTTCTTCCGGGAATTTTCCCAGCCCATCTTTTATTGCCTCTGTTTGTTTCTTTCCTACCAATATAATATAATCACAATTTTCCGCCGCATGCTGACCGAAAATTTTGTTAAACTCATATTCTTTTTCACCAAGCTCTACCATTCCGGGTGTTATAAGCATACGTTTACCCTTTTCAAAGCTGCCCAGAACCTCCACCGCAGATTTTGCGCCTTCGAGGTTGGAGTTGAACGCATCGTCAATCACCAAAATGCCGCCCGCCTGTTTTATTGGCTGTAGTCTGTGCGGAACAGGTTTGATTCGCTTTACTGCCATGGCGATTTCGTCAGGCGTCATCCCAAGTTTTAATGCAAGAGCCGCTGCTCCTACTATATTTAATATGTTATGTTTGCCCAAAAGCTTTGACTCTACCCCGAAAGGCCCTATCCCCTCGCCGCAGATGTTAAAGCTTGCGCCCGATGGGCCGTAGCTGATGTCGTCAGCATAATACTTTCCGCCGTCATCAGCAGTCAGGCTATAGCCGGTTGCTTTTTCAGGTTTGTTTTTCTTCACAAGTTCGGAGGACAGGTTGACAACCGAGTTTTCTTTATTTTTCAATGCATCATAAAGCTCAAATTTGGTTTTTACAATATTTTCAATTGTTTTAAAGGTTTCAAGGTGCTGAGGGCCGATTGATGTGATAATACCGTAGTCAGGACAAACTATATCACAGATTTCCTTAATTTCGCCGGTATTCTGCGCGCCCATTTCACAAACAAATATCTCGTGGACAGGTTTTAACTTTTCCCGCACGGTGCGGACAACGCCCATTGTGGTGTTATAGCTTTCAGGCGTCATGAGTGTTGTGAATTTTCTGGAAAGCATTTCTGTTAAAATATATTTTGAGCTGGTTTTGCCATAGCTGCCCGTCACGCCGATCACTTTAAGCCCGGGGTTTTTGGAAATAATCTTTTTCGCATCACGGATGTATCTGCCGGCAACTGCTTTTTCAACCGGTTTATTGATAAAGTTGGCAAGCAGAACAAAAACAAAGGATAAAAGGTTTGCAATAAGCTGCAGGGAAATCCAGAGAGGCGAAAAATAAATAATCATCGCCCACGCCGCAAGGAGTATTGACCCCGTAACCGTAAGCCTTTTAACCCTGGCAGTAAATACAAGAGGCTTTTTGGCTTTGGTTTTGTTTTTGCAAAGGCGGACAAAAGAAAGAATGTTTAGCACAGCCCAAACAACCATGCCAACCTGGTCAGAAATGAAAACCGAACAAATGAGTGCTATTGCCGGAATTAAAATATCTCCGGCGAGAAAGTTTTTGCCCGGATATTTTTTTACCCAGTTAAAATAATTTTTGTTAAGATAAAATTCCTGCTGAAGCATGTGAACGCCAAGCCTGAGCTTGGGCAAAAGATAAATTATGCAGGATAGAATGGTAATTATTTTCAATATCATTATAATATATCCTTTTCAAGAAATTTGTTACTGACCGCATTGAACAACGGAAAGTTGTCAATATAAGAATAGTGTCCTCCGCCGGGAACTGTTACAACCCCTGCATCAGGAATAAGTTTTTCCATCTTTTTAGCATCAGACAGCGGTGTGGCATCGTCCTTTTCTCCCCAGAAAAGAAGTGTCGGGCAGGCTATGTCTTTTAAAAGATATGTCAGGTCCTCGTTTACCACACGGACCATCACTTTGCGCATTATGGGGTTTGCATTTTTATAGTCGCTACTGCCGAATTTCCCTTTAATCTTTTCTTCAAGCGGTTTTGAAAGTTTGCCAATAAACGCCGCAACACGCTTCATTATTTTATAAGTATAAACCTTGCAGTAATAATCCAGTCCGTGACGGGGTTTTATTCCCGCACTGTCAACTAAAATTATTTTAGGCGGCGTCATAATTTTTTTCGCCGAGAGTATTATGCTGAGTCTGCCACCGAAAGAGTGACCGATAAGTATGGGGTTTACAATTTCAAGCGTATCAGCAAATCTTTTCACAAAATCCGCATAGGCATAAACATCCCAGTCCTCAGGAGGCAGGTCACTCTGCCCAAACCCGGGCAAATCAAGCAGCCACACTTTAAAACTGCCCGAAAGTGCGTCCGCAACCGGCTTGATTGCGCGGATGTCTGCACCCCACCCGTGGAGCACCAATACATCCTTGCCTTCCCCGAAGACCTCGTAGTTTATATTTATGTTGTTTACCAATATTTTCAAATAATATCACCTTACATACATATATAATTATATTATACATTAAACAAAAATAAATGTCTATAACTTTTTAAATTTTTGTGGCTGTCATATTTTTGAAATTTATAAAGGGTTTTTGGAGTTTATGTAGAAAATAAGTATTGTGTCCGGCAGCTAAAGCTGTCGAAAAAGAAGATAAGACAAAGGAGCTCGTAAATAATGAATAAAAAAGTTAAATTTGGTGTATTTGCCGACCTGCACGTTGACATAATGCATGATACGCAGGAAAGGCTTGAGAAATTTCTTGATGCCTGCCGCAAGGAAGACGTTGATTTTATAATTCAGCTTGGCGATTTCTGTTATCCGGACGAAGACAGAAAGGTTGTGTGCAAGCCTGAACTTATGCCTCCCAACATAAAACTGGCACTTTCGGTTCCTACATATGCTGACAAAGATGCCATAATTGGTATGTTCAACAATTTTGAAAAACCCTCATACCACGTTTTAGGCAACCACGAATGTGATATGTGTTCAAAAAAAGAAACTTTGCAGTATTACAACATGGACCACAACTCTTATTATTCCTTTGATATGGGCGGTTTCCATTTTGTCGTTCTTGACTGCAGCTACTATTTAAAGGACGGCAAATACATTGCTTACGAAAACGGAAACTACTTTGATGAGTCCTATCACAAGGAAAGAGTTCTGCCCTATATGCCGCCCGAGGAAATTGAGTGGCTGAAAAAAGATCTTGCAAACGCAAAATATCCGTCAATTATGTTCTCTCACCAGTCACTTGCTCCCAACAACGCATCATCCATTTTAAACAGCGATGCAGTAAGGGAAGTTTTAAGAAACGCTCCAAACAAGGTTATTGCATCCTTCAACGGTCACGAACACTGGGATTATGATGTGAAGTATGAAGACATCTGGTATACCAACATCAACAGCATGTCCTGTCTGTGGATAGACGAAGATTTTGTGGTGGAAAATGTTTACGGCAAGGAAATTGACGAAAAATATCCCAACATCAAATATGTTACTCCCTACGAGCAGTCAAACTTTGCAATCATAACTATTGACGAGGACGGTATTGACATCAAAGGAACTCCCAACAAATACCATGGTCCTTCTCCCGAAGAAAGAGGCCTGTATGTGAAGAAAAGTTCCTGGTGGTTTGAGCATGGCTGCTGTAACCGCCCCAAACATACTCCCGACATAGCAGACAGATATCTGCCCATTTTTAATAAATAAAAAATAAAACGCATCCAACGGATGCGTTTTTTTGTGGAAAAAAGGATGTAGTAAAACACCCAACAGATTTATTATACCATATATAATCCCCGCCTGTAAATACTTTTTTTAAGATTTCTCCCATTTAGACAAAAGTGCCGCAAAATCTTTTTATAAAATGTCAATTGTTTTGGGGTGTTTTTCTGTGGTACACTATAAGTGAAGAAAGGAAGGTACGGACCAATGTACAACTAAACTTCAAACTTTAAATGAAAACAAGAAAGGACTTTGGCTCCTTAAAAAACACGGCGGTGTTACGCTTAATATAGATGGGAGTTAAAAAGAGGTAAAAAAAGAGGTCGGAGCCTTAGCCTGAAAAAGTTTTCATCAGAAAGGTCAAAAAATTTTCACCTTTTGCGGCACGGAAAGTTAATCGTAAACAGACGGTATTCTTGTTAAAGAAAAATAGAAAAAGAAAGAGTGTTTTGAAAGCCGGTGAAATGCAGCAAAAGGCATCCAGGGAAAGCGAGGTAATTTAGTGAAACTAGACTTTAAGAGCGAACAGAAGTGACCCTTGACTTGAGGTTAAATCAAAGTCAAGGGTCACTTCCATTTTATAAGTCTTATTTTACAATTTCAAACTGTTCTTCCGGTTTTAAGTCAACAACTGTGCAGTCGTTTGCGTATGTGCACTCGGGCAGAACTATAAGAGCTGTAAGGCTGTCATTGTTTGCCGGCAGCGGAGCAAGATGCCAGATTGCTGTGTTAATTTTAACAAGTGTGTGTTTTGGAACAATGAACGCTTTAACATAATCGTTAACAATTGCTCCTGCAGATGCCGGTGCAACATGAATAATCATATCGTCATCAAGTGGCATTATAAGTTCCCATGTAGTAGTGTGATATTCCTGCTGGGTAATAACCATTTTTTCAGGTTTTTTTACAACAATAGGCGAAAAGCCAAGGCTGAAACGGGTAGCCGCTGATATTCTGTCGGGGAAAAACTTATGTATTTCACCGCAAAGTGCATATCCGTCCGGTTTATCCATTATATAAAACTGACCGAAGGGTGCAAATTCTTCATGTGTTAAAGGTTGTGCTTTTATAGTTTTCATCATTTAATCTCCTTTAATATAGTTTAAACAAAGTATATCATAAAAAATTTATATAGTCAACAAAAAAGCTATGAGCCAATTTGGTCATAGCTTTTATTTTAATTATACTTCACTGTAATTTCATCCAATATACTGTCGCAATATCCGCACTTTGTGCAGTTATGGTCGCAGCAAATCATACGCTTCCCATAACCATCCGGCACCTTTGTGTTATCAAGTACCATTCCTTTAAAGAGCGTTGAATAGGACGGTTCTGTCAGGTCCATAAGATTACCCGAAAATTTCCCTCTTATGTATGCACTTACAACCATTCTCATTCTCTGATGCATTCTTGTGGCAAGTTTCATCTCATCAAAATATGGCTCATAAAACTTAACTTCCTCCGGTCGTATCCAGTTTGCGCCAACCACCTTTGACAAGGCCTTTTTTTCGTCAAGCCCGTTTAGATATCTCCAACAAGGCGCCGGAAACCCGGAAGAAACATTGTCCTTTTTCATAATTTCGCCTTCATGAGCAACAACGTTGTCATGAAATGTCTGAAAAGCACAGTTTGCAAGGCAACCGCTGTTTGCAAGAATGGATAATTTTTTGCCCAGAGAATCGGCATAGTTTTTAAAGTTTTCAATTTCCGGCAGATTCCTGTTAAGTTCCTTTTGAATGTAAAATCCGTCAAAATTCTCTGCCAGCTGCTCCATCGCCGAAACGGTGCCAATCCGCATATTTACCGATGCAAATATTTCTATATCATCCTTAAATTCCTTTTTTATATGTTGCGCCAGAAATGGCGAGGTTGTGGTAATCCTGTCAACGCAAAGGGTGTTTTTCAAAAAATGTATTTCTTTTAAGGTGTTGTCAACGAAGGATTGTGAAATAGCATCCCCACCATAGCAGTTGGCATTATATAAAACTGTCAGACTAATGCCCAGTTTTTTAATTTCTTTTAATTCTTCCTCCTGCATATCCCTTATGTGCTCTGATTCACCAAGTGGCGAACGCCCGCTCGGGTTGTTTCGGTATGAAAAATAGACATTTGATATGTACTCTTTATAGTCCGAGCATATAGAATATACCGAGTCATATTCATCAGGCAGCCTGTAACCCACAGAAAACTTCATGATTAAAACAATACCTCGTATTCTTTACCTGTTTTTTCTTCTGTTTCCACAGAATCCTGTGGCCTTTTTGTCCGGTCAATAACCCAGGGTTTTTGGGTCCTGAACGGGTTTTTGAATTTTTTGGTCAGAACTCCTTTTTTCTCAAGATGAATATAGCATTCTCTCATACAACCCCTTGCACCCTCAACTGCCTGCAAATGACGGTTGTAAAGATTCAGCCCCAGACTTTCAAGCGACACTCCTTCATTTGCAATGCCCACGCCATTTACATCAAACGGATTAAACCTGGGGTCGCCGCCGCAATATGCCGCACCGCATTTAAAAAGGTCAATTTTCCCAAACTCAACTTTTCTGCCTGCAATTTCAATATAATCGCTTTCCGTTGTTGAAATAGCTTTGCCGGTACACATTCTGGCACAACTCATACATTTATCACATATTTTGCCCTCAAACAGCGGGTCGGGTTCGCAATCAAAATCTGTGAGCAGGCAGACAAACCTTTGCATAGGTCCGAACTCCGGTGTCAAAAACACCTTGCTCCAGCCATATTCACCAAGACCTGCAGCATAAGCTGCAGCTCTCATATCTACCATAACATCAGGTCTGGGTTTGTCGGGAGATACCGGCAGAGAGCGTTTTTTAGACTGCTCAGACTCTCCATCTCTCACGTCAACTCCATCAGCCCAGTTTACCGAGCTGTGAAGATAAATGTTGGGCACAGGAACGGCTTCATAGCCGTCATCCTCAATATAGCAACAAAGCTCGCGCAGAACGATAGGCCCGTAAGTTTCGTTTATACCCGCATATCCCATAGCGGTATAATTGGAGAAATATGTACCCTCTTCAATGCCTCTGAAATAGCCTCTCGGAATTCTGAAAGCCAGAACCACACAGGTTTTCGCGCCCGGAAAAATATATCTCGGGTCCATTGATTTTGGCGCACCCTCAAATCTGTCCATAGACGCAAATCCGCAAAGGTCTGCGCCAAGGCTTTTTGCGTATGCACGAATCTGTTCTTTGTTCATTTTGTTGTCCCCCAAACAGTTTTTTAAAATTATACCATTTGGCGCACCTTTCCTCAACGGAAAAATAAGTCACAATTTCGCAAAAAAATACACACATCTATTTTCTATATTCTGACGGATTAATGCCAAACCGCTTTTTAAAGCTGTGTCCAAAGTGTTTACTGTCGTAAAAACCAAGACAATCGGAAATCTCCGCCAGGCTCATGTCCGACTCCTCCAATAAAATCAGAGAATGGTCCAGCCGCAGCTCAATCACAAGCTGTTTAAAGCACAAATCATAGTCCCTTTTCAATAGCCTGTTAATATATGTTTTATGATAATTAAACCTTTCTGACAAATCATCCAATGTTATATCATTTTGAAAATTCTGACAAATGTACTCATATATTTTCCGGGATTTTTCCTTCCTCTGGGGTTCTTCATGCAAAAGCTCACCAATAATCTCCATCAGAACACCCGATAACAAAAGCATTTTCAATTCTTTCTCGGCATCGAAATAAAGCTGTGCCATTTTTTCACACAGTTTAAACACCGTTTTGTTCGCACGCCTAATCAAATATCCACACCCGGGCATAAACTCGGCGACGGCATTCCTGATTATATTTTTCTCACAATCAAACTCGTCCGCAATGTCAGTTAACACTCTGTCTTCGAACAAACGATTTTCAGTAGTCAAATCAAAGTTGACAACGGTAATTTTCTGATTTTTCTCAAGGACTACCCTGTATCCTGTTCCGGGAGCAACGATTGCAACATCCCACGCACAAAGTGTATGCTCTTTCCCGTCAAGCCACAACTTGCCACCGTCTGAAAAGAAAATCAGTCTGTGGTCATAGGATTTCATGGTAGAACTTTGCGTCAGCCCAAAAGCGGTGCCGACTTTTCTGACAAAAGGATGAATGTCATTTATTCTTAAATTTTCCACAACGCCACTCCTTTCAACAATATTCGCCAATCTTTATATAAAGACTGAGCGTTTCGTTCAACGTTCCATATTTCGTAGGGACAGATGCCCACATCTGTCCGTTTTCGGGTTGATGAGGACATCAACCCCTACATTGTACAAATTGCTTGTATAATATAGATACCACATATTTTATCGTGGTCGTTTGCGTTAAGTTAAAACTAAAAAATCATATAGCATATACCAGCATGCCTAACAGCGAAGATATGACAATCATTGTTATAGGCGATATTTTCTTCTTCGCAAAATATTTGTATATTACTGCTGTAATTCCTAAAACAGCAGTAATAATAATTGCCCTTAGATTAATTTTAAATGTATCTTCTGTCAGACAATTCTTTGCTACCATATACACGCCCATAGCAAGAATAATTCCAATTACACAAGTTTTCAATCCTCTTAAAACTGCCTGTACATATTTGTTTTTAAAAGCATTTTTTAGCAGTGCAGTTATCAGAAGTATTATTATAAACGACGGCAAAACAACGGCAAGTGTTGCCACCAATGCTCCCATAAAGCCTGCCTCGGTACTTCCCACATAAGTTGCAAGATTTACCATAATCGGTCCGGGTGTGCTTTCACTTACTGCAATCATATAAGTAAGAGCTTCATCGCTTAACCAACCATATGATAAAACCACATCTCTGATTAAAGGAATAGCACCGTATGCTCCGCCGAAAGCAAATAAGCCTACCTTAGAAAACCCTAAAAACAAATCAAGATACATCATTTTTCATACCTCCATCTGTTTTTGATGTTCCTTTAACTATAAATATCGCAAGGCTTATTACCCCTGCAACAAGCATCAGGGCAATCGAAGAAAAATTAATCGAAAAGCTATTGATAACGAACATTATTACAAATGAACAAATCATAAAAATTCTCGGCAATATTTTTTTTGGCATCTTCTTTATCATTGTTATTGCAGCATCAAGAATAAGAAAACCTACCGCTATTTTAATGCCTTTAAAAGCATTGGCTATAAGTGTAATTTCTAAAAAATTATTCAAAACCATAGAAATTAAATAAATCACCGCAAACGACGGCAGCACTATCCCAAGTGTTGATATAATTGCACCGACCAGCCCAGCCTTTTTATACCCCACATATGTAGCACAGTTAATTGCAATCGGTCCGGGAGTAGATTCTGCAATTACTGTGATATTCATCATTTCATCGTGAGTAATCCATTTCTTTTTTTCTACACAATTATTTTCAATTAACGAAATCATCGCATATCCGCCGCCAAAGGTAAATAAACCTATTTTAGCAAATATTGAAAACAATTCCATCAATATTCCCATTTGCTCATATTCTCCTTTTCCTATTTTTTGTTCCTGACTTTTTTCTGCATTTTTTAACACACTTACTATAATTTTGTCAAGCCATGGATAAAAAATTTTGTCTTTCCAAAAGTGCTTCCCATCATTAAAATATTACAAACTCATTCTATCACAAAATATAAAAAAAGGCAACTCCGATTGGAGTTGCCATAAAAAAATGTCCGGCGACGACCTAGTTTCCCGGGCGGTCGCCCGCCAAGTATCGTCGGCGCTATGGAGCTTAACTTCCGTGTTCGGAATGGGAACGGGTGGAACCTCCATGCCATTGTCACCGGACTTT
>JAZQYO010000002.1:0-46607 GCA_045633565.1 Clostridia bacterium | reverse complement strand
GTCTTATAACCGCCTCCTCACGGGGAGTGAGGGTTTTTAAAACACCGTCAATATCTTCGTTAGTGATAGTTTTAAGAGCAGCTTCATCGGGAGCCAGAGCATCCTCATCGCGGATAAAGTCCATAAGACGTGAATCTTCCTCGGGACCTATCGGTGTTTCCATAGAAACGGGTTCCTGTGCCACGCGCATAATTTCACGCACACGTTCAACCGTCATATCCATCTCTTCTGCAATTTGTTCCTCACTGGGTTCGTATCCGTTTTCGTGAAGCAGTTTACTCTGGGTCTTTTTAAGTTTATTTATTGTTTCTACCATATGAACGGGAATACGTATGGTTCTTGCCTGGTCAGCAATAGCACGGGTTATTGCCTGTCTTATCCACCACGTAGCATAGGTTGAAAACTTAAAGCCTTTTGTATGGTCAAACTTGTCAACCGCTTTAATCAAACCTACGTTACCTTCCTGAATAAGATCAAGGAAATACATACCGCGACCTACGTATTTTTTAGCAATACTTACAACAAGACGAAGGTTTGCTTCGGCAAGTTTTTTTCTTGCAAGTTCGTCGCCATCAACCATTTTCTTTGCAAGTTCTGTTTCTTCCTCAAGGGATAAAAGCGGAACCTTACCAATCTCTTTAAGATACATTCTGACGGGGTCATCAACACCAATTCCGTCCGGAAGAGTAAGGTCTATTTTCTCTTCACCGTTCTGCTGAATTTCTTCAAGCTCTTTATCAAGGTCATGAACAATTTCAACACCGGAATTTTCAAGTTCTTCATAAATGTTTTCAATCTGTTCCGGCTCAAGTTCAAGCTCGCACAGTGCGTCCTCTACATCTTTATAGGACAAAACTGCTTTCTTTTTACCAAGTTCCATAAGCTTTTTTATAGCTTGAATTTTTTCATTTGACTCCATATTGGCTTTTAACCTCCCGCCTGTTTTTTCTGTTGTTTAATAAGCTCAATTATTCTACTGAGCTCCTCAGGTGATTTTATTTCATTTACATTAGTTTTACTGTTTTTAATTGAAAGATAAATATCCTCAGCCGCTTTTTCCGGATTTTCATAAGGCATCTCACCGGCAAAAATTCCGCTCAGCGTCTTTACAGTTTCATCATCAAGCGATGCCATTACAATCGCCGTATCTGTATCAACACCTTTATCCTTAAGCCGAACCATATTTCTGAAAAAGATTTTACACACTTCTTTTTCAAAAAAGTCCTCATTTACAATCTCTTTCATTTTAGTATATACCGGCTTATATGATGCCATAAGATTAAGTAGCAAACCTTCTTTATCTACCTCTATGCTTTTTACATTCGGTCTTTTTATGGCTTCTTTTTTACCTTTTGAAGCTTTTAGCTGCTTAATCTGTGCATATACGGTATCAGGGCTTACTCCCATTTCTGAAGAAAATTCTTTAATTGTTAGTTCTGCTTCAACAGGACTTTCAATATCAGCAAAAATTTCAGTAGCTTTATTTATAAGCTGAAGCTTTTCTTCAAGGATATCCACATTATATTGTTGTTTTAACTTGTTAATTTTATACAAAACTGCATTTTCTGAACCAATAATAAGTTGTTCAAATGCCGCCCTGCCTTTAAGCTTAATATATTCATCAGGGTCTTTTGCACCCTTCATAACAAGCACCTTCGTCCGGACATTTACATCCTTTAAAAGTGCAATTGCCGCTGCAGTTGCTTTCTGCCCTGCTTCGTCACTGTCATAGCAGAGCAAAACTTCCTTTGTATATCTTGATATAATTCCGCAATGCTCTTTAGTGAGTGCTGTTCCAAGCGTAGCAACTGCATTTTCAAATCCTGATTTATGTAGTGCTATTACATCCATATACCCTTCACACAGAATCAGCCTTTCCCGACAATGGTTTTTGGCAAAATTCAGTGCAAAAAGAGTTTTACTTTTACTGAACGCAACTGTATCTGATGAGTTAAGGTATTTAGGCAACGATTTATCGGTTACACGTCCACCGAAAGCAACAACATTCCCTCTGACATCAATTATCGGAAACATAACTCTGTTACGGAAAAAGTCATAAAGTTTGCCGGTTTTTTCACTCCTGCGGGCAATTCCCGAATCAAGTATTTCGGCTTCTGAAAAACCTTCATTTAAAAGATAGTTTGTCAGTTCATCCAACTTATCAGGCGCATAACCTACACCAAATCTTGTGGCTGTATTTCTTTCAATACCTCTTTCAACAAGATAATTCTGAATTACTTTATTGTCACTTTTCATCAGATTAGCATGGTAAAATTTTGCAGCAAGAGAATTAATTTTATATATATTCTTCCTGCGTCTATGCATCTTGTCACTTGTTTCAGGACTGTCCCCTTCCGGGATTGCAATATTTGCTTTTGCCGCAAGGAACTTTACCGCATCAACAAAGTCAAGATTTTCAATATTCATTATAAACTGGAGAACACTTCCTCCTGCGCCGCAACCAAAACAATGATAAAGCTGCTTATCGGGAGAAATATGAAAAGATGGTGTTTTTTCCCCGTGAAACGGACAAAGACCTTTATAGCCGTTTCCACTCCGTTTGAGTTTCATATATGATGAAACAACATCAACAATATCATTTGCTGCTGTTATTTCGGCTATTAACTCATCCGGAATATAGGACGCCATTTGCTTTTCCTCCAAAAATATTTATACAAATCTTTTCGACAAAATTCCCCTAAACCCTTTTTTATTTTTTATCTTTTTTATAAGGTTTAGGTAAAAAAAGATTTTCGAATGTGTTTATCGCATATTCATCTGTCATACCTGCAATGTAATCCGTAACAAGTCTGTCAAGGTTGCTGGCATTTTTTGCAAGCACTTCATAACCGGAGATTTTTTCCGGATTAGCTTTATAATACTCATAAAGCTCGCCAATCAGACTATGAACCTTAACTTCTTCCTGTCTGATGGTCTTTTCATTATACACCCTTTCAAACATAAAAGCTCTCAGCTCATCCATCGCCTCTTTAACTTCAGCAGTAAACTCAAGATTATTAAGAATCAGGTCTTTAACAAGCGAATTTATCCGTTTTCCATGACTGTCCCCGAGAACTTTTACACATCTTTTTGGTAAATCGTCAAAACAAATTATTCCGCTTCTTATTGCATCATCTATGTCATGATTAATATAGGCAATTTTATCAGAAATTCTGACAACCATTCCTTCAAGTGTAGAGGGTTTGCCACCTGTCCTGTGATTAACAATTCCGTCTCGCACCTCGTATGTAAGGTTAAGTCCATTCCCGTTTTCTTCAAGGACATCTACCATTCTCAGGCTATGAATGTTATGCTCAAACCCTTCCGGATTAAGCTTTTGCAGAGCTCTTTCGCCTGAATGTCCAAACGGAGTGTGCCCCAGATCATGACCGAGCGCTATTGCTTCAATAAGGTCTTCGTTAAGTCTCAATCCTCTGCCAATAGTTCTTGCAATCTGCGACACCTCAAGAGTGTGGGTAAGTCTTGTTCTGAAATGATCCTCATCCGGTATGATAAATACCTGAGTTTTATGCTTGAGTCTGCGGAAAGACTTTGAGTGAATTATCTTATCCCTATCACGCTGAAACTCGGTACGCAAATCACAAAGCTCAGCCTTTTTTTCTCTCCCCTTGCTCAAATCAGCAAAACAGGCTTTTTCCGAAAGATAAAGATGTTCATTTTTTTCTGTAATTTCTCTGACTGTCAATAAAGCTCACATCCAAAAGTATTCTTTATTTTACTTATACTACAAAAAAATTCAAAATCCTTTTTTATTACATCTTATAATATAATATTTTAAGAGCATTTTTCGTTATAACAGGTTTAAAATGTTCTTCAAGATAACAAGCATACAGCAAAGGTTTATTGAATATGTCTGCATATTCACACACTCTGTCATTAAAAGCATTCATATATTTTTTCAGTTCCGGCAAAACATTTATTACAAGCAGCAATTCTTTTTTATATCTGTAAATACTGTTTTTACCATCAAATAGAAAAGAAAAATACAAGTTGTTTTTTGAAAAGTTTATAATATCATCAAAGTCTTTAAATCTGTATACTGCCACTGTTTCTCTTACTGAATTTTTCCTTTTATACTTATATCTTGTTTGAAGTTTCTTTTTGCTGATAAAAAGAACGCAGGTCCCTGATTGAGAACGTATAACTTCAATAGTCACCTGACAGTTTTTAAAATCCATCCCTGTTTCCTCGGTTATTTTAAGGATAATATTCCACACAGCATCACTTGTTTCGGGAGTATCTGTTGAAAGACTTTCATAAGTTATATTCCATTTTTTCATATCAATTGGCTGTAATGTTACTTTAATTCTTTCGTCCGATATTTTTTCAATTTTCATCATTACCTCCAAAATCTCCTATACTATTATATTATACCAAAACTTGACTTTTATTTACCTTAATGTTAAGATAATAAAAATGTTAACATAAATAGGAGTTTAAAATATGAGAAAATTATTTTTATTTTTCTTTACAGTTATACTGATTCTTTCTTGTGGATGCTCAAAATCTGATGTTCCTGCACATAATCCTGCCGATTATAAAAGAACTTTTAATGTCACCGAAGAATATTATCTGCAACTAATAACAGACATATTAAACAATCCTGTAGATTATCTTGAAAACAACATTAATATTGAAGGAATGTTCAAAAAAGAAAATGATAAATCTTATGTTTACCGCAATGGTCCCGATTGCTGTTATCCCGAAGGTGTTATATGCGGACTTGAATTTGAGGGAAACACCGACTCTCTTTCAGAAAACGACTGGATAAAGGTCTCGGGAACCATCAGCTATTATGAAACAAACGATGGTTATTCACTGATACTCAAAAACTGCACTATTGAAAAAAAAGAAACCCGTGGGCTTGAAACCTTATCCCACGAGCATGATCAGGACAATACAAACGAATAAAAAAACACGCCGTTGGCGTGTTTTTTTATCTGTATCTTCTGATTTTTTCATCTATACTATCCATTGTTTTTTTACAAACAAGTGCAACAATCATTGCTAAAAGTGAAATTGCTGCACAAATTATAAAGGACACAGGCTCAGATAAATATTCAGTCATATATCCTCCGATGCAACCGGCAAGAACCTTTGGAATTCCTGTGCCTACTGCATACATCAGGCTTTGTGCACGGTTAATAAGTCCATGAGAAATCACAGAAACAATGTAAAACGTTACACAATAAGTTAGTACTGTAATAAACATCCCTGTTATAAAGCTTATCCCTATTAAAACTGCAGCATTTTTCACGGTAGCAAAAGCCAACCACCTCAGAACCATAACAAAGCATGAAAAAGAAACAATTGTGCGCATGCTGATTTTTTCAAATATTTTACCATAGTAAATAAAAAACGGTAATTCGCTGAATGCAGTTAAAAATGCAACAATTCCCCAAACGCTCTTTTTAAGACCAAGTGTTTCGGTGATGTATGTCGGGAAAAAGCTGGTGTAATATCCCCATGTAAAAAATCCCGCCGCAAGTATACCCACAAGAAGCCACAGTTCTTTATTATTCAAAAGTTTTTTTGCATCTCCGCTACTTTTTTTAACTTTTTTAATTTTTGTTTCAACTTTGTTCATTGCCGCTACAGACAAAGCCCCAAGCAACGCAACAACCAAATATATATAAACAAAATCATCTGTGTCTGAAAGTAATGTTATAAGATATGCAAAAACTGCATAACCCACAGAACCTGTAATTCTGTAAATACCATAGTTTGTACGGAACTTTTCCGCAGTTTTAATTGTTAATACATCTATCAGTGAACCATAGGGCGCCTGAAAAAATGCAAATAACGTGAGAGCCACTCCCACAAATATAAAATTAGAGCTTAATCTGAGCGATAATATTGAAAGAGAAGATATCAAAAGTAAAAAAATCATCACTACATTCTGATTTTTTGCTTTATCTGTTATTCCACCCCAGAACAGCGGTGCAATACATAAAAGTAACGGCTGTATTGCAAGAAGGTAGCCCGACTGTACACTGTTAAAATATTTGGACAGAAAAAGTGGAATTATTAAATATATACCATTAAGTCCGTAAACCAGACCATTAGAAAAAAAAGCTGCCGTTTTCTGTAAATTTTCTTTCATTTTAAAAATACCTTTCCAAAAAATTCACAAAAGGTATTTTATCATATTAAATATTTTGTGTCAAGAATTATACGGCAACATTCTGTATTTTTTTCTCTACATCAAAAAGCATGCTTACAATTTCATTTGCCGAAGAAACGCACGAAATACTTATGGGCAGTTTCTCAAAGTTTTCCTGCCTGTTTTCGGATGGAATAATAACCTTTTCTGCCCCCGCAGCTATTGCACCACTTATTTTTTCAGCAACTCCACCAACGGGTTTTATTTTTCCCGAAATTGATATTTCACCTGTCATTGCAATTCGGGAGCTTACTTTTTTTTCTGTTGCTGCTGAATATAGTGCCGTAAATATCGCCGTACCGGCTGACGGTCCGTCAACGAAAGTCCCTCCGGGAATATTGATATTTACTCTTTTGTCACTTAAATCTATTCCAAAATATTTTTTTAAAACTACAAGAGCATTTGCAACCGATGCTTTTGCACTTGAAGTCTTTTCAAGCTTTCTTCCTTTTATCTCAACACTTTCTCCTTCAGTAATTCCACTTAAAAATATACCTTTACCATCAGATATTACTGCCTCAACATCAATAACAATTCCTTTGCCACCGGCTACCGCAAGTCCACTGATGCAGCCACATCTTTTTTCACCATCTATTTTTTTGTCAATTCTTTTTGAATACTTGCCCGTTTCAATTACCCATTCAATGTCCTGGACAGTCACTTCATTCCTTTTTTCAACCATACAAAGACTTACTGCCGTTTGAATCATATTCACTGCATCTCTACCATTCAAAGCATACTCAGCCACAAGTGAACATACTCTTTCTTCGGCTTTAAATTCACTTCTTTCAATCGCATTATACGCAATTTTATTAATTTCATCTTCATTTAAATCATCAAAAAAAATCTCAACACAGCGTGAGCGAATTGCAGGTGGAATGTCCTCAGGAGAACGGGTTGTTGCTCCAATAAGCCTGAAGTCTGCAGGGAGTCCGTTTTTAAAAATTTCGTGTATATAAAGAGGCAGGTTATCATCGTCGGGAGAATAATATGCACTTTCAAGATAAACCTTTCTGTCCTCCAAAACTTTAAGAAGCTTATTAATATGCGCAGGGTGAAGTTCTCCTATTTCGTCAATAAACAAAATCCCTCCATGTGCTTTTGTTACCGCACCCGGACGAGGTTTTGGTATACCTGCCGGTCCGTAAGACCCTGCCCCCTGATAAATCGGGTCGTGTACCGAACCAATAAGCGGGTCTGCTATATTCCTTTCGTCAAATCTCATGACAGTAGCATCCGTTTCAATAAATTTAGCATCTTTAGAAAAGGGTGAGCAGTTTTTCTTTTTAGCTTCTTCTAAAATAAGTCTTGCCGCTGCTGTTTTACCAACTCCGGGAGAGCCGTAAATTATAACATGTTGAGGATTTGGACCACAAAGAGCTGCTCTTAATGCACGAATGCCCTTTTCCTGTCCAACAACTTCTTTAAGACTTTTAGGTCTTGTTTTTTCTGCCAAAGGAAGCGAAAGCTTTATGTCCCATAATTTTTTAAGCTTTGTCAGCTCTCTGTCCTCTCCTCTTTTAAACTTTGCCGTTTCTCCTGATTTTTCCTTTAACGCCTTTGAAAAATATATTCCCATTATAATCGTAAAAATAAATTGAGCTATCATAAGCATTGTCATCAACAATCAAATCAAAACCTTTCAAATTATGATAAAAATAAGTTGTGCAAAATACCAGTTCTTATACAGAACAACTTGACATTGTTTTTTATATAAGCTATAATTTTACTGACGATTTTATAATGAAAGGATGCTTATTTATGGACATACACGGTATTCAAAAACTTACCCTGCTTGACTATCCGGGTAAAGTTGCGTGCACTCTTTTTACAGGTGGCTGTAATTTCCGTTGTCCTTTCTGTCACAACGCATCTCTTGTCATTCCTGAGCAAATGGATTCTCCTTTATCGGAAGGGGAAATTTTTTCATTTCTTGAAAAGCGTAAAGGTCTACTAGACGGCGTTTGTCTTACCGGCGGTGAACCTCTGCTTCAAAATGATGCTTTAGATTTTCTTAAGAAAATTAAATCTCTTGGATACTCTGTTAAACTCGACACAAACGGATATTTCCCCGATAAGCTTAAAGAAATTATTTCTTCGGATGTTGTTGATTATGTTGCAATGGATATAAAAAACAGTGAAGAAAAATATGCATATACGTGCGGAGTCAAATCTTTTGATTTTTCAAGAATAAATGAAAGTATTGATTTTCTTCTGTCCGGAAAAGTTACATTTGAATTCCGCACAACAGTTGTCAAAGAGTTTCATGATGAAATGTCATTTATAGAAATTGCAAAGCTGATTGAGGGTGCGGAAAACTATTATTTGCAAGGCTTTGTTGCATCAGATAACATGATTGGAAGCGGTTTTTTAGCTTATGAAAAAAAAGAGCTTGAACATTTTTCCGACATTGTCCGTCCCTATGTAAAAAACGTTTTGGTCAGAGGTATTGAATAATGAAAAAGAATCTATCAATAATTTCAGCAATTTTCGCCGGTGTTTTCTGGGCAACCACCGGTATTTTCGTCAGAATACTTTCCCGCTATGGCATGGACAGTGTCCAGATTACCTGTGTAAGACTTATTACTTCGGCAATTTTTATGTCAATATTTTTATTTTTCAAGGACAGACATCTTTTTAAAATAAAATTAATTGATTTGCCATTTTTTATTGCTGCCGGTATCATAAGCATATTTTTAACGTCGGTATTTTACTTTAAAACTATATCGCTCACTTCAGTATCCGTAGCCTGTGTTCTTATGTATACGGCACCGATTTTTGTTTTGATTTTCTCGGTTATACTTTTTAAAGAAAAAATCACCCTTAAAAAAATTATAGCTGTATTGCTTGCTGTTGTAGGGTGTTTTTTAGTGTCGGGGGCTCTAAGTCAGGACAGTAAAATTTCATTGTCCGCACTGTTTTTCGGATTGCTTTCAGGTATTACATACGCTTCATATAGTATTTTCGGTAAATTTATACTGAAAAAGTATTCACCACTGACGCTCACACTATATTCATTTATATTTTCAGCAGTTGCATCCTTATTAATGCTTAACTTTAAATTGGTAGGAAATCTTATTTTGGAGAACACAGAGCTTCTTTTGCTTTACCCACTCACAGGACTTTGCACATCAGTTATCGCCTACCTTCTTTATTCAATAAGTTTAAAAAGGCTTGAGCCTTCCGTGGCGGTTGTTTTGTCGTCAGTTGAACCACTTGTTGCAACTCTGTTCAGCATATTCATTTTAAGCGACCCTTTCACCGCATCTATTGGCGCAGGAATTGCTATAATCATTGTATCCATCATAGTTTTACAATAACTTAATAATCTATATATCGGCATATATTGTGCCGATTTTTTATTTTTTACACAATATATTGTGTTCAGGGGTTGACAACAGTAAAACGTTATGCTATAATTGTGCTTACAATGGCAAAACTAACATTTAACATATAAAGAATTAATTGGAGGATTAACTATGTATCAGGTAAAAAAACGTGACGGAAAAATCACAAGTTTTGACCTCGGCAAAATCAGCGATGCTATAACACAGGCATTTGAAGCTCAGAACAAACAGTACCATCCTTCTGTGATTGATTTTCTTTCACTTAAGGTTACTGCTGACTTTGAACCCAAAATCAAAGACGATGTAATCTTGGTTGAAGATATTCAGGACAGTGTTGAATCTGTGCTTGTTCAGGCAGGCTATGCTGATGTTGCAAAAGCATACATCCTCTATCGTCGCCTGCACGAAAAAATGCGTAACATGAAATCAACAATTCTTGACTATAAAGAAATTGTTGACAGTTATGTTAAAGTTACTGACTGGCGAGTTAAAGAAAACTCAACAGTTACATATTCTGTTGGCGGACTTATTCTCTCAAACTCAGGTGCTATTACTGCAAACTACTGGCTGTCTGAAATTTATGATGATGAAATTGCAAATGCTCATAAAAATGCAGACATTCATATTCACGACCTTTCCATGCTCACAGGTTACTGTGCAGGCTGGTCGCTCAAACAGCTCATTCAGGAAGGACTTGGCGGAATCGAAGGTAAAATCACATCTTCTCCCGCAAGTCACCTTGCAACACTCTGTAACCAGATGGTAAACTTCCTCGGCATCATGCAGAATGAATGGGCAGGCGCTCAGGCATTCTCATCATTTGATACATATCTTGCGCCTTTTGTAAAGGTGGACAACCTCTCCTATCGTGAAGTTAAAAAGTGTATTGAATCCTTTATTTACGGTGTTAACACACCAAGCAGATGGGGTACTCAGGCGCCATTTTCAAACATTACTCTTGACTGGACTGTTCCTGCTGACCTTGCTGAGCTTCCTGCAATTGTAGGTGGCAAAGAAATGGATTTCAAATACAAAGATTGTAAAAAAGAAATGGATATGGTTAACAAAGCTTTCATCGAAGTTATGATTGAAGGCGATGCAAATGGCAGAGGATTCCAGTATCCTATCCCCACATATTCAATTACAAGCGATTTTGACTGGTCTGAAACAGAAAACAACAAACTTCTGTTTGAAATGACAGCAAAATATGGTACCCCTTATTTCTCAAACTACATCAACAGCGATATGGCGCCCAGTGATGTAAGAAGTATGTGCTGCAGACTCAGACTTGACCTTCGTGAACTCCGCAAAAAATCGGGCGGTTTCTTTGGCAGCGGTGAAAGCACAGGTAGTGTTGGTGTTGTAACAATCAATATGCCGAGAATTGCTTATCTTGCTGAAAACAAGGCTGATTTTTATAAACGTCTTGACAAACTTATGGATATTTCCGCACGTTCACTCAAAGTTAAACGTACAATTATCACAAAGCTTTTAAACGAAGGACTTTATCCTTATACAAAACGTTATCTCGGTACATTTGACAACCACTTCTCAACAATCGGTCTTATTGGTATGAACGAGGTTGGTCTGAATGCAAAATGGCTCAAGGCTGATATGACAAATAAAGAAACTCAGGAATTTTCAAAAGAGGTTCTCAACCACATGAGAGAAAGACTGTCCGACTATCAGGAACAGTATGGCGACCTTTACAACCTTGAAGCAACTCCTGCAGAATCTACAACATATCGTCTTGCAAAACACGATATCAAACATTATCCTGATATTATTACTGCAAACGAAAAAGGCGGTACACCTTATTACACCAACTCTTCTCACCTGCCTGTTGGATTTACATCTGACATCTTCGAAGCACTTGACATTCAGGACGAGCTCCAGACGCTTTACACTTCCGGTACTGTATTCCATGCATATATGGGCGAAAAACTTCCCACATGGAAAGCAGCAGCTGACCTTGTTCGCAAGATTGCTGAAAACTATAAACTTCCCTATTATTCAATGTCACCCACATATTCAGTTTGTAAAAACCACGGTTACATCGCAGGCGAACACTTTACATGTCCCGAATGTGGTGAAAACGCTGAGGTTTACAGCAGAATTACCGGTTACTATCGTCCTGTTCAGAACTGGAACGACGGCAAAACCCAGGAATATAAAGAACGTAAACTTTATGACATTGAAAATTCAAAGCTTGACCCGGCAGAACGTGCAACTGCTACCGAAACCGGCATGAAAGTGATGCTTTTCACAACTACAACCTGCCCTAACTGCCGTGCAGCAAAAACTTTCCTTGATAATGCAGAAATTGATTATGAAGTTGTAAATGCAGAAGAACACGCTGACCTTTGCGAGGCTTATGGTATCGCTCAGGCACCTACTCTTGTTGTAACAGACGGTCCTGATTATACTGCTTATGCAGGTCTTGCAAATGTAAGAAAATACGCTGAAAGCGTACACGTTAACGCATAATAAATCACAAAAAGAGTGGATGCAAACATCCACTCTTTTTTTATTCATATAACTTTATTAATTTTTTTATTTCCGTCTTTTTATCTTCATCATCACTTTTTTCAAGTTCAGAGAGATTGCGTAATAATTTAGTCTTTTCTTTTGCAGAATATTCTACCCATAACGGGTCTTTTTTCAGCAGTGGTGAAACAAGATACTGCTCATCAGACCATGAAGTTTCCTGCCCCTTTTCGGCACAAATTATAATATAATATTTATCTTTGTCAAAGCAAAGTCTTTCATCTGAAATTCTAAGTCCGAGAGTATGCAGTCTTTTCCTTAAAATATCAACATTTCTCATTGGCTGGAGAACAAAATATTCAATCCCTGCCGGTATGCCTGCTTCAAGAATATGTGCAATCATCTCGCCACCCATTCCGGCTATAACAGCCGTATCTGCTTCGTTTGGCAAAATGCCGCAAAGCCCGTCTGCAAGGCAGAGTCTGGTTTTGTTTTCAAATCCAAATTTTTTTATATTCTTTTCAGCATTTGCAAGCGGACCTTTTTTTATATCCGAGCAAACTGCATAGTCAATGACCCCTTTATCTAGAAGATAAATTGGAAGATATCCATGGTCTGTACCTATGTCAGCAAGTCTTTTGCCTTTGACCAGACCTGCTATTTGGATAAGTCTATGAGGAATGTTCATAATTTTCACTCTCTTTCATAACAATTATATAATAAAGTTTGACAATTTTCAACACTTTTTACTATTGAATTAATATATTAAATATGATATCATATAATTTACAGTAATTTGAAAGGATGTTTTTTTGTGAAAAAAGTTTTAATTGTAATTATATTTATTGCACTGATTGCAGGAGTTATTTTTTGTGTGAATTCCTGTCAAAATAAGGATGATGTTGTACCGGAAAACACCCCTGAAGCAACTGATGTAATCCCTCAGAATGATGTTCCCGACACAGAAAACGAGGTTCAGCCGGAAACAAAAAAACCTGATACCGAAGATTTACCCGTATATACAGGTACCGGTATATACCACGGAAAAATTGATTCCACCTTTATCGAGGTACTTGTCGACGGCGTAACTCCACCTCTCAGATCCTGCAAACTTGCGCCCGAGCTTGCAGAAAAATTCTCCTCACTCAATCTTGAGCTTGGAGCAATTATTACTTTTGAGTATCAACTTGTTGATGACCAGTATGTCATCAAATCTATCAGCTGATGGCGGTAGTTATAATTTTTTGTGTTTTAGCTGTAATAGTATCAATTTATGCTTTTTTCAATGCTAAAACACTAACTGTAAGAAGAATTAACATCTCTGATTCACCG
This sequence comes from Clostridia bacterium, assembly GCA_045633565.1. Classification (GTDB taxonomy): domain Bacteria; phylum Bacillota; class Clostridia; order RUG12999; family RUG12999; genus RGIG7450. The sequence continues at coordinate 33,257 of JAZQYO010000002.1, read as the reverse complement.
TATTCGCTTTCGGGCAAAACGATTGCTGTGTTTTCAGATGTTCATTTAGGTTTTTGGGTTCCAACAGAACAACTAAAAAAATGTGTTAATAAAATAAACTCACTGCATCCTGACTATGTTTTTTTTGCAGGAGATTTTGCTGATAAAGCCCAACATAACTATAAACCAATTTTAAAGGAAACGGTTTCTATCCTGTCTGAACTTAAACCTTTTTATGGAAAATTTGCAGTTCTCGGCAACAACGATTACTGCTTGTCAACCGTAAAGGATTTTTCAGTAGCCGCACTTTCTCTTAGCGGTTTTACAATTTTGAGAAACGCTGCTGCCCGTCTTTCATCAGACACAGTTTTAATCGGTGTAAAAGAATCAAATTATAATATTCCTGACATTAAAACACCCATATCCATCGCCGACAAGGATGATTATAAAATATTGCTCGCTCATCAACCGGATTTTGTTGACACAGCTTCAAAATTTGCTGTTGACCTGCAGATTTCAGCTCACTCTCACGGCGGACAAATTTATCTCGGTCCTTTTTCAAAATACTTCCTGCCCATTGGGGCAAAAAAACATTACAGATTTGGTGCAAAAGTTGGAAAAACAAATCTTATAATTTCACACGGCGTTGGCTTACACACTCTTCCCTTTCGGCTTTTTGCAAATCCGGATATTTTACTTATAAAATTCAGATAATATGTTTACTGTTGCTCCGCCGGTGAACTTTTTAAAATTCAAGCGGACAGAAAGGCTTATGATTATATGAGATTCGGTTTTATTAAATGTGCAGCAGCTTCACCGTCACTTAAGGTTGCTGACTGCGATTACAATGTCGCCGAAATTATTAATAATATAAAAAACGCATCAAAGCTCGGTGTTAAGCTGCTTGTTTTTCCGGAACTTTCTGTAACAGGTTATACCTGTGGTGACCTGTTTTTTCAAAATACACTTTTGGCTTCAGCTCAGACCGGACTTAAAAAAATTATCAAGGCTTCACGCTCTGTTGACACAGTAATTGCCGTAGGTGTTCCTATGGTTAAAAATAACCTTTTGTATAACTGTGCAGCAATAATTTTTGACGGAAATGTTCTTGGCTTTGTACCAAAAACCGCAATCCCAAACTATAATGAGTTTTATGAAAAACGTTATTTTGATTGCGCTCCGAGTGATATATCAACAATTACTTTTGACGGCGAGGAATATCCTTTTGGCACAAAGCTACTTTTTAAATGTAAACTTATGCCGGAGTTTTGTTTTGCTGTTGAAATCTGTGAAGATTTACTTTCGCCCTTTTCACCTTCTACAGACCACGCGGCAGCAGGTGCAACAATTATAGCAAACCTTTCGGCAAGCAATGAAATTATTGAAAAAAGTGAATATAGGCGTCAGCTTGTAAAAGTACATTCTGCAAAAACAAACACAGGCTATATTTATGCCAATGCTTCAGATTGCGAATCAACCTCCGATGTTGTTTATTCATCTCATAATATTATTGCTGAAAACGGCTCTATTCTTGCTCAGTCTCAGCTTTTCGAACAGCGTCTTGTTATCAGCGAAATTGATGTGGACAAGCTAAACTGCGAGCGTCGCAAAACAGGAACTTTTGCCGATTATATTGTTGATGGCTACAAATCAATTTATTTTAATATGATTCCAAGCGATACCATGCTGACACGCTCAATATCCAAAACACCTTTTGTTCCTGAAAGAATTTCTGATCGTGATAAAAGATGTATTGAAATTTTGTCAATTCAGTCTGCAGGTCTTGCAAAACGTATTGAACATACAGGCTGCAAAAAAACTGTTATAGGCGTTTCAGGGGGGCTTGACTCCTGCCTCGCACTGATTGTAACTGTAATGGCACATAAAAAGCTCGGAATACCCGTTTCGGATATTATTGCTATCAGCATGCCTTGTTTTGGAACAACTGACAGAACAAAATCTAATGCAGAAAAGCTTTGCGATCAGTTTGGTGTTGAGTTTAAATCAATAAACATCTCCGATTCCGTAAAAGCACATTTTTCAGATATTGGTCAGTCAATGACTGACTATGATGTCACTTTTGAAAATGCTCAGGCTCGTGAGCGGACTCAGGTTCTTATGGACATTGCAAACAAAGAAAGTGGCATCGTTATTGGAACTGGAGATTTATCTGAGCTTGCTCTTGGTTTTGCAACATACAACGGCGACCAGATGTCAATGTATGCGGTTAATGCATCTGTGCCAAAAACTGTTATCCGCCACATTGTCAAATGCTATGCAAATCTATCTGATAATGACGTGCTTAAAGACATTCTTTATGATATTGTTGACACACCGATAAGTCCTGAGCTTTTACCGCCTGACGGCGAAACTATCCTGCAGCAGACTGAAGATATTGTCGGTCCGTACGAGCTAAACGATTTCTTTATTTATTATATGCTTAGGTATGGATTTTCCCCTGCAAAGATTTATTATCTTGCACTTTGTGCACATTCAGAATATGATGATAAGACTATTTTAAAATGGCTCAAAATTTGCTACAAACGCTTTTTTGCTGCTCAATTTAAGCGTTCGGCAATGCCTGATGGACCCAAAGTAGGTTCTGTGGCACTCTCGCCCAGAGGCGACCTTCGTATGCCGAGTGATGCATGCGCCGATATATGGCTCAGAGAAATTGAAAATCTATAGATTAAAAGCCGGTACATTGTACCGGCTTTTTTTAAAATCTTATACACTCTTTTCTGCTCAGCATAAAAAGATAAAGTTCATCTATCTTTCTACCTAAAATTTTTTCCGCAGCTTTTGAATAAAGCTCAAGTTGAGTTTTATACATTGCTTTTCTTTCGCCGTCCAAAACTTTATCGGTTTTGTAATCTACTATAACCGTCTTATTTTCAGAAATGAATACAAGGTCAATAATACCCTGAATCATAACTGTTTCACCGCCGTAACCCTGGCCCGGAAAAAGCTCTTCTGCCGTCATGCTAATACCAAAAGAAAGTTCTTTTTTTACAAGCTCGGCTTTTTTAAGTCTATGTCCCAAGTCGCTTTCAAAGAAAAAGTTTATTCCTTCTCTGTCAACATGACAACAATCCTCCTCGGACATAAGACCTTTGTTTGCAAGTTCAGTTATACAGCCGTCAACGTCGGGAGTTTTATGATTAATATGTCTTAAAACAAGATGATTAATAATACCTTTTTCTGCGGCACTAACTTCTCTTTCAGACAAGAACTCCGGCTCAGGCGATATTTCGGGAACATAAAGTCTTGTTTCTCTGGCTGATTCATGTTCTCTGCGTCTTTTAACTTCACTTACGGAAAGTTTTGTCGGCAGAGTTGTTGCTTTTTCAAATGGATATTTATATTCAAAAATTTCTTTAATTTCTGAAATATCATCACTTTCCCCAACTGTATTTTTTTCAATTTTTTCTTCTAAATGCGTAAGCGATATTTCATCAGGAGAAACAACCGAAATTTTCCAATTGTCGTCAGCCCCACGCACAATCCAATCAAGAAAATTTTTGGTGCTGAGCGTTTCATGTACCGTCGCATTCTCACCTACGGCTATCTTATCAATTCTTTTCTCAAAATCTTTAACCGTAGCCGTGCATATAAGCTTTTGCTTTGCTCGTGTGAGCGCAACATAAAGCACCCTCATTTGTTCAGAAATATTTTCTTCAATAATTTTATTTTTTACTGCCTCGTATGAAACAAGCGGATATCTGATTTTGCGTTTTGCATCAAGAAATTTTATACCAATTCCCGCATTTTTATGCAGAACAATATTTCCGCCCGAATCACTGTTTATGAAGGCAGAATCACAACCATATAAAAATACAACCGGAAACTCAAGACCTTTGGACTTATGTATTGTAAGAATTCTAACAACATTGCTGTTTTCTGACAGAAGCTTTGCTTCCATTCCGTCGCCACCGGCAGAAAGTCTGTCGATATAGCTTACAAAAGAAAACAATCCTTTAAATCCGCTTTTTTGTAAAAGTCTTGCCTGAAGTACAAGGAGTTTTAAGTTAGCAATTCGCTGTTCTCCTCCGGCAAGAGATGTGGCAAAAACATCAAGTCCGCTATCAGAAATGAGATATTCTATAAATTCATCAACCGGCATAAACAGAACTTTATCACGCCACTCAGAAAGCCTGTTTAAAAATGCCTGACATTTATATGCATATTTTCCATCGCCGGAAGCATATTTAATGAGCGCACCATAAAACGGACCTTTCTTTTCAAGCCTTATTTCTGCAAGAGCGTTTTCGTCAAAAGAAAATACCGGACTTCGCAGTAGAGCAGCAAGCTCTATATCCTGCATGGGGTTATCTATAACCTTTAGTAAATTTGTCAGCATGCCAATTTCAAGACTTTCAAACTGACCACTTCCACCATCGGTAAAGAAAGGAATGTTTCTTGCTTTAAGAGCTCTTTCAATATCGGCTGCCTTGTTTTTAACGCTCTTTACAAGTATTGCTATATCTCTGAAGTTATAACCCGAATTTACAAGCTCAGTTATTCTTTCAGCAATATAATCAGCTTCGTCAGAAGAGATTTCTCCCTCACAAAGGCTTCTGTCAACAACAGCAAGCTCGCATTTTTCTTCCGAATCTTTGTCCGGATTATCATTTTTAAAATAAAGCTTTTCCTCGTCTGAGTAATCTACACCGCCCGACTTTTCTGTCATTATTTTTTCAAAAACAGAATTAACACCGTCAAGTATGGTAGCGCTGCTTCGAAAATTGTTGTTGAGAACAATTTTCCTTTGCATACCATCGCAAACATATCTGCGGTTTTTGTCACCAAAAATATCGGGGTCAGCAAGTCTGAACCGGTAAATACTTTGTTTTATATCCCCAACCATAAACATATTGGAAGATTTTCCATCAATTTTTCTGTTTATGTAAGAAAAAAGAGTTTCTTGTGTCTGGTTACAGTCCTGGTACTCGTCTATCATTATTTCCGTGTATTTTTCCCTCAGCCTGTCAGCAACACCATTTTCATTGTCAGATAAAATTTCAAGTGCAAGATGCTCAAAATCACTAAAATCAATAATCGCTGCTTTTTTCTTTTCTTCTTTAAAAATTTCATCAAAAACTTTAATGCTTTTCCCAAAGCATAAAAGTCTGGGATATACTTTTTCAAGCTGTGCAAAAAATTCCTCTTCAGTAAAATTGAAATATCCTGAAACAGCTGTTGCCGCATCTTTAATGTCATTTCTTTCTTTGAGAAGTATTTTGCACAAATCTGCATCCGTATCTTTTGGCCTTTTGTTTGCGGGCAAAAACTCCGGCACTTTTTTGAGAAGTGCTTTTATTCCACCGTCAAAAAAAGCAAGATATTCCTTTAAGATTTCTATATCTGACAAAACTGTTTGGGCATAAGGGTCTATCCCATTTTCCTCTGTTTTATCAAGAAGCTTTTGAGCTCGCCTAATTAGATGGATTAGTTCATTTTTACCCCTGCTGACAAGCATGGTACACCACAGTACTTCAGATAAATCAGTTACTTTTTGAGGGTTATAATCCTCAATTTTACTTTCAAGCCATTTTATCGGCGCAGGAAAACCTCTTAAAAAGTTATAAATTTCAATCAGCGCAACAATAAATTTTTCATCACTTGCTCCACCAATCCATTTTGTTACTTCTGCAAAAAGTTCTCCATCCTCGGCATACATTTGTTCCAGCATTTTTTCCGCTGCCTGAAGTTTTAAAATCTCACTTTCATTTTTGTCTGCAACTCTTACTGCCGGATCAATATCAAGAAGATGAAAGTTGTTTTTAATTATATCAAGGCAAAAAGCGTGAATTGTTGTTATACTTGCTTTTCCAAGCAAGGAAAGCTGTCGTCTCAGATGGTTTCTGATATCATTTGATATGGCGAAATCAGACGCAGTCTCCATAATTTTTTTACTTATTCTGTCTTTCATTTCCGATGCTGCCGCATTAGTAAATGTGACAACAAGAAAATCATTGACAGACGCCGGGCAGTCAGGATTCATGATTGCCTGCAGAATACGCTCAGACAGTACAGCCGTTTTTCCGCTTCCTGCTGCTGCAGAAACAAGTATATCACAGTCACGGGTGAATACCGCCTGACGTTGTTTATCTGTAAGCTTAATCATTTTCCTCACCCACCTTTTTCAGCTTAAATAAAACCTGCTCATTATCCATATTTTCAAGCATATTATACTTTCCGCCACAGTTTTCGTCAAAGAAACAAAGTATTTTATAGTCGCAGTAGTCACAACCCGTTTTCCCTTCAAAACAGTATGGCGTAATATCTGTTCTGCCCGAAAGAATTTCCTTTCCAGCCTTTTTTATAAGACGGTTAATGTGTTTCTGCATGGCCGAAAAATCAGTTGCAGAAACAACTGACGAACCTTTTGCTTTTGAGCCGTCTTTTTTATATTTAACAGGTATAATTCTGCTATCATTTGACCTCGACGTATCCATTGCACTAATAATGTCATCATTATCTAAAACAACACCGGTCATTTTATGTTCCTTTTCGAGCATTGCAGCAATTTCTTCATTTTTAGCATTCGGCGATGCATCAACAACAGGGTCAAACAAGCGGAAATAAAGTATTCCGGCAGGGTCTGAACCAGTATCCTCACACATTCTGTCAAGGTAAGCAATAAGCTGAATCTGAAGTCCATAATACATTGATGGGAAATCAAAATCTTTTTTGCCTGATTTATAATCAATTACCCTGATATATTTATTCCCCTGCTCATCATAATAAATATCAGCTCTGTCAACCTTGCCACGCAGACGAATCTTTTTGCCACCAACATCAAATGAAAGCGCACTATAGTTTTTACCGTCGCCAAATTCAATTTCATAACCCAGCGGTTCAAATTTTCCAGCACGTAAATGCTCTGCTATGTATAAAACCGACTGCTCAAGCATTTCTTTTATTCGTGCAACCGTCCTGAGCTGTGAAATGGTTTTATATTCAAATCTTTTTTCAAGTTCTATTGCAATTTCATCAGTAATTTTCGCTGTTTCTTTTTCAAGAAAATCTACGGGCGCACTTTTCCAGCTGTATCCATTTTTTATAATTACGCCGGATAATTTTTCAATAGCCTCATGCATAAGGCTACCTGAATCTGCAACCGTAATCTCTGCTTTTTCCCTTGTCTTCAGTTTTAATGTGTAATTTGCATAATATGCAAAAGGACACCTTGCATACTGTTCAAGTGATGATACAGATAAATTAAGGTCACCCTGATAAAGCCTGCTGGTAACCTCAGGCTTAAGATTATATGACCTTGGGGCAAAATTCATTGCCTTATCAAGCATTTTACATTTTTCACACCAATCGGGATTATTCCTGTACCACTCGCCTGCCTGAGTCCATTTTTTAGAAAGTGCTTCCCCGCTTTTGAGGTTTGCCGCATACTTTCCAAACGATGCTTTTGGTCTGACTATTTTTTCATCTCCATATACTTCTCCGGCAGAAATATGCGCCTGCACCTGAAGTTTTGGGAAGAAGGATTTCACTCTCTTAACAGTAATGGAAGGAAATCTTGCTCCACCCGATGTATCTCCAATGGGATAGGTTATATAAAGTCTTTTTTCTGCGCTCAGAAGTACCTTAAGTGCAATATAGTTTTCACCGTACGCTTTTGACAGAGTATCCTGTGCAAGTTCAATACCAAGCTCTGAAAGAACACCTCTGTCTCTGTCGGACAAAATGCCTTCTGTCTGCATGACAGACGGATAAACTCCGTCATTTGCACCAATCACAAAAACAAACTTTTCCGTCTTCTCTGAAATATTTTCAGGCATAGCAACCGTCACAACGTCAACATTAGTCGGTACAATGCTTATTTCATGCATGGAAAGTCCGAGCGTGAATAAATCTGTGAATACTTCAGTGTTTTCATGTTCTTCGCCCAGAACATCCACCATTTCATCCATAGTCTTTATTATCAGATTCCATACTCTGCCATAATAAGCAGCGGTCTGAGGCTGACTTTGTTTAAACCTTTCAATCATACCTTTTATTTTGTCATAAAGGCTGATTTCAGTTATAAATTCAAAAAGTGCTGTGCATTTTTGGCGTATGTTTTCAGCCAAATCAAGCGACTCTTTGAGTTTTACCAAAGGAAATGTAAACTTCTCACGTATATTATTAATTTTTTCAAGAAATGTTTCTTTATCATCAAACATTCCGGAAATATAAGGTGTATATTCCCATGTTTTAAACCAGCTACTTCCTCTTATCCCCGTTGCAATAATATAGTTTTCAAGCAAATCAATTTCAAAGCTGTCCAGATTTGAAAACCCACTTTTCAGATAAGAAAATACACTTTCATAACTATAATTTTTATTTAAGATTTCAAGTGCAGAAAGCACTGCATTTATTGCCGGCTGATTTGCCGCACTAAGCTTTTTGGAAGTGAAAACAGGTATTTCATAGTCACGGAAAACAGTTTCTATAACAGGAAGATACCTGTCACTGTCACGTGCAATAACAAGAATATCTTTATATCTTGCTCCATTTTTTATAAGCTCAATTATCTTTTCTGCAACAAATTCGGTTTCCTGATATTGTTCGGCAAATTCATGAATTTCAATATTGTTAAAATCCAAATTGCACTCAACATTTTCACCATAAAGAAGTCCCTTTAAAATTACCTCTCCTTCATTAAAAGTGTCAAAATTTTTACCTTTATCTGCCTTTTCTGGTTCTTTTTCAACCACATCTGCAAGCATACTGCGGATTTTTTTAATGGATTTGTTCTGAGCAATATATACGTCGTTTTCCCTGTCAATATCAGTCGAAAATGCAAAAGCCATATCGTTTTTTCCGGCCAGTGCAGAAATAACCGAAAGTTCATCAGGGGTAAATATAATAAACCCATCAAAAATGAAAAGACAGTTTGTATAAACAGACGGATTTTCCCTTATTGCATTTTCCAAGATTCCAAGCTCGTCCTGAGCATCTGAAAAACCTTTTTCAAGAGATTTACAGTATTCTCCGTAAATGGTTGCAATATCATTTAGCTTGAGCTTTAGTGAATCAGAAATTTTTTCCGATGTTTCGGATAACATTTCCGGAGTTATGCCGTAAATTTTAAACTCCTCTGTAATTTTTGACATAACCTCTGCAAAACCTACACTTTTGGCTGTTTTGCCAAGCATTTTAAGTTTTTTTCTGTTCTTAAGACATATATATGCCATAAGAATTCTCGCTCCGCCTGCCGAAAGCTTTTTACAGCTTTTTTCGCCGGTTATATTTACAGTTTCACAATAAAGCTTTTTAAAAGATGTAACATTGACTTTGCCTTCACTTACAGCACCAAACTCGGACGCCACCCTTTTCTCGGCATCAAAAGAAAAATTATCCGGCACAACATAATAAATGCAATTATAATGCTCCTTGCATCTTTTAATCATATTCATGCATTTTTCAGTTTTATCAGTGCCGTTTGGACCGTAAATAAATTTAAAAGCCATGTTTTCACCACCTTAAATGTGTTTTAAATAAGTTTCGTTGACATGCCTGCGGAAAGCTTCAAATCTGTTTTCCTCTATTGCAAGTCTGATATCTTCCATAAGAGAATTATAAAACCAGAGATTGTGTAGGACACAAAGTCTCATTCCAAGGCTTTCTCCAGCTTTTAAAAGATGTCTGATATATCCTCTTGAAAAATTTCTGCACGTCGGGCATCCGCAGTCGGGGTCTATGGGGTTTGGGTCGGTCGCATATTTTTGATTCATAATATGCATATATCCTTTATTTGTAAAAATCGAGCCGTGACGTGCATTTCTGCTTGGCATTACACAGTCAAAAAAGTCAACGCCTCTTGCAACCGCTTCAACAATATTAACCGGTGTTCCGACACCCATGAGATATCTGGGTCTGTCATCCGGCATAAAAGGTTCAACAGCATCTATAATGTCATACATTACATCCGCAGTTTCACCAACTGCAAGACCGCCGATAGCATATCCGGGCAAATCAAGTTTTGCAATTTCTTTCATGTGATTAATCCTGAGGTCTTTATATACACCGCCCTGATTTATGCCAAAAAGAAGCTGATTTTTATTTATTGTCCCATCCTCTTTATTAAGCTTATCAAGATGAATTTTACATCTTTCAAGCCATCTTGTAGTTCGCTCTGAAGAATCCTTTACATATTCGTAAGTGGACGGGTTTTCAACACATTCATCAAATGCCATTGCAATTGTTGAAGCAAGGTTAGACTGAATCTGCATACTTTCTTCAGGTCCCATAAATATTTTTGCTCCGTCTACATGAGATGAAAAGTACACGCCTTCCTCTTTGATTTTCCGAAGAGTAGAAAGCGAAAACACCTGAAATCCACCACTGTCGGTTAAAATAGGTCTATCCCAATTCATAAATTTATGCAGACCGCCAAGCTCTTTTATAACCTTATCTCCCGGGCGAACATGCAGATGGTAAGTGTTTGAAAGTTCAACCTGACATTTGACATCTTTTAGGTCAAATGATGAAATACCGCCTTTGACAGTTGCCGATGTACCAACATTCATAAATACAGGCGTCTGAACTGTTCCGTGAACTGTTTTAAACTCTCCCCGCCGGGCTCTGTTCTCTTTTGTGAGTAATTTAAACATATTTGATTTCTCCTAATAGATCAAGTTATATAATTATCCATTTATATTCTATCATCTGACAGCATTTTTTTCAAGAAAAAAACTGTAAAAATATAAAAAAACATAAGAAAAATATATTTACTTTTTTTCAATTACATTATATAATATATTTGGAGTAATTTGAGGAGGTAAAGATATGTTTTCTGTTGAACTTTCCAAAATAGTTTCAAGTCATAAACTCGAAAAGGTTTATTATACCGATGAAATGGATAACATAAAACTTGAATGTGCCGATATTAACCGTCCCGGCATGCAACTTGCAGGATTTTATGATTATTTTTCAGCTGACCGTATTCAGATTATCGGTAAAGTTGAAATGACATATTTGTCTCAGCTTTCCAACGCCGAGCGCAAAGAGAAAATTGATTTGCTGTTCTCAAAAAGATTTCCTGCTGCTGTTTTAACAAGAAATCAGGATCCGTTCCCGGAAATGCTTGAGTCAGCTGAAAAATATAATGTTCCCATTTTTAAAACAGCTGAACATACAAGCCGTTTTATGAGCGATATTATAACAAACCTTAACGTTCTTTTAGCTGAACGTATTACTCGCCACGGCGTACTTGTTGAGGTTTACGGTGAAGGTATACTTCTTTTAGGCGAAAGTGGTGTTGGTAAAAGTGAAACTGCTATTGAGCTGTTAAAACGTGGTCACCGTCTTGTTGCTGATGATGCAGTTGAAATAAAAAAAGTGTCCAATAAAACACTCGTTGGCTCCTCTCCCGATATGATTCGTCATTTTATTGAACTTCGTGGAATAGGCATAGTTAATGTACGAAATATTTTTGGTATGGGTGCCGTAAAAGACAGCGAAAAAATTGACCTCGTATTAAATCTTGAACCATGGCGTCAGGACTACAGTTATGACCGTCTGGGACTTGAAGATACAACAGTTGAAATAATGGGAATTAACATTCCTTCCATTACCATTCCGGTCCGCCAGGGTCGAAACCTTGCAGTTATTGTTGAAGTTGCTGCAATGAACAATCGTCAGAAACGCATGGGCTTTAATGCTGCACGTGAGCTGAACGAACGACTTATGGACAATGCACTTGAAAAGCAGAAATTTTAACTCAGGAGAAAATAAATGAACATTGGTGTTGATGTCGGCGGAATGTCGATAAAAGCCGGTATTGTAGATAATTCCGGTAAAATTATTTACAAAGAAACCATACCGACAGGTGCTAAACGTGAAATGCACGAAATTGTCAATGATATGGGATTGCTTATTGATAATTTAATTAAAAAAAGCGGCGTTTTTAAAGACAGGATATCAAGCGTTGGTTTTGGCATTCCCGGTGCATGCAACCCATCACAAGGCAAAGTTATCCGTTGCAGTAACATAAATCTTGCCGGTGCACCTGTAGTTTCTGAAGTTCACAAATATATAAATGTTCCTGTATTTTTAAATAATGATGCAAATGTTGCAGCATTTGCTGAATATTCAAGTATTGGCAGACAAATGGAATGTTTTATAGCTGTAACTTTGGGTACGGGTATTGGTGGCGGAATTATTATAAACGGAAAAATTTATTCCGGATTTAATGGAGTTGCCGGTGAACTTGGACATATAACAATAAACGAAAACGGTGAAAAATGCGGTTGTGGCAGATATGGATGTTGGGAATCTTATGCATCTGTTACTGCGCTTATAAGGCAAACAAAAGCTGCCATGGAAAGTGACAAAAAATCCCTTATGCATGAAATTGCGCTTGTTTCCGGTGATATAAACGGAAAAACCGCTTTTGATGCAGCAAAACAAGGCGATAAAACAGCTTTAAAAGTTGTTGAAACATATATAAACCATGTTTCTGCAGGTATTACAAATATTATAAATATTTTTCAGCCCGAAATGATAGTAATCGGAGGCGCAATCTGCAAAGAAGGCGATTATCTTTTAAATCCGATTATAGAGTATTGCAGAAAAGAATCTTACGGTGCAAACATTGCCGAAATGGCAGAAATTAAAATCGCTTCGCTTGGTAACGATGCGGGTATTATCGGTGCATCCATGCTGGGCAAGTCCAATGGAGTAGTTTAATGATTGACATTTTAAAAACCCTGACAAACGAAAAAAATATTCATGTAAATGAACCGATGTCAAAACATACAACATTTAAAATTGGTGGAACAGCAGATTTTTATGTTTGTCCGGAAACAAAAAACCAACTAAAAGATATAATAGAACGATTAAAAAAAGAGTCTCTTCCCTTTATTGTGATCGGAAATGGTTCAAATCTTCTTGTTTCCGACAAAGGAATTGAAGGAGCAGTTATTTCAACCGAAAAGCTTACCGGTATTAACATTTCTGGTAATAGTATTTATTCTGATGCCGGCGTTAAGCTTTCGGCTCTTGCCTCAGAGGCTACAAAAAGTTCTCTTTCAGGCCTTGAATTTGCGGCAGGTATTCCCGGAACTGTTGGTGGCGGAATTTTTATGAATGCCGGAGCTTATGACGGAGAAATTAAAAATATCGTAGAATTTGTTCGAGTGCTCCGTAATGGTCAGATTATAGATTTAACTCCTGACCTTTGTTTTTTCGGTTATCGTTCAAGCATTTTTCAGTCAAACGGCGATATAATCCTTGGTGCATCTTTCTTGCTTACGCCGGGTGACCGCGAAGAAATCACTGCAAAAATTTTCGACCTGAATTCCCGCAGAAAGTTAAAACAACCACTTGAATTCCCAAGTGCCGGAAGTGCTTTTAAAAGACCGGAAGGCTATTTTGCAGGAAAGCTTATTGAAGACTCAGGTCTTCGTGGTTTTTCAATTGGAGGAGCACAGGTCAGTGAAAAACATTGCGGTTTTATAATCAACAAAGGCGGAGCAACTGCCAGTGATGTTACAGAACTTATTAAATATATAAAGACCTCCGTATACATACGTTACGGGGTTAAACTTCAGGAAGAAATTAAGGTTATTGGCAGGAGGTAAAATTATGGATTTTTTAATTATAACAGGCATGTCAGGAGCCGGTAAAAGTAGTGCTGTCCGCGCTCTTGAAGACATGGGTTATTACTGTGTTGACAATATGCCCCCTGCACTACTCACTGCGTTTGCACGTGTGCTCACATCATCTGGAGGAAAAATTGATAAAATTGCTCTTGTAATCGACCTCAGAAGTGGCGATATGTTCGGTCAACTTTTTGATTCACTTGATGAGCTGACAAAAAATAATATAAAATACGACATTATGTTCCTCGATGCAAGTGATTCAGCTCTTGTTAAACGTTATAAACAAAACAGGCGCAATCACCCTCTGTCCACAGGTGGCGAACTCCTTGACAGTATAACTAAAGAACGTGAAATTTTATCAAATGTACGTAACCGCGCCCGGTTTATTATTGACACTTCAAGACTTAGTCCTGCTGAATTCAAGGACGAACTTGCTAAAATATGTACTGATAACTCATCATATAAAGGCATTGTTATTGAAGTTATGTCCTTCGGGTTCAAACATGGTCTGCCAATTGATGTTGACCTTGTTTTTGACGTTCGTTTTCTCCCCAACCCCTATTATTTTGATGAGTTACGTGAAAAAACAGGTCTTGACCCTGAGGTGTCCGACTATGTATTTTCTTTTCCTCAGACAGAAATTTTCATTGACAAACTGAATGATATGCTTGATTTTCTAATGGGACACTATATTGAAGAAGGAAAAAATCAGCTTATTATTGCAATTGGATGTACCGGCGGAAAACATCGCAGCGTAGCGATAGCTGAATCTGTTGCAAAATTTTTATCAGATAAAAATTATAGAGTTATTAAAAATCACAGAGACTATACAAAACCAAATTAAAAAGACGGGCTAATCCCCCGTCTTTTTCATATTTTTAGCAGAATTATAATATATTTGTATAAAAAAGGAAAAGAGGTTTTGTAATGTCAGGCAGGGCATCAAGAAACAGAGCTCGCCAGAAAAAGCCGGCAGAAAATGGTAAAATATACATTCAAATTATTTTATGTATTGTAATTATTTGTTGTTTTATGATGTTTAAAGATGCATCACTTCCAAACGGAAAAACACCTCGTGATTATGCCGAGCAAATTCTTTCAACCACAGTTAATTTACCCGAAATAATTGCACAGTTTAAGGAAGATGCGGTACTTCCTGCTGGGGCTGATGTTAAAAAGCCATGACAAATTTGATAAGATTACATAAAAATATAATAGTAGAGCTTTCACTGCTTATTGCTGCTGCATTTGCAATAGTTATTGGCGGAATAAACATCTATATTCTTGTTTTTTCAATTTTAATGCATGAACTTGGTCATATAATGGCAGCACTTTTATGTGGTGCAAAAGCTGAAAATTTTTCTCTGCACGGTTTTGGGGTTGAAATTAATTTTCCCGGTAAAACTCCAAATCCACGAAGGCTTCTTATAATTTCGGCCGGCGGTCCAGCAATAAGTCTTTTTACTGCATTTATTGCCATATTATTCAATCTGAAAATTCTTGCCATCACAAACCTTTCTGTTGCACTTATTAATCTGATCCCGGCTTATCCACTTGATGGTGGTAATATAGTATATTGTTTACTTTCAGGATTGGTCTCAAGAAAAAAAGTGCAAATTATTATGAAGCTTACCGGAAGATTATTTGGTTTTATAATAACTTTTGCGGGAATTTTAATTTTATATATATCTTCTTTTAATATCAGCCTGATTTATATGGGTCTTTTTATCTTTTTTTCAGCTGACAGGACAAATAACCCCGTAGTTGAAATCACATCCGCCGAGCATAACTCTTTTGAAAAAGGAAGTATCTTTTTAATTGATGACTCAACTCCCCTGCTTGAAGCTGCAGGAAAGTTACCCGTAAACTCCGTTGGAGCAGTAAAAAATAAATCAGGTGAAATAACATCCCTCGTCACTCCCTATTATTTATACAATCTTTCCTTAAAGAGTAATGAATATAATTTAAAAAATATAAAAAAAAGCCATCCTTAAAGGATGGCTTTAAATTTTCATTAACCTTTAACAGCACCAACTGTAATACCTTTTACAAAGTATTTCTGGAAGAAGGGGTACGCTATAACGATAGGCATAGCAACCATCATTGTAAGCGCCATTCTGAAACCGTCGGAAGGAAGTTCTTCTTCAAGTTTTTTAGCTTCTTCAGCTGATAAAAGGTGTGAGTTGGCAGCAAGATATTCAATATTTTTCTCAATCTTTTTTAGAACGAGCTGGATAGGAGCCCACGCATCATTTGTAGGAAGATAGAGATATGATGTATTCCAGTCATTCCACAAACCAACCGCTCTAAACAGACCGATTGTTGCAAGAACAGGAACTGCCATCGGAAGAACAATTTGTGCAAAACAACGGAATTCGCCTGCACCGTCTATCTTAGCAGACTCAATAACCGAGTCAGGAATAGACGTTCTCATGTAAGTTCTAACAATAAGAACGTTCATTGCACCAACTGCTCCGGCAACAACAAGTATAAGCGGATTATCACGAAGATTATACATTGTTGTATTAACGATATAGGATGAAACCATACCGCCAGAGAACAGTGTTGTAAAATAAACAAAGAAGCTTAATTTATAACCCCAGGGGAAAGATCTTCTTGAAAGTGTATACGCAAGCATGCATGTAATCGCAAGCGTTATAATTGTACCAACAATAGTGATAAGAATTGTTACACCATAAGCCTGCCAAACTACACTACCATTTTCAAGAATATATTCATACGATTTTACACTGAATACTTTCGGAATAAAACCGTAGCCGTCTTTTGCCAGTGAAAATTCATCTGTAAAAGAAATCGATAAAGTAAGCCACATAGGAACAATACAGAGGACTGACAGACCGGTTGTAAAAATAAAAGCAAGAATTTTAACAACTATCGGAATGTCTACAGTAAGATCCTTTTGCTTTTTCTTTTTAGTATTAACTGTAGTAGAAACTTGCATCTTTTCCAATCCTCCTTATTAAAACATTGCATTTTCCGGCGAAACTTTTTTGATAATCGAGTTGGCTGTAATAACAAGAATAAAGCCAACTGTAGACTGGAAGAAGCTTGCTGCCGAAGACATACCAAGCGAACCTCCCGCAAGAGTAATGCCGTTATAAATGTATGTATCAAGTGTCTGAGTAACAGAATAAAGAGCACCGGAGTTTTTCGGAAGGTTATAGAACAGACCAAAGTCATTATGCAGGATACCACCGATACCCATGATAAACATAATAACAATGATTGATGTAAGAAGCGGAATGGTTATATACTTAACCTGCTGCCACCATGTAGCACCGTCAATTCTTGCAGCTTCATAAAGTTCCGAGTCAATACCACGGATATTGGAATAGTAAATAATACTACCATAACCAATTGTTTTCCAGATCTGGAAAGACATAAGAATAACCGGCCAATATTTAGGCTCAGAATACCACTGGATTTTTGTACCTAAAATCTGGTTAAAAATACCCTTATCCGCATCAAGGAGTGCCTGTGCAAAGTATGCAATTACAACCCATGATAAAAAGTGCGGAAGGATTGATACAGTCTGGTTAAATTTATTGAGTTTGCTTTTTGATAAACTATCATATAAAATAGCAAGGAAAATCTCGATAATTTTAACAACAATAAGACTGAATAAAGCGTAAAGAATAGTGTTTCTTAAGATAGTGAACGCATCCCCGGACATAATAAGAAACTTAAAGTTGTTAAGTCCTGCCCAAGGTGAACCTATGATACCCTGTGCAAAGTTAAAATTCTTGAACGCAACGAGTAGACCAAACATCGGAATGTATGAGAACATTATTAAATATACGATGCCCGGCATTGCCATCAAAAGCAATGGTGCGTTTTGTTTGACTTGTTTAAAAAACTTCATGTTTGCCTCCTAAGTTATATTTGCCGAAGAAGGCTGCCGGTCGGGAGCAGGGGCATTCCCTCCCCCGGAACCGTCAGTCATTTTAATATTTACGGCAATTTTAAAATTATTGAATATCGAATGTGATTGAGCCAACATACGGGCTTTTATCTGCTACGCTATTCCAAATAAATAATTTAGCTTTGCCGCCTGCAACTGCAACTGAAACATAAGGGTCAGCGGATTTAACATCAACGCTGGGAATTACTGTGCCAAGACCAACCGTGTCTTCAGTATCTGCTGCAATTGTTTTTTCTGAGGTAACTACCTTAATAAGTGTACCATTTGAATCATAAATAGCACCGAAAACTGCAACAGATTTTGCTTCAGTATAGTCATTATTTTTAAGATTAACAACAAACCCCTGAACTGTATCGTTAGCTGAAAGTTCATCAGCTGTTGTAATTGTACCGGTACCAATACCATTTAAAATGGAAGCAGATGTAACTTCAACTACGGGAGCAGCTTCAACTGTGAAAGTATGAAATGTTTTGCTACCTGTAAGAGGAATATCACCCGTGGCAACACAACCACTGAAGTCAATTACGTATGTTGCACCATATTCAAGATCGTTGTCAAATACAACATCAACTACTTTTGTGTTTTCAAGATTTCTTGTAGCATTAAAGTCATTAAATATTTCGCCATTTTCTGTAACGTTAACAACAACATTGTTAACTTCCTGGCTGAATTCAATTGAGATTGATTTTTCTTTTGCCCAAATTACAGATGCACCGTCAACAGATGTTTTAACACAAATAAATTCGGAGGCAAATGCTGTAAATGAAAGGGTTAAGATAAGCGCAAAAGCTAAACAAAGTAATTTTTTCATTTTCTTTTCCTCCTTATTCTGTTATGCTTGAAACAGCTGAAAGTGCTGAAAGGTTAATAAGTTCACCTGCACTGAATGCTTTAACTGTTTTACCTGATTCAATTTCTGAACTAAAAGAAAGTGTTTCACCTTCACTTGCTGTCGCAAATGTATAACTTTCAAGAACGTCACCGTTGTAAATACCAACAATGAGGTATGCACGAGCATTACCTACGCCGGCTGTTGCAGTAAATGTATTCATACCTGCAGTAAATGTTGTAGCTCCTGTATCAGTAACAAAAGAAGAAATTGTGTTAGCAGGGTTTTCTGTGCTGAAGGTTGCTACATTATTTGAAATTGTTGTACCAATTTCATTTTTAACAGTGTTAGGAACAACAATTTCGTACGAAGCATTCGGTTCAAGTCCGTATTTAAAAGATATATCAAACGCAGAATAAATTTCATCAGTTGACTCATCAACTACAGTTCTAACATCACTTACATCATAGCTTACATTGCTGATTGCAGAACCACCGGCTTTACGAACAATTAAGTCCTCTTTGTCAAAACTTGATTCATATATTGGATGTGAGAATTTAACAGTAATTTTATCTAATATACCAATTGTATCGTCAAGAGCTGAAACAGCAAATGCACTATCTACCGTGTACATTTTAACGTTTGCAATATGCTCACCCATATATGCGTTAGGTAATAATTTAATACCAAGAAGGTTTGTAAAAGTATTTTTTGCTTGGCCTGGATTTGTACTATTCTGAATTACTTCACCATTAACAGCTATAGATTTATAAGGATAATTTAAAGGTGTAACTTCATCAGCCGCATAAGCGTAGTTAAAACCAACAGCCAGTTTATATGGTTCATTAGCAGTTAATGTAAATCTTTCGCTTTCGTTTTTGTTTGCATCTTTATACGGAATTAAATCAATATATGTCTGATTCGCCGGTCTTTCAATAGCAAACCATGAGTCCTCCACGGAAGATGTTTCACCATCTGTTGCCCAAATAGTAGCCATACTATAACTTGTTGTCTTATCTCCAGACTTAATGGGCTCTGCCGGAGGTACAACTTTAAAGTCATAAGAAACAATAAAAATTTCATCTTTGTTATCTGTGTAATCCCATGTATCATCAGATAGAACATAAAAAACGCTGTTTGTCATATTTGCAACGGTTTCGGTTCTTACAACATCATGATTATAAAATTCAAACCATTTAATTCCACTGCTCGTCTCAAATGATGCTGTTATTGTTGAAGCATCAGCATTTGCAAGGTCACCAACACCATTGGATGCACCAAAAGTGAAATTTCTTCCGGCATCACGCTGTCTTATTGCACCTGCTGTACTACGCTCATCCATTTCCTGCATTGTAACTATAAAGTCTCTGATAGTTTCATAACTGCTGAAATCTTCATAAAGATATACTTTAGATGCAGCTGAAACAGAAATTGTCATAGATGCAAGTATTAATGTCGCAAGCATGAGTGACAAAATTCTTTTCATTCTCATAATTTTTTCCTCCTATATATTTATTCGGAAGCCTGAAACTAGGCATTATTTTTCTTGGTTAATTCCCCTTTGGGGAAAAGACGGACCTTAAACGTCCGTCTTTTTTAAAGAGGAGTTTTTGAACTTATCAGCCATTAAAGGCTGTTAAATTTAATGTATCTATCTGTTAAGGTCTGAGAATAAATACTTCTACAGCAGTACCATAGTTCTTTCTGTAAAGAACATAGTCACCAACTTTAACATCGTCGAGTGTTGCTTTTGTACACTGACCTGAACTTAAGTTAATAATCATTCCAGCACCCTGAATAGAGAGGTAACCACCAACCTTGTAGTCAAGAGTATCAATCTTTTTGAGACTGGATAATTCAGCATTAGGTCCGCCAAGGTCAACAATAAGACCGTTTTCTTCACCGCCTGCTTTTATACAGTAAGCAAGGTTAACAGTAATTGCAGCAACTTCACTGCCCCATGATGACCTGTAAATGTTTCCGCACTGGAGACTGTCATAATCTTTAATTATATCTCCGTCAACAGCGTGTCTGAAACCACTTACATAACCTGCAGCATCTCGTCTAACTTCGATTATATCGCCTTTTTTAAGGCTGTTCCAATCAATAGCATATGCCGTACTTGCTATCATATAGTCGCCAGGATTATCCATATCATTTTTAAAAGTGTAGCCTGCAACCTTACGCTTGTTCTGCTGACCTGTTTCGAGAATATTGTTAACAACAGTAAATTTACTTGTTTCAACACCGTCTCTTGTAGCTGCTTTTGCTGTTACTTCTAATTTCTCTTCAGAGGTTTTTTCATCAAAAACTGACTCAACATTTGTTATATACCAGTAACGATAACTATTTTCGTATCTTGCGTCACCCATCTGTACACCGCTGAGTACAGCTGTACCATCACCTTTAGGTGCAGATTTTATATATTTAATGGCAATACCCGGTACATAGTTTTCATCTGCGTCATAAACTGCCATGTAAGAACCTTTGTAGTCAGCATTGTTGGTCATAAAGTCATTGGATGCCATAGCTGATCTTTCCGGGTTTCCAGAGTAACTGATTGTCCAGTACTGCGGGTCCTGAACATTAGCGAATGCATTATAATGTTCTGTATCTGTTTCGCCGAGTGTAGCACCGGAACCATCAATAGCCATATCTACAGGAATTGAAACCTTAATGGTATCATCTTTTACAGTGTACAGACCGTCAAATGATTTATCATATACACCAATGTAACCGTCTTTATCAAGAGTAAAGTTGTTGTCATCATAACCGGCATATTTGGGGTCATAATCGGGGTTTAAAACTTTGTTTGCTCCTGATGTAGCATAGTAATCAATTGTTGTTGTAGGAGTGTAGTCTGCTTTTGTAAGCGGAAGAATATGGTTTGTAACATACTGACGTGAACGGTCAACAGCAAGATAAAGATCTGTAATTCTTCCTTCTTCATCGAGTACAAATCTTACAGGCTGATGTTTGAAGTTGCCATCCGGCAGATAGAAAGAGGTATTTGTTCCTGCGCCAAATGTTGCAGCATTACCATAATTGAATTCAACGCCATTTACTTTACATTCTTTAGCTGTTTCGTAAGGAATTTCTTCAAGCGTTGTAAAATCAACTATTCTTACAATTGCCTGGCCATCTTCGCCACGGGCAGGATTAAGTTTTGTCATATAACCGTATGTTTTGATTATGCTTTCATCACTATATGAAGATACAACATCAATTATATCAATAATCTGTTCTTTATTATTAAGAACAATTGTCGCTGTTGAGCCGAGAGCAACCTGATCTACATAATCACTCTTAACAAGGTCATGATAATATTTACTGAATTTATAAATTTTGCCATCAATACCAACTGCATCGGTTCTTCTTGTATTGATAGTACCTGTTACTTTGGTTGTATCGCCAAGAACATCCATTTTTAATATTTCGGCATTAGCTTCGTCAGGTTTTACAATTTCATTGCCTTCAACTGTGCTGAAAATAATTCTATCCATTAAAAGTTCTGCATAAGAACCAACTTCCAATGATGTAATTTCAGCAGATTTACCCTCATTTGTGATATAGGTTGTCTTATTTCTTGTATCGTATGCTTCACTTGTCCAACCGTTACTGATAGCTGTAGCTGTTGAACCACCGATTTTTACATACACTTTTGAAGTAATATTAACAATATCATATACACTGTCTGCATTTGTATCAATAAGAGTTACGCTACCAAGATCCGGTGTAAAGTAACGTGCGTCATATGAAGCCATATTACGACCGTTAACAATAAATCTTGATGTAGACGGGAAGGATACAACTTCAGTAGAACCTTTTTCGTCTTTATAGGTATATGTATAGTTGCTGTATGAAATAATATCATCTGCATCTAAAACAAGTTCTTCTGAACCTTTATATTTTTCAACATGAATAACTTTACCATCTTCAAATTCACTTGTAACAATGAATTTTACATTATAACCAACATAACGTGATAAATCCTGGCCTTCTGTTTTATAAAGAACGCCATCGATTACTACCTGTTTATCTGTAACAGGTATAGCAGTTGATATACTGGATGAACCTGCTGCCTGCAAAATACCTGTTCTGATTTTGTAACCATATTTTGATTCTATGTATGTAAGGTTGCTTTCTTTAAACTCAATACCTTCAGAGTTAATGGATACAATTTCCATAACCTTTTTGGTAAGCATATTAATCATCATTTTACCAATACCGGAGTATGTAAGTCCTTCAGAAGCATCAACACCGTTCATAAGTCCAAGACTCTGAACCTTACTGTTGTACTGTGCGTCTGTCCAACCAGCCTGTGCAGCAAAAGCTGTATAGCCAAGTTCAGCAAGAAGCATACGACCGCCGTCCATTGCTGATGCTTTTGCGTCAGGTGAGAAAGAACCGTCAGCAAGTCCGCCCATGAGGCCTTCGTTTGTTACCGCATTAACAACCGGGAAATACTTATGTTTTGCCGGTATGTCAGGATATACAGGATCACCGTTTCCATCGGGTGTGATACCTGTAAGCTGAACTGCGATTTCAGCAAGCTGATATCTTGTAATAGGTGTTGTGTCATCGCTGAAGTCTGTCATAATACCTAATGAGGAAAGTATCGCAAACTCATCTTCAGCAGCCTGTACATTTGTCATTGTCATAAATGAACATACAAGCGTAAGTGCAACTAACAGTGAAAGAATTCTTTTAATTTTCATTGTAGTCCCCTTTCTTCTGCATCTCGCAGACTAAGTTTGATTAGTTTTTATATATTGAATTAATTACTTTTTTGTCTGTACCAACAGTCCGGTGTTTTAAAAGCTCTCTTTGCAAGTGCTTCCAAAAAGAACCAGTCACCGTATGTTGAATAACACATGTGTCCGTTGGAGTGACTTAAAAATGCTGGTTTGCTTTCGTCTCTGTCCAGATAATTGTCACAAAGACTCTGAAGCATTTTATCTGAATAATTCATCAGTTGTTCATTGGGTTCAAGCTCATTTATAAGCTGAATTGCGCAACACATAATTGCCGATGCTGACGTGTCAATATTATATGCCAGATTAGCTTTATCTGTCTCATCCCAATTCCAACGGGTTCCTTTAACACCACAACCTCTTGCCGGCATTTCTTCAGGAAGTCTGAAGTCCCAAACCGGAATAAGGTTTTGGTTATTTTTATTGTTTTCGTCTATCCATTTATTCAAAACATTTTTCGAAAGCTCAAGATAGTGTTTGTTTCCGGTATACGCTGCGGCAATTGCCAGACCGTATACAACCCATCCTGTACCTCTCGCCCAGTGTGAACCTTCTGTAAATCCACAGCTGTTCTGTTCATACTTGGGTGATCCGTCTTCATAAAATTTAAATGCATGAGCAACAGACCAATCATCTCTTATGATATGTTTTTCAACATTTAACAGATGCGCTTCAGCAATATCCTTATAATAGAATTTGCCTGTTTCCTGCCATGCCCAGAACAAAAGTGAAACATTCATTGTTGAATCTGCTATCATCCATCGATGATTCATTTCACTACCATCAAGTTCTGACCATGCCTCAATGTATCCGCCCTTTATGTCAAAACGTTTACATAGCTCGTCTGCCGCTTTAATTGCTGCATCTCTATGCATCGGGTCACCGGTAAGTCTGTAAAGTTCAACGCTGTAAGGCATATATAAAAATCCAAGGTCATGCATATAAGTCATTTTATCACCGAACATCTTTTTATGATATTCGTACTTGAATTTATTTGCCCATCTCATTAAGTCAGTATTTTTCTCTTCCTTATAAAATAAGGGAGCCATACCACTTATGAAAGAACCTTCCCAAACCCATTTTTTAACAAGGTGCATTTCAAAGCTCTTGCCTTCGGGGTAATAATTTCCATCATTTGTAGAACCTATATCCGGTGCTGTATCAGGAAATTTTTCCATATGAACATTAAACTTTTTTCTGCAAATGTCATATGCTTTTTTAAAATCCATTATCTTATTTTGCCCCCCTGAGGTCATAGCAAAGTTTTGCTGCCTGAGCTCTTGTTGCTGTCTGCCATCCTGCAAATACACCATCAGCCACACCATTAACGATACCTGACTGATAAAGTGCAATTATAGCTTCATCAGCATAATCATCAGCAGTGTCCATGTCTGTAGGCACTCTGGATGATTTAGCTGTAATATCCTTACCTATATATTTAGCAACTCTGTACATGATAACTGCCATGTCCTGTCTGGTAATGTTTTGACCAATACCAAACTCTGTTTCACTTACACCGTTAATTATACCAAGTTCAACTGCCGTATTAATGAAAGGTGCATACCACTCATTCTGGTCAACGTCAGCAAGTTTAGTTGCAGTGCCGTTTCCTTTAAGACCAAATGTATTAACAATTATCTTAATAAACTGTTCTCTTGTTACATTCGCATTGGGCTGGAACTGTTTTGCAGAAACACCGTCAATAACACCTTCACGGTATAAAGCACGGATTGCTTCACCTGCCCAATCAACATCATCAATGTCTGTAAAAGGAACGGAATTCTGTCCGACAATAGGATTTACAAGACCAACTGATACTGAACCTCCGACATTGTTACCGCCTGAAGGAACAACAATTGTCGGAACATTTTCCGGAGTGTTTACTACAGGCTCACTTACACTTGGAAGGTCTATGAGAAGCTGTGTAAATCTTGAATCAATATCAGCAAGAGAATTATATGTACCCTTTGCCATGTAATCTTCAGCATACGCAGCTTTTGTGTCAGAACCGGAAATAAGTTCAGTTAAGCCGCCTGCATTATCAAAATTAAGATTTAACAATGTTCCGCCTGTGAGAGTTGTTGTTGTGTCATACTTATAATATTTGTTATTGTTTATTTTGAGGAAATCAATTACCTGGCCTAACATCTTAGTGGAAAGATCCGCAAGGTAATTTTCAGTTTTAAATTGATTTGCAAAGTCAACTTTTGTTGCATAGTCGTATGCTGCAAGTTTAGTAATTATTGCAACTTTATCTCCGTTAGCATAAAGATCGGTATATTCAATTGCTGCCTCAATACCAATATCTGCCGGATAGTTATTAACTATATTGGAGATAACTGTAGTATCATTAGTGTTTAATGCATTAATAATACTTTCTTCTTTTATAGCATTTTCCAATTCAGTCTGGTCAATATGTGTTGTAGCATCGCCGTTTGCGTAAACACCACCATTAGCAGCAAGCTCATCAGCAAAAGTTACATTTAAAGCTGTTATTATTGCATTATTAAAATCACTTGAGTAATATGTCGGTACTCTAAAGTTGATTTCAGCCTGAGCTTCTGTTATTGTTTTGGTTCCCGCAAGCATCGCTCTGATAACACCCTGAACGTTATCAAAAGAACGGAATTCAAATGCCTGACTTAAAGGAACAACAGTTCCATCTGCCATTGTAACTTTTGCTTCAGCTACAAAGTCTACATGACCTTTAATTTCCTCTTCTTCAGGTTTGAAGATAAAAGTAAAACCTTCCGCCTGCGCTGTATAACCGCGTTTTTCATCCATGAATATGTATTCACCTGTTGTGTCATCCTTGATTGAGTAAACAACCCATCTTGCATCAGTAACATTAGTAAATGTTGCTGTAATAAGGTCGTTAGCATCAGTCTGAGGAGCTGTAACAACTGCCATAGTAGGAGCTGCTTCCGCATACACTACGGGTGATACACAAAACACTGTTGCGATCATCGTAAGTACCAGTACTGTTGTGAGTAATTTTTTCATATTAACCTCCACCTTAATTAAAATACTTTATCATATTAGTGTGAACTTTTATTGCGGTATTCGCCCGGTGATAAACCAGTCTGTTTTTTAAATATCCGCGCAAAATAGTTCTGGTCACTATAACCAACTTTTTTTGATATCGTCTGGATCTGTAATTTTGTTCCTGTTAAAAGCTCAGCTGCTTTTGAAATTCTGAGCTGTGTAATATATTTGGAAATGGTTGTCTTTTGTTGTTCCCTGAATAATATCCCAATATAAGAACTTGATACACCAAACCTTTCCGCAATATTGCCAGGGTTTGTATCTTGTTTCATATAATTTTCATCAATGAAATCCTTGATATATTCAGCAACCATTTTACTTTGATTGTTTTTATTAACCTCAACAAGATGTGTTATTCCGGTAATTCTCTTAACTACACACTCTTTTAAAGATTCATAATCTTCTTTATTTATTATTTCCGTCAGTATATCTTTTTTATCAATATGTCTGACTCCCTTTTCCTCAGCAAAATCAAAAACAGTTTTCATAATCAAGATATAATAACTTTTTAAAACAAACAAGTTTACCGGGAAAATTTTATTGCATGGTGTAAGTAGTTTCAAAATCGCTCTGCTATCACCTTTATCAAGATGCGTCCTCACCTTTTTGATAAACAAATTGTCAGTGAAAATTTCCATAACAGAAAACTCCCGTTCTTTTTCTCTCATTCGTTCATCAAAAATCTCATTAATCTTTTCAATATCTTTAGTGAGATTCTCTACGCAACACCTAAAACCATTTCTTAAGAAAACCGAAAACTTATCTTTATTCTTAATCTTTCCTATTACAATAAGCCGTGATGTAAGTTTCTGTTCAGCAATCTTAAAATATATTTCACCATCATTATTTAAAATCGTATCAACATCACTTATGATAAAGTCAACATCACAGCAGTTGCAAAACGGCAGTTTAGAAACATCATCAATCTCTTTAATATTGTATTTTAAGCAATCTTTTAAATTTAACAATTCAGAAATAATGCCCGGTGAAAATTCCGTTTTAATAATCAATAAATTAAGCACTTAAGCACCACCCGAGACATATGTACAGTCATATATATAATATTATATCACTCCAAGCATTTGATAGCAATAGGATTATTTCTATTTTTATTAGCATTTTTTATAAACAAAAACAATGTCCTAAAATCATTATTTATATGATTTTTTAAAGCAATTGCATCATTTACATTATTTTTAAAGACGGCAAAAAAATTTTTATGCTAATTTTATATTTATTTTTAATTTTTAAGGATTGACTTTTTTATCCTGTTATGCTATAATGTCAAATGATTTTCAACTGCATTATTCGGTTAAAAATTTGTATGGAGTGGTATCGAAGTGGTCATAACGGACATGACTCGAAATCCCCTCGGTTACACTGTAACTATACCCCCACAAATGGCTTAACGGTGCGGGTTTAAGCGAGGTTCAAACCTTGTTTTCACACCCTTATCTAGCGGTTTTTCTAGCCATTTCTAACATTTTTCTAACAAAAATTTATAATTTGCTCAGTTTTTTCTCCGTCAAATCGGAGTTCAAACATACCTGGAGATGTACCCAAGTGGTTGAAGGGTCCGGATTCGAAATCCGGTAGGTCGGTTTTGCCGGCGCTAGGGTTCAAATCCCTACATCTCCGCCAAAGCAAGGTTTTGCATAGTCAAAACCTTGCTTTTTTATTTCACCTACTGTTTATTAAATGATAACATGTTTTACTTGAATATGCAAAAAATTCCCATCTTAAAGATAGGAATTTTTTTACTTTGGAAAACAACCACAATTTTAATATATTTTTATAGTTTCAATTTGCGCAATCGTTAATTAACGCTTGATAGGTACCAACTAACCTTTTCTACTCCCGCCTTAGTAAATGATACGCTTTTTACTATATTAGCACTGATTTCTGTTCCAATCTTATCTAACACAGACATCAACGTTTCAGGTAATGCACGCCCTTTAACTAGCCCGCATCCTTCGACGCTCATTTCAAAAGAGTGATTACGAATGTTTATGCCATTAAGGACACCATTTATCACAATATCCTCATTGTTAATCATATCAATTGTATCCAATGTGGAAATGATGCTGGGAGCTTTTTCTTTGATCAAATGCATTCGACGAGACGCTGCAGAATCATCCTTCCAATCAAGTTCTAGGTTTACCCCACTTGCCTGCAGCTCATCAAGCCATTCTCTATAGTGTGTAACTGTACGTTTCCCGAACGGAGCAATCATAGACAATAGTTGTTCACTATCATCTACAGTCTCTAACACAGAAAACATTTTTGATAAAATACCGTTTAATTCTGTGTCGTTTGATGAAAAACCAGGTTGAATTGTTTGCTTTTCTAGTATAATTCCAAAAGAACCAGCAAACGTTCCAACTACTTCAAAAGCTGTCAGATCTTTCACTCGCTCAGGTATCTTACCTCTAGCTGTTGGAGAATGAATCATAGCATTAGCTACAGAATCAAGCATGGATTGAAATCCATTTAAAGCCGATAACAAAACTCTGCTTGATATTTTCCCTCGTTGAACATTCTCTCCATAAATTCTCAAGGTAACCGTATCTTTTGCTGCAGCAGCCTCCATAGCTTCTTTTTTTTGAAGCAACTCCGTTAACCTAGTCTCTAATTGCAAGGACATAATTGCACGCAAATTATTGTCGTTACATTTAGCTAAGCCGTCAATTTCAATGCGTGTTTGTTCAATTTTTTTATCAAGTGTTGTAATTTCAATATGCGACACAATTACTCCCTCCCTTTTAAATAATTCGTTATGGAATCGCAAGAAAGTCTAACAATTCCTTTTGGTGAATCAGTTCGATCAAAGCCAAACTGCCCCCTCCAATAATTCCTATTATTGACTATTTTCTGATAATCTTCAGGGGTTACTTGTTGCTGATTTTCCGGACTATTAGCATATGCAAAATAAATATCGAGGATACCATCATATTTTTGACGGAACGTTACTAATTGAGTTCCCAATATATTTATATCCGGAACCTGCAAAAACAATACAAGATCAGCATCATTAGGATTAATCTTTGTTGTAACAAAACTTCCATCTATCCAAATTTCGTAAGGAACCCCTACGGCAAAAACTTCTCGAACGAATTCCCACAGTGCATCAGCAATGAGTTTTCTTCGTTGTGAGGTGGGGAAATTATCCACAAATGTATCAATAAATTCATTTACTGTACAATCATGAAGTCCCGCTGATAATAAACCATTTGTTTCAAATTCCACTTTTCCACCCCTTTTTCGTTTTTAATGACTTTTTCTTAAATTATATATTATTATATTAGAAAAATCAATATTTCAAATGTAAATTAGACTATTTTTTCGCATATTGTCATTTTAATTTTACCCAAAGCGTTTTGATGTGTTATGCATTTACCATTACAATATTAATGTTCTGTTAATATGATTCATGTAATTCATCAAACAGATTAAATGCTACAATTCTTGCTGTATTAAAATCTAAAATCTTATTCCCTAGATACTCCCATTTGGATTTACCTTTAAAAACAACGCCAAATCCTGCACCATACCTACTTTTCATTATAGTTATATATTCCCCTTTATACTTCAACGTATAATTTCCTGTTTGAGCCTTTAAATGCCATTCTTGTTTCATAAAATTTCTTTTTCGGTTTGTACGATTTCTTAAGTTATTTTCCACATTGGATGGAGATACATACCCCTCTATCATTCTGGAAGCACAATCACAGCCAACATGTATTTCCCCTATATAGTCAGGATGCTTTAGTATGTGCACATATCTTATTTTTTCTTGGTCGCACATCTCACAACTTTCGTAAGGAATAGGATCCCCTTCACATACATCTTCACCTAAATCTATTACTCCAATGTATTCCCAACCTTTATGAGGGATGCCTTCTTTGCTCCATCTTGACATATACTCACCACCAAATTATAATCTTCCACTCCATTCACTTTCCTTGAATCCTACTAAAACAAAATCTTCGTCTATTACAAGTGGACGTTTCACAAGCATTCCATCTGTTGCAAGTAATTTTAACTGTTCTTCTTCAGACATTATAGGAAGCTTGTCCTTCAGTTCCATTGACCTATATAAAAGTCCAGAAGTATTAAAGAATTTTTTTAGAGGAAGTCTACTCATTTTATACCAAGCGGTCAATTCCTCCAAACTCGGATTATCTTCTTTTATATCACGAAGCGTATATTCTATTTTGTTGTCATCAAGCCACTTTTTTGCCTTTTGACAAGTTGTACATTTTGGATAACAAATAAATTTTATCATTGTTCTTCTCCTGTATAATACTTTATTTTTCCGATTTCATATTAGGAATATAAACCTTCTGCAAAGGAATCATTTGTCTATACTTATCACTTAAGCCATCATAATATTTAAGTATCAATTCCACAAGTTCTGTTCCGTTAATACCTCTTATAATAGGGGTGTTTCGCAAATAACTTTGTGCATTTTTTGTATAGTTAGCAAGAGTAATAAAAAGGCCATAATCTCCTTCTCTCATCGCACCCTTTAAAGACTGTATTGTCGTCTCCTTAACATCATCAGAACTACTTTTTACCTGAACTAAAATTCTAGGAGGTAACTCATCTTTATATGCAGTAATATCAATTCCACTATCACCACCATGCGGAGATACAGTTGCTCTATATCCCATCGCTTGCAAAAGGTCTGCAATAAAATCTTCTAAATCATAACCTTTAAGATTTTTACTTAATTCTTTAAGTATATAATCCTTTGTGCCTTCAATTATATCATCGGCTGTTTTTTCTACAACCTCGGCATCATCAGCAACAATTTCTATTTTCTTACTGCTTTTTTCAAGGGCTGACAAAAATTCATCTGCATAATTCTTAATTAAGAAAAGAGAAAGTGCAGAGCCAACCTCATATAAGGCACCTTGAGAGAATGCGGTTCTCGGCAAATGTTTTAACCATTTTGCTTGTTTTATTAAATCTGTAACTTCAGCAATAACATCATCATTAAGAATAGGAATAATAAATTCATTTAATCGTTTTGCAAGAGTTGGAATTGTTGATTGAATAACTGTACATTTATCATACAAGATTTGACCTGTCTACCATCTATTCATTTCTCACCTGATAACACCCAGTAAAGTAATGGTCATTAATTTCTTTTACAAGGTCAGCCTTTTTTATTATCTTATTAAACCTCATCTTTTCTGTCATACTCCGCCTGCTCTCAAAATTCGGGTGAGGCAAAGCACATATAAGATGTAAGTCCTTGTTTTTCTTCTTTCTCTCCAATACAATCTCCGCTGCCCATATATCCGTTCCCATCGCCATACCTGTTATAAAGGTTACATATCCCTCTGCAATCGCATCGTCTATCGCTTTTTTCAACAATGGCTTAATTTCTTTTTCCCCAAGCTCCATTTTCTCAGGTCGATGCCCTGTAAAACAACATCTGTGTAATCTTAATTCTTCACTCATAATAATTGCCTCATAAAATTATTTTAGATATACCATATATCTATTATTAACATTATAGCACATAAAGGCTACAAAATAAATACATAATATATTTATTATGAGGTGATTTTATGGCTATCAAAAGTGTATCTATAAGAATTGAGGAAGAAATGCTCAATAAAATCGGTTATGTTGCCGACTACGAAGGTCGTAGCGTAAACAGTCATGTGTTAGTTCTAATTCGTGAAAATATCAAAAAGTTTGAGGAAGAACACGGCTCTATTGATGGTGACATCAACCCTGATGTAAATGTTAAGCCAACTCGTAAATAAAAAATTGGTGCAACTGCTCGCATGGCGGTTGCACCATTTTTTTATTTTAGGTTCTTCGCTAGGTCATCGTATCATTCGAGTAGCATCCTGACTCCTAATTTAAAGCCTATTTTGAAGACTTCACATTCATTAAGCTGTATTTCAGTTCAATAACAGACAGTGTCAACGGCAAAAGGAATAATAACAATCCCGTGATTTTGTTCATTACAGTATGTAAAGAGATGAACCTTTTCTTATAAGCAAAGCTTGATATAACATTGCAGATTTTAATAACAGCAATTACAGCTATCCATACCCATATCCATTTTGGAATATGAATTACAGGGAACAGTTTGATTAATGATACTGCAAAGAAAATAAAATCTGAGGCGGTATCGAGCCTTGCCCCAAACTCACTGACCGCATTTGTCTTTCTTGCAATAGTCCCATCCACCATATCGGTAAATCCGCATAAAATATATGTACAGTAAAACCCAACTGAAAACACAGGACAGAACAACAGAGTTATGCTAAGTAAAATTCTGCAACTTGATACTATATTTGCAATCTGCTTTTTCATCCATTCACCTACATATTTAAGTTTTTCAAACTGTTTTACAAATTGGAATTTACTTACTGCAATACACCGCAATTGCTTCACAGATAAACGTAGCAGTACCATCAGCGTGCTTGTCAATGTTGTTCTTAAAGCGTTCATCTGCAACATACATCTGACCGAGACCTGCTAGGATTTCGTTTGTGCAAATATAGTAATTCTCAGTAATATGGTTTTGCAGCATTTTCACAAGGTTCTGTGCCTCGGCGGAATCAGGCCTTTCAACATTTCTCATGCACACCGCAAACTCTGCCATGATGTGGTCCATTCCCTCGGCAAGATCATTCCACTTCTGCTTGGAGTAGTTCTTAGTCCGCTGAGCATGTTCCTTGTATGCATCCGTTTTGCCCCATTTTTCTTGTGTCTCAGCCTTATATTTTTCAAATTCACTGTTATCGAATGCTGTCATAACATTTTCTCCTTTCACGGCACCGTCAATAGCAGAAATTAACCGCTCTAACCGCTCTTTTTTGAGTGTGAGAAGTTGTTTTTGCTCGTTCAGTGCCTTGCTTTTGTCATAATTCGGGGATGACAAAATCTCTTCAATGCGCTTTAAGGAAAAGTCAAGTTCACGGTAAAAGAGAATCTCTTGCATACGAAGAAAAGATTTTTCGTCGTAAAAGCGATAGCCTGTAGTTTTGTCAACAAAGGCTGGCATCAACAATCCTATTTCATCGTAATAATGCAGTGTGCGCACACTTACACCCGTAAAATCGGCAAATTCT
>JAZQYO010000001.1:0-64518 GCA_045633565.1 Clostridia bacterium | reverse complement strand
TGCAATAATGTACATAAAATATGTCTCCTGTATGTTTTAAGTAATGTAAAAATTATTTGTTGTCAAACAGTTCGCTTACGGTGCCGTTAGTGAATACTCTGCTGATTGCTTCTGCGAAAATAGGAGCTACGGATAAGAATGTCATCTTTTCCAGTTTCTTATCTTCAGGCAGGGTGACAGTGTTCAGCAGAACCAGTTCTTCAATTGCGGAAGCTTCCAGTCTTTCGCATGCAGGACCGGATAATACAGCATGAGTTGCACCAGCGAATACAGCCTTAGCACCCATAGCCTTGATTGCGTTTGCCGCATTGCAGATAGTACCTGCAGTATCAATCATATCGTCAACCATGATGCAGTATTTACCTTCAATATCACCAATGATATTCATAACTTCTGCAACATTGGGACGGGGACGGCGCTTGTCCACTATTGCGAACGGAACGCCAAGCTTTTGAGCAAACTGTCTTGCTCTGCCAACACTACCATGGTCGGGAGAAACTATGCAGACATCCTCAAGGTTGTCCTTAAATTTATTTTTAAAATAATTTGCCAGAAGTGGACCGCCATACAGATGGTCAACGGGAATGTTGAAAAATCCCTGAATCTGTGGGGCGTGCAAATCAATTGTAAGCACTCTGTCAGCACCGGCGGTGGTGAGTAGGTCAGCAACAAGCTTTGCTGAAATGGGGTCACGTGCCTTAGCCTTTCTGTCCTGACGTGCATAGCCAAAATAGGGGAGCACGGCAGTAATTTTAGCAGCAGATGCTCTTTTGAAAGCATCAATCATAATGAGAAGTTCCATTAAATTATCGTTTACGGGATTGCAAGTGGACTGAACGACAAATACTTCAGAGCCTCTAACCGTTTCGTTAATGTTAACAGATATCTCCCCGTCACTAAAAATCTTTACTTCGGAATTACCAAGCTGAAGTCCCAGCTTTGCGGCAATGTCTTTGGCAAGTTTTTTGTGAGAGTTTCCGGCAAAAATCTTAATATTTTTCCCGTGAATAGGACCCATTCTTATCACTCCTTAAAAATATTTAAATTATGTATGGGTACATAATTTTTTTTAAAACTTTTTCTTTTTAACCCAACCCTCTTTGTTCACCTGACGTGCTCTTGCAACTGCCAAAGCGTCCTCGGGAACATCCTCTGTGATGGTTGAGCCGGCGGCTGTGTATGCGCCATCTCCAACGGTTACCGGTGCAACAAGGTTTGAGTTGCAACCAATAAATGCGTTATCACCAATCGTTGTACGGTGTTTGCGTTTACTGTCATAATTAACGGTTACAGTACCGCAACCGAAGTTTACATTTTTACCAACATCACTGTCACCAACATAGGTGAGGTGGGATATTTTAGTTCCGGTTCCGATATTTGAATTTTTAAGCTCAACAAAATCGCCCACCTTGACATTGTCGCTAACAACACAATTAGGACGAATGTACGCAAAGGGACCAACGTGAACATTTTCACCGATTTTACTATCAATAACAACAGAAGAAAGAAGGTCTGAGCCTGCGCCGATCTCCGAATTTTCAATCATACAGGATGAGCCGATGGTGCAACCCGAAGCAATTTTTGTTTTACCTTTTATTACTGTATTGGGATAAATAATAGTATCAGACTCTATTTCAACCTCTGTGCCGATATATGTGGATGCAGGGTCAATTAAAGTTACGCCCGAAAGCATAAAATTTTTATTAATTCTGTTTCTGAGTGTAAGTTCGGCATCAGCAAGCTGAACGCGATTGTTGATGCCGCAGATTTCAGATGGGTCTTCTGCACGGTATGCACCTACGCTGTAGCCGTTTTCAAGGAGTATTTCAATTGTGTCGGTGAGATAATATTCCGACTCGGAATTGTCATTTTTAAGGTCGGAAAGTGCAGCACGTAAAAGACCGATGTCAAAGCAGTACATACCCGAGTTGACTTCGGTAATCTGTTTCTGAAGCACTGTCGCATCTTTATCTTCAATTATGGATTTAACATTTAAATTTTCATCTCTCAAAATTCTGCCGTAACCGGAAGGATTGTCAAGGTCGGCAGTAATAATGGTAGCAGCATGGCGATTGTCAAAATGATATTTGATTGCCGCACGGAGAGTATCGCCGGTAACAAGAGGAGCATCACCTGATAAAACAAGTAGCGTGTCACCGTCAGAAAGCTGTGGCATAACAGACATAACAGCATGACCGGTGCCAAGCTGCTGCTGTTGATATGCATATTTTTTATCTTCACCCAGGCAGGTTTTTACCTGCTCTGAATTTGGACCGATAACTGTAATAATATTGCTAATGCCCGCATTTTCAGCGGCAGAATAAACAAGTTTAATAATAGGTGTGAAACAAATTTCATGTGTAACTTTTGGGTTATTTGAATTCATTCCTGTGCCTAAACCGGCAGCAAGAATAACTGACGAAATAGAAGACATCGCTGTACCTCCAAGAATGTTCTATAGACATTATCTCATATTTTATGACTTTTTTCAAGTCTTTTTAGAAATTTTATATTATTAGAAAAATGACAAATTTTTTTTGCATTACATTTAAGCAACAGCGCTAAACTTTCAATTGACAAAACGTGCAGTATATGATAACATAGAAAGGAAATTTGTTATTAAAATTAGGGATGATTTTTGATGAATATACAGTTGAATAATACTGCCAAAATTAGAAAAAAAGTGAGAAAACCGGATAAATCACCTATGAAAATGGGAAAAGCATTGCTTTGCAGTTTTCTGCTTTCTCTTGTGGGTGTGCTTATCCAGTCAATTGTGCAGAATGGTTTTTTTGACTGGATGCATTTTGTTTATGTGATTTATCCTGCGGTTGTTTTGTTAAATGCACTGCCCATTTTCCTAATTATAACACTTTTTTACTATTCGTTTGGCAAAATATGGATTGGGTGTATAGTGGCATATCTGCCCCTTGTTATACTGAATATTGCAAATTATTATAAAACTGTGTTCAGAGATGAGCCGTTAAAGGTCAGCGACCTCCAGCTTGTCGGTGAAATGAGTAACATAACACAGAATTATGAAATCAAGATAACGTTCAGTATTGTGATTGCAGTAATTTTTGCGATTGCTGTAACGATATATGCTGCAAAAAGGTGCAGAACTCAAAAAATAAATATGCCAGTAAAAATTATCGGCGCTATGACAACTGTATGCTGCATGATTTTGTCCTATGTTCTGATTTATGGTAATTCGTCAATCTATAATGGAATACCTACTTTTGCAGAAGAATACCATGACACAAGCATGGCTCAACATCACGGAATGCTTTACACATTGCTTAACAGCAGCAACTCTACAAAATATAAAATGCCTGAAGAATATACTGACGAGTATGCGGCACAATTGCTTTCGGAAAATGCTTCGGCACCGATTGCTACTGAAAAAAATGAAAAAATCAATGTTATTGCCATAATGGGCGAAGCTTTTTTTGATGTTAGACGTGGAAGCAAGGTGGAACTTGAGGAAGGAATTAATCCGTATGGAAACTATGATGAGATAAAGGAACTCAGTTATCATGGAAAACTTGTAGTGCCCGGATACGGAGGTAGTACAGAATCTACCGAATTTGAATTTTTAACAGGCGCAAGTCAGTATCTGCTGGACAGCAGTATGCCAACTGCGTACAAAACATATATAACTCAGCCAACATACGGACTTGTTCAGTATTTTAAGGATAACGGATACAGTTCAGTAGCTTTTCATCCCGGATATCCATGGTTTTATAACAGAAAAATAGCATATGAAAAACTTGGTTTTGATAAATTTGTAAGCCGCGATGATATGTCGTGGGATACCCCTGAATTTAATGGATATATACTTGATTCAGTTGCTGCAGAATGGATTATAAATGAATATGTTGACCATTATGAGGCAAATCCTCAAACACCCTATTTTAATTTTACAGTAACTATTGAAAATCATGGTCCATACACCGTTTCGGAAAACAATAAAAAGACATTATACAAACGCCCGAAAAAAATGTCCGATGAGAACTATAACATCATAAATAATTATCTGAATGGTATTTATGATACGGATATGTTGCTTGGTGAAATCTTTGCATTTGCCAAAACCAGAGAGGAGCCGGTCGCAATATTGTTTTTTGGGGATCATCTGCCATTTCTTGATGAAGAAAATGAATGCTTTGATGCGCTTGGATATAGTGTTTCTCACAAGACAGACAAGGGTCTGACAAATAAATACATGGTTGAATATCTGATGTGGTGCAATAATGCAGCAGAAGAAATAATCGGTGATGTCAAAAAGGGAGAAGGCCCGACTATATCGTCCAATTTTCTTGGAACAGAATTGCTCAATTATCTTGGTATGGAAAAATCTCCCTTCTTTAACTATGTTGAAAAGGTTCAGGAAACTGCAAACGTAATTTCGCCAAAATATTTTATGATGAACGGAAGACGTGTTAAAAATTTCCAGACGGGAATTACGGATGATGAAAGAAAAATATTAAGAAATTATAAATGTCTGCAGTATTATAATCTCAGAAGATACGCGAAGGTTGACAAACCATAGACGTAGATGTATAATAAATCCAGAAAAAATTGCCGAAAAAGGCAGAACGGAGTGGTAAAATGAGTAAAATTCACATTATGGATCACCCTCTTATTATTCACAAAACAACTCTTATGAGAGACAAAAACACAACCACTAAAGATTTCAGAGCTTATGCAAATGAGATTGCTCTTCTGATGGGTTATGAAGCTACAAGAGACCTTGAAATGGAAGATAAAAAAGTTGTAACTCCCATGGTTGAGATGACAGGTAAAATGATAAAAAAAGACATAGCAATCGTGCCCATTTTACGTGCTGGTCTTGGAATGGTGGATGCACTTTTAGAACTTGTACCCACGGCGAAAGTTGGACATATTGGTCTGTACAGGGATCATGACACTCTTCAGCCTGTTGAATATTACTGCAAGCTTCCGACAGAGCTTGACAAACGTCAGGTTATTGTTGTGGACCCCATGCTTGCTACCGGTGGTAGCGCAAGTGCAGCGATAAACTTTATTAAACAACGTGGTGCTAAAGAAATTAAATTCATGTGTCTGATAGCTGCTCCCGAGGGAGTAAAGGTTCTCAGCGAAGCTCATCCTGATGTTGAGATTTATTGCGGAGCAATGGATGAAAAACTGAATGAAAACGGCTACATTCTTCCCGGTCTTGGTGATGCGGGTGACAGACTTTTTGGTACACTTTAATTTAAAGAAAGCTAAAGGCTACATCGTTTTTGTACGATGTAGCCTTTTTTATGATTTTAGTAGTCTGAATATGTTTTTTTTACATTCAAGCACACCTTCACGACGAAGCTTACTTATTTCAGCGGAAAGCCCGCTTCGGTCAACCTCAAGATAATCTGCAAGCTGTTGTCGGTCAAAGGGGATGGTGAAGCTGTTTGAAGAATTTTTCTTTGCATGCAAAGAAAGGTATGTCATAAGCTTTTCACGGGTGGTTCTTTTTGAGGTTATTTCTGCTTTTTGATTAAGCAGAATATTTTTTGTTGCAACAATTTTAAGAAGGTTATAAATCATCTGCTGGTGAAAAGAGCAAGCGTTTGAGCAAGTGCCGACAATCTTATTGCAGTCAATCAGCATAACCTCACAGTCTTCTGATGCAACAACGTCAATAGGTATTTTTGTTGCACTTGCACAGGCAAATGATTCACCGAAAAGCTCAGACGGCTCGATATGCGTCAGAATACTTCTGTTGCCATAATAATCGGTTCGTTCAATTTGTGCCATGCCCGACAGAAGAATACCAATATATCTGGCAGGAGAGGATTCGGCAAAAATAAATTCATTTTTAGCGCAACTTTTTACCTTTACATCAAGACAACCCAGCATGGCGCCAAGGTTTTCATCTGCAATATTGTCAAATAACGAACACTTACTTAAAAGTTCATAATATTTTTTCATAACTTTCTCCATTTGTTGAAAATTCAACATACTTTATTTTTTTATTATAGTATACTTGAGTCATAAAATCAATAGGAGGATGAAATTATGATAAGAAAAATTATAAAAATTGATGCAGATAAGTGTAACGGTTGCGGAGCATGTGCGGCAGCTTGCCATGAGGGAGCAATTGAGATGATAAACGGTAAAGCCGTTTTAACCCGGGAGGATTACTGTGACGGTCTGGGAGATTGTTTGCCTGCCTGCCCGACAAATGCAATAACATTTGAAGAAAGAGAAGCGCCGGCGTATGATGAGGAAGCTGTACGTAAAGCGAAAATTCAAAAACGTGGCGTCAAACTGCCATGTGGATGTCCGGGAACCCAGTCCAAAGCTATAAAACGTGGAGAAAACCATACGGTAAATGCCCCGGTAACAAGTCAGCTCAGTCAGTGGCCGGTTCAGATTAAGCTTGTGCCTGCAAACGCACCATATTTTGAGGGCGAAAATCTTTTAATTGCAGCCGATTGCACTGCTTATGCCTATGGTAATTTCCACAGTGAATTTATAAGAAACCATATTACCTTAATTGGCTGCCCTAAGCTTGATGAGGGAGATTATACGGAAAAGCTGACACAGATTATAGCAAACAACAATATAAAAAGTGTTACAATTGTCCGGATGGAAGTGCCTTGCTGTGGCGGCATTGAAAATGCGGCGAAAAATGCGCTGCAGGCAAGCGGGAAGTTTATTCCGTGGACAGTTGTTACAATCTCAACTGACGGAAGAATTGTTGAATAAAAAAGCGAAGCGGAAATCCGCTTCGCTTTAAAATTTTTACTGATTAAACAACGCCCTGAGCCTTCATTGCTTCAGCAACTTTTAAGAAGCCGGCAATGTTAGCACCTGCAACCAGGTCATCACCAAGACCATATTCGTTAGCCGCTTTAACTGAGCTGTCAAAGATGTTTTTCATGATAGTTTTAAGTTTTGCGTCAACTTCTTCTGCACTCCAGCTATATCTCATGGAGTTCTGAGACATTTCAAGGCCGGAAACTGCAACGCCGCCGGCGTTAACTGCTTTGGAAGGAGCAACGATTACGCCGTTAGCCTTGAGGTATGCAACAGCTTCGTTTGTTGTGGGCATGTTGGAAACTTCAACATAGTATTTAATGCCGTTAGCAACGATTTTTTCAGCTTCGGGCATATCAATTTCGTTCTGAGTAGCACAAGGCATGATAACGTCAACTTTTGTACCCCAGGGTTTTTCGCCTGCATAGAAGGGAACGCCGAATTTGTCAGCATAATCCTGAACTCTGTTGCGGCAGGATGCACGCATTTCAAGCATAAAGTTGATTTTTTCAGGTGTGTTGATGCCGTCAGCATCGTATATGTAACCGTCAGGACCGGAAATTGTAACTACTTTACCGCCAAGTTCAGTAACTTTCTGAACTGTACCCCAGGCAACATTACCGAAACCGGAAATTGCAAATGTTTTGCCTTTAATGTCATCACCGAAATGTTTGAGCATTTCCACAGTGTAGTAAACAGCACCGTAGCCTGTAGCTTCAGGACGGATAAGTGAGCCGCCGAAAGAAATACCTTTACCGGTGAGGACGCCTGTGAATTCGTTCTTAAGTCTTTTGTACTGACCGAAGAGGTAACCAACTTCTCGTGCACCTACGCCGATGTCACCTGCGGGAACGTCAAGGTCGGGACCGATATGTCTGTAAAGCTCGGACATAAAGCTCTGGCAGAAACGCATAACTTCTGCGTCAGATTTACCCTGAGGGTCAAAGTCGGAGCCGCCTTTACCACCGCCCATGGGGAGGGAAGTAAGGCTGTTTTTGAATGTCTGTTCAAAACCAAGGAATTTAATAATGCCGGAATATACATTCGGAGCAAATCTGAGACCGCCTTTGTAAGGTCCAATAGCTGAGTTGAACTGTACTCTGAAACCACGGTTAACCTGAACTTTGCCACTGTCATCAACCCAGGGAACACGGAAAGTAATCTGTCTTTCGGGTTCAACCATTCTGTCAACAACGCCTGCTTCAACCAGGTCAGGTCTCTGCTCGATAACAGGTTCAATAGTTTCAAGAACTTCAGTTACGGTCTGAATGAATTCAGGCTCGCCTGCATTTCTTTTTTTAACGTTTTCCAAAACGTTCTGTAAATACTGATTTTTCATAACCAGATCCTCCTTGTTTTGCTGCAATATGGTATGGCGGCATACCGTCACGCCTTATATACATTAATAATACAATAATTATACAAAAATGCTCAAAAGTTGTCAATAGTTTTTGAGGCTGCATGGGAAGATATTGTGAAAATTGCGGCAAAAAATTATATTTCTGCCAGCGGTTGATTTGTTAATTTAACGAAAAACAAAAAAGGGGACAGATGATTTTAGATTGACTAAGCAGGAAAAATTTGATAAGATAATGTTGTATAATGACAGAATTTGTATTTTACTTAGTGATGTTTTTATGCTATAATTGTTTATGGAGGGGTTGACATGAAAAGAGCAGTTATTTTTTTAATAATAATACAAATACTTTTGGTCAGTGCGTTTGCTTCCTCTGTGGGAACGGAAATTGACGGATATTCAATTACCGTTGCTGAGGGGACAACCTTTACTCATTCGGTACGCTACAGTGAGCAGACCGGCGTGGGTAAACAGACTGAAAACTATCTTGTTTATCAGCCCAACGAAAGTGTTAAACCTCTTATAACTTATGGGGATTATGTTTTTGGAAGCGGAAAAACTTCTGAGGAAATAGAAAATCTTATTTCTGCAGGAAAATATCCTGTTGCCGGCGCAAATGCTGACTTTTTCTCTTTTCAGACAGGGGTTCCTATGAGCGACCTTATAATAGATGGCAAAATTATTTCAAAAGATGGCACATCCCAATATGGTATCGGATTTACCGAGGATGGGGCAGCTTTTATTTCTGAGTTTTCTATTTTTGCTTCCATGGTGAAAGAGGATGGAACGGAAGCGTTGGTTTACAATATCAACAAATACCGTCAGCCTTATGCTATTTATATGATGACTGACAGATTTGCTGCTGAAACAAAGAATACATCAATTGGTGTGGATGTTATTCTGTCAGTTACCGAAGGGGATATGATTTTAGGAACGGAAATGACTGCTGTTGTAGAGTCTGTGACAGAAAACAGAGGTTCAATTCCAATTCCCGAGGGGAAAATTGTTCTGACGGTAGATAACGATGCACCTAAAGAATTTTATGAGGCGCTTGCAAACCTTGAGTCCGGAGAAAAGGTTACTTTTAAGTTTGGTGTGCTTGGTGATGAACGATGGGAAGACGTAAAGCTTGGAATGGGTTCCATTGGGGGCATGCTTATTTCTGACGGAAAGATTAATCCCGACCTTGAAAAAGGAGCAGCTCCAAGAACAGCAGTCGGAATTACAGAAGACGGGAAAATTGTATTATATACAATAGATGGCAGACAATCGGGACACAGTTATGGACTACAGCTTTCAAGTCTTGCTAAAAGGATGAAAGAGCTTGGCTGCACAGATGCCATAAATCTTGATGGCGGTGGCTCAACGACTTTTGTTGCGACCTTACCCGGACATAGTAGTGAAATATTAAATCGTCCCTCTGACGGTAATGAGCGAAATGTTTCAACCTATTTTCTTTTTGAAAATATTAAAAAACCTACCGGTAAGGCAGCAAGGCTGTTTATATATCCGAGAACTTCTTATGTTTTGACGGGTGCATCCGTTCAGCTTGATACAAAAGCGGTGGATGAAAACTACTATGCTGCAGACCTGCCCGGTGAAGTTACTTACTCGGTTGAGGATGGTAAAAAAAGTACAGTTACAAAATCAGGTCTTTTTACTGCAGGTGATGACGGACAGGTTAAGGTTACGGCAGAATGTGGCGGTATAACAACAGATATTTATATTACGTGCGTTGAAAGTCCTACTGATATTCATGTCAGCAATGCAGAAACGGGAAAAAGAGTTTCGGAAATTACCGTAAAAAGAGGAGAATCAATAAATCTTGCAGTTAAAGCGTTTGCCGGATATAATGAGCTTATATGCAATGAAAAGCATTTTGAGTGGACAGTTGAAGGAGACAACGGAGAAATAAACGGCAGTACATTTACCGGAGCGGATACCTTTGGAAAAGAAAGTGTAATTAAAGTAACCGCAGGTGAAAAAACAGTCAGTATTCAGGTTAGTCTTGTTAAAAACGAAAAAGATAATGAAGACGGGGCAAGGTTTAACATTGATGCTGAAATTTCAGATGATGTTTTAAAAGGAACGCTTTCCTGTGAAAATGACGCATATGCAAAAAGTGTAAAGGTATATGCAGATGGCAAACAAATTCAGGCAAAGCTTAAAAATAATGTTTTTTCGGCCACTATTCCAAAAAATACACATAAAATAACGGTTTATGCTATATCTAAAGAGGGATACACCGATGTAAAATATATTTATACTGACCTTGCAGAGGGACTAATAAATCCTTTTTCAGATACTGAAGAAAACTGGGCAAAAGACATCTTAAGTTTTATGTATGAAAAGAATATCATCAGCGGTGAAAATACCGACAAAGGACTTTGGTTCAGACCGCAAAAAGAGATGACAAGGGCCGAATTTGCCGTTATGTGCAGTAATTATCTTGACATAGATTTAACTGAGTTTGCCGGCAAAAAGATGCCATTTGACGATTCTGAAAGTATTCCCAAATGGGCAGAATCTCAGCTTAAAGCCCTCTATTACATGGATATACTAAAAGGCAGGGCAGATGGCGAAAGTATTCTGGCTGACCCAAACAGTACTATAACACGTGCCGAGGCAGCAACCCTTATCTCAAGACTTATGCCTGAGGGTATGAGAAAAACGGAAATTACAGCTACCGATAAATCAGACATTCCGTCATGGGCACTTGATGCAATGGAATCTCTTGTTGCAACAGGGGTTATGAATGGTTATACTGACGGAACTATAAAACCTATGGGCAAACTTACAAAAGCTGAAGCGGCAAAGCTTTTTTACTCAATAATGTAGAGGTGACGACAAAAGATGTTGAAAAAAACAGTAAAGCACATTTATTATGCAGCGAAAAACCGTGGAAAAAATGTTAAAATTCCCCGCAGTGTAAATATTGGCGGATTTGGCAGTTTGTTTGAAGGGAACAACAGAATTGGTAAAAACACTTGTTTTTCCGGCTTTTTAGGTTTTGGCAGT
The DNA here is from genome assembly GCA_045633565.1 of Clostridia bacterium. Lineage (GTDB taxonomy): Bacteria > Bacillota > Clostridia > RUG12999 > RUG12999 > RGIG7450. The sequence goes on along the minus strand of JAZQYO010000001.1, from coordinate 53,360 downwards.
TATATTGGGAAAAATTGCAATATTTCAGCAAAAATAGGAAGATATTGCTCTATTGCAAGTGACATTAAGGTGGTATCGGGAACTCATCCTACCAAAGATTTTGTTTCAACTCACCCTGCTTTTTTCTCAACAAAAAAGCAGGCGGGATTTACCTATGTTGGAAAGGATATGTTTGTGGAAAATAAGTTTGCAGAGGGAAGCTATTCGGTTGTAATCGGAAACGATGTCTGGATAGGACAGGGAGTAATTCTTCTTTCAGGCGTGACGGTAGGCGACGGTGCAATTATTGCAACAGGTGCAGTTGTCATAAAAGATGTTGAGCCTTATTCCATAGTCGGCGGTGTTCCTGCAAAAGAAATAAGGAAAAGATTTGATGATGAAGAAATAAAGTTTTTGCTTGATTTAAAATGGTGGGACAAACCTGAAAAATGGATAAGGGAAAATGCAGAAAAATTCAGTAATATAAAAAACTTGCAGAACAGTTAATGTTCTGCAAGTTTTTTTAGTCTTTTCTCGGCTCACCCCAGAAGAACACTGCGACTGTTCCCGGGCCTGAATGGCAACCAATTGTGGTGCCGATGTTGTAAAGCTCAACTTCTCCTTTAAGCTTGGGAAATTTAGCTTCAATAAGATTTTTTAATGTTGTTGCATCTTCAAGAGAATCAGAGTGGCTGATGTAACATTTATCGCTGTAATCAAGACCATTTTCAGCATACATTTCCATTCTCTTCAAGGTTTCCTGAATAACGTTTTTCTTACCGCGTGCTTTATGGCGGGGAATAAGTCTTCCCATATAGTCAACATTTAAAAGAGGGCAGATGTTTAATATTCCGCCAACCCAGCCGGATGCTTTGGAAACTCTTCCACCTTTTACAAAAAAGGTAAGGTCGGTAGAGAAAAACCAGTGATGCATACGAAGTTTGTTTTCTTCAATCCAGTTTTTAAGTTCATCAATTGTTTTTCCTTCATCTCGCATATCAGCAAGTTTGTCCATTATAAGGCCGAAACCGGAAGAAGCAGCAAGTGAGTCAACGACATATATTTTTCTGTCAGGGAAACGCTCAGCTGCAATTTCAGCTGCATTTCTTGCTGAGTTAGATGAACCGGAAATACCGGATGAGATTGCAATGTGTAAAACATCAAGTCCCTGTTCAAGATATTTGGTGAAAAAATCAAGATATTCTGAAATGTTCACCTGAGAAGTGCTGCAATCTGAACCGCCTTTGAGTTTTGAATAAAATTCATCCAGAGTCATGGTTTCGCCAAGGTCATCATCGTATGTTTTGCCATCAAGCATATAATGAAAACAAAGATATTTTACATCTCTTTCATCAAAGTGCTTTTTTGTAAGGTCTGCTGTAGAACAGCAGGATAAAATAAAATTGCTCATTTAAAAATACCTCTCGCATTATTTTTGTTGTAGTTCGGTTTTTATAGTATAACAGTAACCTTTAAAATGCAACCTACTGTTTGAATAATTAGTTCTACAAAATAAAAAAGCGACTCTACGGACTGTAGAATCGCTTAAAAAACTGTGTTATTTCATAGGTTTTTTGCGTTTGATGTGAAAACTTAAAACTACAATAAGCTCAGCAAGAGCAAGAAGAAATATGAGCTGCCAGAGGTTTGCCTTAATAAAGAGCAGGTATACAAGTGCAAATGCCCACAGAACTATTGCTGAAATTATAAGTAGGTTGTATTTCCTTTTTTTCCATACATTGTTTAAAACAAGTAGTGTAACAAGTTCAACGCCTGCAGCATAAGCAAAAATTTTCCAGTAAACCTGACCAATGAAAAAGAGTATCAGAAATACAAGCAGTGCAAGGGCGAAAATGCCAATAATTGCAATTGATGTAATTATATCACTGTCATAAGTATATGACGGCTCGGGAGGTGGGACATCCCACTTGTCATGATTTGATAGTATAAAGTCCACGGAAACACCGAATAAATCAGCAATCTGCTTTGTAACACTAAGGTCGGGAAGTGCCTCGGCACGCTCCCATTTGGAAACAGATTTGTCCGAATAATTTATTTTTTCTGCAAGCTCTGCCTGGGTCATACCTGCATCCCTGCGCAACCGACTTATATTTACGGCAACAATAACCTTTAAATCTTCCATAAAAATAACTCCGAAAATTAATTATGATATTATTTTAACATAAACACAGAAAAAAGGCAAGAAAAGATTTTTTGGCAGTTGCATTTTATTATATGATAAATTTTGCCCTTTTAGGCTTCAAGTCCTTGTTTAAACAAAAAAACGGAACCGCAATTATGCAGTTCCGTCTTTTTTTGGCAGGGGCAGTAGGATTCGAACCCACGACTTACAGTTTTGGAGACTGTCGCTCTACCAGCTGAACTATACCCCTATTTGCGTTACCAAATTATGATACCACAAAAACAATAGTTTGTCAATACAGAAAATAAAAATAAAATTATATTTATAAAAAGCTTGACAGTTAACATAAAAAAGTATAAAATATTATTGTGTATTTTTATGTTTTAAAATATACAATTACAAAATTAATTTAAGTAGAGGTGCGAAAAAATGACAGAAATCATTCTTATCGCCTCTGCCGTAGTCTTAGGAATTGTTGGTTTTCTTGTTGGAATACAGTATAGAAAGCGTATTGCTGAAAAAACTATAGGTTCGGCTGAAAATAGAGCAAAAATTATAATTAAAGACGCGGAAAAAGAGGCGCAGGCAAAAAGTAAGGAAATCCTTGTGGAAGCGAAGGAAGAAATTCAGAAAAACCGTATTGAAACGGAAAAAGAACTGAAAGAAGCCCGTCGCGAAATCACACGAAAAGAAGGTAGACTTGCTCAAAAGGAAGAAACTCTTGACAAAAAAGTTGCTTCGGTTGAGAAGAAAGAAGAGCAGCTTGCTCAGAGAGATAAAGACCTTGAGGTTGAACGTGCAAAACTTGAAGAAGCACATCAGCGTCAGATTGAGGTTCTGGAAAAAATCTCCGGTTATACAAAAGAAGAAGCAAAACAGTATCTTATAAAAGATATTGAAAGCGAAGCAAGACATGAAGCAGCAATGCTTGTTAAGGGTATTGAGGACAAGGCAAAAGAAGAAGCAGAAACGAAAGCAAGAGAAATTGTTGGTCTTGCTATCCAGAGATGTGCTGCCGACCATGCTGCAGAAATTACTGTTTCTGTTGTTGCTCTGCCCAGTGACGAAATGAAGGGCAGAATTATCGGTAGAGAAGGCAGAAACATTAGAACAATTGAAACTCTTACAGGTATTGACCTTATTATTGACGATACCCCCGAAGCAGTTATTCTTTCCGGTTTTGACCCGGTTCGCCGTGAAATTGCAAGAATTGCTCTTGAAAGACTTATTCATGACGGACGAATACATCCGGCAAGAATTGAAGAAATGGTTGAAAAAGCTCGTAAAGAGGTTGAAAACACCATTAAACAGGAAGGCGAAAGAGCTACCTTTGAAACAGGTGTTCACGGTCTGCATCCTGAACTTATCAGACTGCTTGGTAAACTCAAATACAGAACAAGCTACGGTCAGAATGTTCTTATGCACAGCATAGAAGTTGCTCATGTGGCAGGCATTATGGCTGCTGAAATGGGCGTTGACCCTGCAATTGCAAAGAGAGCAGGTCTGCTTCACGATATCGGTAAGTCCATTGACCACGAAGTTGAGGGTTCGCACGTAGATATCGGCGCAAATGTTGCAAGAAAATATAAAGAAAGCGATGAAATAGTTCACGCTATTATGGCTCACCACGGTGATGTTGAGGCAAATTCTATTGCCGCTTGTGTGGTACAGGCAGCTGACGCTGTTTCTGCGGCACGTCCTGGTGCAAGAAGAGAAAATATCGAGACATACATAAAACGTCTTGAAAAACTTGAAGAAATTGCATCAAGCTTTGATGGTGTTGAACGTTCGTTTGCAATTCAGGCCGGACGTGAAGTTCGTATTATGGTTAAGCCTGAAAATGTGAGCGATGAATCAATGATTCTTGTTGCAAAAGACATTGTTAAGAAAATTGAAGATGAGCTTGAATATCCCGGACAGATTAAGGTTAACGTAATCAGGGAAGTTCGCGCAATCGAATACGCAAAATAATTTTTAAGGACTGCCCGGGCGGCAGTCCTGTTTTTTAGAAAAGGTGAAGCTATGAATATAATTTGTATTGGTGATGTTGTCGGAAGAAGCGGAACAGAAATGGCGGCAGGGCAGATTAAATATCTTAAGCAGGATTATGATGCTGATTTTGTTATTATAAACGGTGAAAATGCTGCCGGCGGTCTGGGGATTGACAGATGGAGCGCCGATATGCTGCTTGATGCAGGCGCCGATGTTATCACAACCGGCAACCATGCTTTTTCCAAAAAAGAAATCTACACCTTATTTGATGAAAAGTACCCCATTATCCGTCCGCTTAACTGTGATGAAGAAAGAGGCTCCGGATATATTATCAAAGAATGCTTAGGTCTTAAAATTGCAGTTGTAAATCTTTTGGGAAAAGTTTTTATGAAAAATGTAATAGACCCGTTTAAACCTGCAAGGGATTTTGTTGACATGGTGGATGCGGATTTAATTTTTGTGGATTTTCATGCAGAGGCTACAAGTGAAAAACTTGCGATGGGGCACTACCTTTCTGGCAGAGCAACATGCGTGTTTGGCACTCATACTCACGTACAAACGGCAGATGAGAGCATTATAAACGGAAAAACTGCGTATATTACAGACCTTGGAATGACAGGACCTTATAATTCGGTTCTTGGAGTTAAAACGGAAATTGCAGTGGGAAATTTCGTTAACGGAAGCAGGGAAAGATATGAAACCGCAGAGGGTAACTGCAGGCTTGACGGAATTGTTGTTTCTGCAGAAAGTGACGGGAAAGCAACTAAAATTACAAGGTTCAGCATCAAGTGACAAAATGTGATTGGCACTTATACACATAAACATCCGGAAAATTATGTTAATTAAATCAAAGGTTTTTTACCTCGCAATATTGAACTTAAAAGTATAGAAAATTTTTCAGGAGGAATAGAAAAATGGACATACTTAAAGTTTCATCAAAATCAAAACCAAATTCGGTAGCAGGAGCACTTTCTGAGGTTATACGCGAGAATAAAGAAGCGGAAATTCAGGCAATTGGTGCGGGCGCAGTTAACCAGGCAGTCAAAGCGGTGGCAATAGCAAGAGGGTTTGTTGCTCCGACGGGGGTTGAACTTGTTTGCACGCCATCCTTTGTAGAGGTAGAAGTTGATAATGAGACGAGAACAGCCATAAGGCTGATTGTAGAAACAAAATAGTACATATTAAAAATTTGGCGAGTCCTCCGGGGAACAGTTGTTTCCCGGAGGATTTGTTTTTTAAATGAAAAAAATTACATAAAACTCTTGTTTTTTTGTATAAAATTTTATATAATGTATAGTAGGTATATAATTAAATGGGTCTATAAATAAAAGGGGTGAAGAAAATGACAATTTCTGTTGTATATAATCAGGCTAAGGATAAAAATGGGAAAATTATTGCTGATGTTAAAAAAGCCTTTGCCGGTAAAGCAGAACTTAATATTTTCACCGAAAAAATAACAGAGGCTGATTTAAAACGTTCGGATTTTGTAATTGCGCTCGGTGGTGACGGAACAATCATCCGTGCCGCAAAAGCTGCTGCAGTCCACGGTGTTCCTGTATGCGGCGTGAACTTAGGCAGAATAGGGTTTCTTGCAGCGATTGAGCCGGAGGAAATATCTGAGGCTGCAGAAGAAATATTGAACGGAAATTTTACCGTTGAGGAGAGAATGATGCTTGAGGCTCAGATTATTACTGAGGAGAAAATTCTTAAGGTAAGAGCACTCAATGATATTATAGTTTCTAGAGGAAACTGTCATAAAATGATTGATATTTCAATTGAGTCGGGCGGTGAACCACTCGATGACTACCGTGCAGACGGTGTTATTATATCTACACCAACCGGGTCAACTGCATATTCTCTGTCGGCAGGCGGACCTATAGTTTCGCCTGTAATGGAGGTTTTTCTTGTAACACCTATTTGTGCGTATGACCTGCATTCAAGAAGCATGGTACTCACTGCTGATGATGCACTTAATGTGTCAGCAAAAGGTAAACTTCCGGCAACAATTGAAGTGGACGGAGCTGAAATTGTCCGTCTTGGAAAAAATGATTTGATTAATATTACCAGATGTCCGCAGAAGGTAAAAATAATTAAAATGAAAGAACGTAGTTTTCTTAGAATACTCAGGAAAAAATTTTGCAAATAGGGAGAACCGAAAGTGAATAAATTCGAAAGACATTACTTTATTTTAAACCTTATCAAAGACAATGTTATAAGGACTCAGAGTGAAATAACCCAAAGACTCAGAGAAGCGGGAGCGGATGTTACTCAGGCAACTGTTTCAAGAGATATAAAAGAGCTCAGACTGGTTAAAACTTCTGACAGTGACAATGAGTACAGGTATGTTTCAATGTCTAATCAGGCGTTTGAAGATATTGAAACAAGACTAAGCAATATTTTTGCCGAAGCGGTAGTTTCGGTGGATTCGGCGGCAAATATTATTGTTGTAAAAACACTTTCCGGTATGGCGCAGGCAGCTGCCACACTGATAGACTCTATGGAATATAAAGGGATTATCGGCTGTATAGCCGGTGATGATACCATAATGACGATAGCAAAGTCGGATAAGGATGCCGGCAAGGTTGCCGAACAACTCAGACTTATGCTCAGAAACTGACGGGTGGTGAAAATCAGATGCTTGCACAGCTCAGTATAAATAACGTGGCGGTAGTTAAACATGCGGATATAGAGTTTTTCGACGGACTTAACGTGCTTACGGGAGAAACCGGTGCAGGTAAATCTGTTATCATCGGGGCAATTCAGATTATTCTCGGCGAAAAAGTCACAAAAAACGTTATAAGAACAGGCGAGGAAAAAGCAGATGTGTCTGCAATTTTCTATCCATCTGACCAAGCATGGGAAATGCTTGAAAAGCTGGGGATAGAGAAAACAGAGGACGAAACTCTGCTTATTTACAGAGAAATTTCGCAATCGGGCAGAGGGGTTTGTAGAATTAACGGTGTAATGTGTCAGCTGTCCATGCTTAAAGAGGTTGCTGGTGTACTTGTTAATATTCACGGGCAGCAGGATACATCGCTGCTCTACTCTGAAAGCCGGCAGCTTGAGCTTATTGACAGCCGGGCAGGAGATGAGCTTTCAGCAGTAATGAAAGAGTATACTGAAAACTATCACAAGCTGAAAGAGACTGAAAAGAATATAAAAGAGCTTTCTGAAACAGAAGAAAACAGAAAATATGAAACCGAGCTTCTGGAATTTCAGATAAATGAAATTGAAATGCTGGGGCTTAAGGAGAATGAAACCGAGCAGCTTGAAGAGAGGATAAATGAACTAAAAAACAGTGAGGTTATCTCAAAAACTCTTAAAGAAGTTTATGGTGCAGTATCGGCAGCGGATTATAATGCTGCAGATCTGCTCAGGTCAGCATCTGCTCAGATGCAGTATCTCAGCGGGCTTTCTTCGAGGTTTGAGGAGCTTAGCGGTCAGCTTCAGGATGTTACATACAGACTTGATGATGTTGCAAAGGAAATATCCGGCCAGCTTTATCAGTCAGAAGCAAACCCAGAAGAACTTGAAGCTCTTGCCGACAGGCTCTATGCAATAAAAACTCTCTGCAATAAGTATAAATTAAAGCCTCAGGAGTTGCTTGAATTTCCCCAAAAGGCAAGAGCAAGACTGGAGCAGCTCACGGGAAGCACAGAGCAGCTTGAAATGCTTATAAAAACCAAAGAAAATCTTACTGAAAAACTTGTTTTGCTTGCAGATAAAATGTCAGAAATACGAAAAAAAGCTGCAAGAAAATTTGAATTGGAAATAATATCTGAACTTACTGAGCTTAATATGCCGAAAGTTCGTTTTGAAGCCCTGTTTTTGGAGACAGAAAGCTTATCTCAGATGGGTAGGGACAAAGTAGAATTTATGATTTCTCCCAATGCAGGCGAAAACTTAAAACCGATGGCAAAGGTTGCTTCGGGAGGCGAAATGTCAAGAATTATGCTTGGGGTAAAAAGTTTCACTTCATCTTTTGAACCTGAAAAGACGTATGTTTTTGATGAAATTGATACGGGTATAAGTGGCATAACTGCGCAGAAGGTGGCGGAAAAGCTTAAAAAAATCAGTTGTAAAGACCAGACAATTGTTATAACACACAGTGCGCATATTGCGGCAAAAGCGGACAAGCATTTTCTGATTGAAAAAAATATGACCGACAGTGAAACACAGACAAAAGTTGTGTTGCTTAGCGAAGAAGGAAGAATAAAGGAAATTGCACGTATTAATGCCGGGGCGAGTCCGAGTACAACTGCGATTGCTCAGGCGTTTGAAATGCTTGAAGAAAATCGTTGACAGATGACTTGCTTTAATGATATAATAGTAGAATAGATATTCATATTCAATTTTAAATCGAAAGGAATATTTCAAATGAAAAGACTTGTTTATCAAATTTTAATCATTGCTATGCTTTTAAGTTCAATAGGACTTATGCCCGTATTGGCAAGTGATAGTCAGGACGCCATTGATTATGTGGTTACTGAAGGACTTTGGACAGCGGGTGGTGACTTTGGTGCTGACCAGGCGGCAACACGTGCACAGACAGCATCAGTTATGGCACGTTATTTAAGTGAACTTCGTCCGCCCTATGCAGGAAACTTTTCTGACGTAGATGCAACAGGCATCTATGCCGGTGATATCACTCTTGCAACAAACCTTGGTCTCGTATCTGGTTCAAACGGCGCTTTCAGACCGGATGATGCTATCACAAGGGAAGAGTTTGCAGTTATGCTTACAAGAGCCTATGAAATTGCAGGTCATGAAATTTTTGATACAAAATATGCTACAGAGCTTATAATTGACTATGATTCAATCAGCGACTGGGCAAAAAAATCTGTAACTGATGCTCTCGGAAATGGTTTTATGATCAGCGGGGAAAAGAAAAAATTTAATCCTGCCGGAACCGTAACAAGAGCAGAACTTGCAGCTGCAGTTTATGCACTTAAATACGCTGATGAAGACGGTCTTACATATACAGAGAAAATTGTAAGCAATCCTGACCTTAGCGGCTATAATAAAATCTATAACGTAGGTCTTGATACCCGCAGAGGTATTGGTGGTGTTGGTGTTTTGGCTTTATATGCTGAGGCTGGCCCAAAAGAATTTTATGTTAAACGAGACAAGGTTGACTTTGTAAGTGACATGGGCGCAGGCGGAAATAATATGGGGGATACCGTTTGCTTTGCCAAGGTAACAGACCCGAACGGAAACACAGTTTGCCGTGTTGATATGGACTGGCTTGAATACGGGGTTATGGAAAAAATCATAACCATTCCCGATGGTCCAGCAGGACTTTATCAGATTCAGTTCAGCAATGGTAACGTGAATAATAACCTTAACCCGGCTACATACGGTTTTGGCTATGACAGATTTTCAGTTGGTTTGAAAGGTGCACAGCACTGGGGTATCCGCGGTGAAGATAATATAAAAAGACTCGCAGGCGATGATTCAGTTCCGATGACCGGTTACATCTATGTACCCAATAAAGTTGACTACCTTACAATGGGTGTTGTGGGCACAAGACTTAAGCTTTATACTGAAGATGGTGGCACACAGATTCTTTATACGACTACTGCTAAAGATTCTCCCAAATATGATGTTACAGTTTATGCAAACCCGGCTAAAAATCCGGAAGGTCAGGTTGCTGTTACAGGAGATACAGTTTATAAGTATGTCCTGGAAAATAATGATTATGCAGTTATAGGTATATCAGGTATTTCTCCTGTTTTATATGATACAGCTGATGCTGCAAGAGCGATAAAAAGTGGATATATCCAGCATACAGACGAATATGCAGATTTTCAGCTTGCAGGTCCCTTGCAGAAACGCGCAAGAGAGCGCATGGTTGAGATTTATAATGAAATGAAGGCTGCCGGCAACGAAAAATTTGCAGTTGACATTTCTGATAAAAGACCGGCATCAAGCGTTACTCAGGCAGACCTTGATAACCCGCTTGCAGAGGCTATGCTCTTTGGTCCCTACGGCGGTAGTGTATCATACCTTAATATGACTATTGACACACAATGTATAGACCCGTCAAATCCGTGGTTTGGCCTTGTTATTTCCAGAAACACTGTACCCTATGACAGTGACGGAGACGGAGAGGCCGATATGAATGTTCACCCTGCCTGGAATGGCGAACTTCAGCCGGAGGACTATCCCTATTATGAAGAAAACAGCCCCACTGAAAGAAGCTGGCAGACAGGTCACTACTCAACTCCTATTGATACCAGACAGTCTTTCTCCGGTGCGGTAAGCATCAATGGTGAGCTTAATGCTTTTTATAACCATCCTACAGTCTTAAAACGCGCAGAACTTTTCCTTTTATATTTTGTTACATCAATGTCTTCAGACGGAATGTTTGTATACGGATATAACGAAAAAGTAGCTGTGTCCGGTGAAAAACACACAAATGAACAGTTCTTCTTCGGTGATAACGGACTTGCTCAGGCATATTACTATCTGAGACCTTTCCTGTCACCTGAAACAAGACAGATTACAGATGCCGGAATCCTCAACAATAATGACAGAATTATGAACTACAGAGGTCAGGGCGTATCAAACCAGTTGTTCATGGCTTATTCGGGAACGATTTGGACTTACTGTTGGAGTGGAATAGAGTTCTATCATAAACAGACCAAAAACAATGTTTTAGGCGTTATTCATCCTACAAGCTATATTGGTCAGTCGCAAATCGGTTTCTTCTATGAAGGATTTGGTACTGACGGCACCTCACACGGAGGCTACGGCGGTATGTGTGCAGGCATTTTTGCGGAAATGGCGTATGCATACTTGTCACTTCCCGAGTCAAGACAGGATCCGGAATTTAAGGCACAGATAATTGATTCTCTGGAACGCTCACTTATCTGGGACAGCTATTTCTTTGCTCCGTCAACAGAAAACTTTACATCCACACATGCAAGAAACTGGTCCACAAGAACAGATTCGGGTGGCGGTACATACGGAACAAACGGTGGCGAACCCTACTATATGCACATTTTCCCGAGAGCAAAGAAAAATATGATAGTTGCAAAACTGGGAAAAGATTATGATACCTACAAAACAACAACCGAAACAGCCGGTAATACAAAACACCTGCTCTCAGACGCAGCGGCGATTAAATCTTTGAACGGTTGGGGTGCACTGCCCAGATATGAAAAATATTATTATCTGCCTGTAACAAGTTGTAATATTCCTGATTGTAATATACTTCATTATGACGGAAAAGGCCTTGGACATGGCGGCAGACCGGACTCCTACAGACCGGGTAACTCGCTTTCTTACTATGTCCGTCATCAGGACGATTGGTTTGAAGAAGAAGATATGCCTCAGCTTCCTTATGAGTATGAGGGCGATTACAATGTTGACATGTCCCTTGATGAGAACAACAAAGGTATAGTTGCACTCAAACACAAGGGAATGTATATGATACTCTATTTCAACCACGGTTTTGGCTTTGATAAGTACAACTATTTCAGCCAGTGGTCATGGCTTGGTGGCGGCCCGACAGAAATATGGGATGAATATTTTGCAACCACCCTTTCCAGCATGAAACCCAACAATTTTAAAGATTTTGTTAATAAGGCAGACAATGGCGGTGGACCTCATTCCAACTACACAGTTGTAGGATTTGATATTGACGATATTAAACACAGCTGTATTTTGGGAACGGATGCTAACGGAAGGATATTCATTTCTGGCAGAGAATGTTCTGTATTTTCATGGGAAGAACAGGGTAAGAGCTTCAAACTCAGTGGTCAGCAGATAATTACATCCGATTCAAAACATGAGAATGTTATCCAGGACAAGACTATAACATGGATTTATACCATGACAGATGCAGGCTTCTGTATTGATGGCGGTGTTGAAAGACTTGAAAACGGCGAAGAGCTTTATATGCAGCTTCCCATCATTGCAAAAAAAGGCGCAACCTTTTTATTTGATGAAGCAAATCATCAGATAGTAATTGAGCATAACGGCAATAAGATGGTATATCGTTGGAAAGCCGGTGCTGATGTTCATCTCGGTGCAGCTTCTACAGATACTGCTGATGCAGACAACTTCAAATACTTAAGAATTAAACTTACAGCAGCTGAACCCCTTGCTACAGTTTGGGTAGAAAAAACAGTTGCAGCTGAATAAAAATAATAATTTTTTAAGAACCGCTTCGGCGGTTCTTTTTTTAAAAATTTTTTTAAATTTGGATTTTTGAGTATTATTCTTCAATAATTTTCAGCATAGATAAATTCTCAAAAGGGTATTCTAAAAATTGAGGGGTGAAAAAATGAAATGGTTTAAAAAATCATATTTTTTTATTTTTTTTATGACATTGTTTTATGTCGTTTCCTCCTCACACGGAATATTCACTGACGTTGCAACTCAGATGGTGCTTGCGTCTGATGAAGTGGCAGATGCTAATGCTAAGATTGCCCAAACAAAGGTTTATCCAGGAGGCAATGTAATAGGCATAAAGCTTTATACTGAGGGAATAATGGTTGTTGAACTTGCAAGCTTTGAGGACAAACAGGGAAATATAGTTTGTCCCGCAAAGGATAGCGGTATTCAGGTTGGGGATATTATATCAGCTGCAAATGGCATTGAAATTGATGAAAATAAAGAGCTTGTAAAAGCGGTTGATTCCTTGGGTGATAAATCAATCACTCTTTCAGTAAAAAGAGGGGAAAATGAGCTTGATGTAACTGTTCAACCGGCGAAATCTCATGAGGATGGACTTCCAAAACTTGGGATTTGGGTAAGAGATTCTGCAGCAGGCGTTGGTACTATGACATTTGTGACCGCAGACAGTAAAAAATTTTTTGCGTTGGGCCATGGTGTTACAGACAAGGATATCCGTGAGAGATATACAGTAAAAAAGGGGACAATTGAATTTGCAGACGTAATGAATGTAGAAAAAAGTAAAGAAGGTGTTCCGGGAGAGCTTCAGGCAACATTTGGAGGAACAAATCAAGCAATTGGCAGCCTGGAAGGCAACACAGATTGCGGAATTTACGGAAGCTTTGATGCAGAAATCACGGGAGAACCTGTCGGGGTTGCATCTAGATGGCAGATAAAAGAAGGGCCCGCAACCATTTTGTGTGCTCTTGACGGAAATGAGAAGAAAGAATATCAGATTGAAATTGATAAAGTAATCCTTGGCGGTGGATTTAATGAAAAATCAATGGTAATTGAAATTACAGACCCTGAACTTATTAAAAAAACCGGCGGTATAGTTCAGGGAATGAGCGGCAGTCCAATACTGCAAAACGGTATGCTTGTTGGTGCTGTAACTCATGTTTTTATCAAAAATCCGCTTAAAGGTTATGGCATATTTGCAGAAAATATGTTGGCTGAGTCGGAATAGATTAACTAAAATAAAATTAATGCTCGCTTATAATATTATAGGCGAGCATTTTTTCAAACACCTGTGTTATTCTTCTATACCTAATAACCAAGCAACATTTACTTTTAAAATTTTAGATAGTTCTCTAATTTCATAGTCTGTAACAAATCTAGTTCCTATTTCTATACGTGATATACTATCTCTTTCTATGATAATGCCAGAAATTTGGAGTTTCGCAGCTAAATCTGCTTGTGTAAGATGAAGCTTTCGCCGTGCTTCGTGCACTCTGTCACCGCAAATGTTCTTCTTGCCATTGTAATCATATATTTTCATAACACAATCTCCCAATATGTTAAAGATAATAGTTTATCTTGACTTTAACACAAAATAGCAACAAGATTATGTTAATAATAAGAATTTATCTTGACTTTGATGTAATAAACTGCTATAATGTGTTAAAGATAAGAAAAAATTAAAGTATTTATGAGAATTATATTAAGGGGGTGAGAAAATGAAATTTTGGGGTGTAGTAGGTGCTATAATAGTTGCAGTTCTTATTCTGTGTTTTCTTTAATTGGAAAAACAAAAAAATACCGTTAGATATTTTGCTGATAATATTTACTTCCATTCTTTATATTATGAATAATGTGATTTTAAAACATATCTTCACCGGAATTCTTAGGTATTTTTTTGTATGCTATTTTAATGATTTAATTTGTCCGTTATTTTTGTTATCATATACAAATTTGCTTTTGGTAACAGTCAAAAAGAAAATTATTTCATTTACAAATATATTATTCTTTATTGTACCTGCTGGTTTGATTTGGGAGTATTTTGCTCCACTCGTAAAACCAAGCGCAACTATTGATGTGTATGATTTGTTGTGTTATTTCGTTGGCGGTGTACTTTATTACTTTATTATTAGACTTATAGGGAGGAAAAGATGAATATTGGATTGGTTTTATCGGGCGGAATGGCAAAAGGTGCGTATCAAATAGGTGCTTTGAAGGCAATTTTAAATTTTTTGCCTATTGATGAGATAAAATATATAAGTTGTGCTTCGGTAGGTACATTAAATGGTTATGCTTTTGCTGTTAACAAACTTGAACATGCAGAAAAAATGTGGAAAAATATATGCAAAGAAAATAATAGAATATTCATAACACATATTTTGAGAAGTACGCTACTTCAACAAAATATAAAAGAGCTTTGTTATAAAACTAAAGAAATTTCTTCAAAATTCTATACTTCTTTGTTGGATATTCAACATAAAAATATTGTTTATAAGGAATTAAGCTCAGTAGAATCACTAAAACAACAACAATATTTAAAAGCGAGTGTTGCAATGCCAATATATAATCGTGCAATTAATGTAGATGGTATTTCTTTTTTTGATGGTGCAATGGTTGACAATATTCCGATTTTTCCACTTTTAAAGCATAAACTTGACTACATTATATGCATTTACTTTGACAATATATGTTACAAATTTGAAAATACATATTTTGATAATAAAATAATAAAGATTACATTCCCCTGTAATAGTATATCAAAACAATCATTAGAATTTTGTCAAAATGGCATTGAAAAAATGATTGTGGATGGATTTCAAAGAACTTCTGATGTACTAAGCTTAATTTTTAAAAAGGGTTATAAAGATGTGGAATATATTTATAACATAATTGAACAATGTAATTTAGAAGAACCGCATTATTTAAGGGTTACAGGGGACGTACTTGTGACAAATTTAAATAAAGTTACACAAAAATTTACTAAAAGAAAAATTATGTAATTGAAAATGTTTCAAACTATAAATATCTGAATGCTGATTCCGACAACATTATATAGACAAACATCAACAATCCTAGTATAATTATTTCTTTTTATATAAATTTGTTGTCCCATATTGACATCACTTGTATCTGGTAGTCCGATACTGCAAAATGGTATGCTTGTAGGCGCAGCAACCTATGATTTTATTAAAAATCCGCTTAAAGGTTACGGCATATTTGCCGAGAACATGTTGGCAGAAGTAAAATAGACGAAATTTTAAGTAAAAAATCGGTTAAAAGACGGGCAATGCCCGTCTTTTTCTTTACCCTGTAAAACTTGACATTTGTATATAATTATAGTATAATTTATACTGTATACATATAGCAAGTACGGAGGTGCGGATGTTATGAAACAGTGGCCACTGAGGATTGCGATTTATTCTACAATTTTAGTTTGTATTGCAGGTATTTTTTTAACTGTATTATTTTTGAATAATCAGAACAACGATAATATTGAGGCGCAGGTTGCAAGCAGTCTGAATTATATCGATGAGAAGAATGCCAGACATGAATATATAATTATCTCAGCTGAGGATAAATACACCTTTGCCAATCTTGAAGGCGAAAGAGTAACAGAACAGCTATATGATATGATTTCTGTTGCTGACAATGGAATGTTTTATTTCAAACAAGGTTCACAACAGGGCTTTCTCGGAGAAAATCTAAAGAATGTTTTTGTGACCGAGGATATTATTGCCACAAATGCCAGTGAAGGATTTGTTATATATTCTTCAAACAATAAAAAGGGATTTATAAATATTACAACAGGCGATAAAATTGGTGCGGTTTTTGATGCTGTGTATGATTTTTCTGAAGGCCTGGCAGCTGTTCAGATGGGCGGCGCCACCGGTTTTATTAACACATCGGGTGAACTTGTAATACCTTGCGAATATTCTAATAATGCAATATATCAATTTAAATCTGGACTATGTAATGTTATGACAGGTTCCCGTGAAAACGGAACACTCAAAGCCTTTTATATTAATAAAAACGGCGAAAAAATGTTTGGGGAAGAATATGATTACTGCATGCCCTTCAGTGAAAACCGTGCGTTTGTATGTGTAGGAAATGAATGGCATATCATAAATGAAAATGGTCAGAGAGTTGGGGAACTTTCCTTTGGCCCGTATGATAAAACTGTTCCGGCGGTATTCAGTGAAGACAGGGCAGTTGTTGCGTCTGATGGGAAATACGGCATGGTAGATTTAGATGGGCAATATGTTGTAGAACCGAAATATGAGCAGATTTCCGGTATAGCCGAGGGTGGTGCTGTGTTTAAACAAAACGGTCTTTACGGTTATATGAATCTGGACGGCTCTATAATGATTATGCCAAGATATGAAAGTCTGAGCAGTTTTAAAAACGGACTTGCAGTTTTTTCTCTTGACCATAAATATGGAGTTGTTGACAGAGCAGCAACGGTGGTTGTCAAAGCGGAGTATGAAAAAATTACATTACTTGACAATGGACTTATCAGAATTCATTTAAGTGAAAAAGATTATATTTATGCTGATAAATACGGACACACCATTTACGAAAACGCTGAATAATTAGAAAAGAGGTAATCTTTTGAATATTATGGGGTTGGTGCAGGGTGCACTTATAAAACTTATTACCTTACCGTTTATATTTATATGTCTGACGGTGCATGAGTTTTCGCACGGATGGGTGGCTTATCAGTTAGGTGATACAACAGCAAAGGAAGCGGGCAGACTTTCTCTTAACCCGCTGAAGCATGTTGACTGGCTTGGAGTTCTTGCTATGCTTATTTTGGGATTTGGCTGGGCAAAACCTGTACCTGTAAATCCATACAGATTTAGAAAAAGCGGTGCAAGAGGAATTGTCTGGGTCAGCCTTGCAGGGCCTTTTTCAAATATTTTGTTTGCATTTCTTTTACTTTTAGTGTGGGAGGTTTTTGCGGCAATATTACCTGCAATAGCCTTTAACTATTATTTTGCAAATATTATGAGCAGCGTAGTTTTTCTTAACATCGGTCTTGCAGTGTTTAATTTAATTCCTGTTCCCCCGCTTGACGGCTCAAGGGTTCTGACATATTTTTTGCCTTATAATGCATCCAAGTGGGTGGAAAATAATGGTAACATACTCTATATGATACTGATTATAGCTGTATTTACCGGTACGCTCAGTAAAATTATAAATCCTGCTGCAAATCTTATTCTGGAGGGAATCGGCTGGCTGGCACATTTTATTGTGCGATTGTTTGCATAGCCGAATGGACTAAAATGGATGTAACTTTTAAAATAAAAGAGTTTGAAGGTCCGCTTGACCTGCTTTTGCATCTTATTTCAAAAAACAAGGTTGAGATAACTGACATACCAATTTCCGAGATTACAGAGCAATATATGGAATATCTCGAAGAAATGAAAAGGTTTGATATAGAGGTTACGGGCGATTTTCTTGTGATGGCTGCAACGCTGCTTTATATCAAATCCCGTCTTCTATTACCAAAACAAAAAGATGATGAGGATGAAGAAGACCCGAGAACCGAACTTGTTGACAGACTCATTGAATATGCAAAATATAAAGAAGCAGTTGAGTTTTTAAGCCCCAGACAGGAGTCGGGAAGATATTATTTTGATAAAAGTCCCGAAAAAATTCAGCTTCCCAAGGTCAGATATGTGGACATGCAGTTTCCGGTTTCACTGCTTTTTGAAGCGTTTGCAAATGTGATGGAAAATCATGAGCTGAAAAAGCCGGTAAAAAAAGAAGCGTTTGATGTGATTGTACGTCGTGAAATTGTTAGCGTTTCTGACAGAATAAAATATATTTTTAATACCTTTAAAGGGAAAAGCGAAATTAAGTTTGAAGATTTCTTTGGTGATGTTACAACAAGAGCACAGGCAGTTTCAACTTTTCTTGCGATACTCGAACTGCTTTCTCACGGGAACCTGTTGCTCTTAAACGAAGAAAACGGATTAATATTTAGTTTAAGTGGTGAAGAAGATGAATTTAACTGGACTGGTAGCGATTATTGAGGCGCTTTTATTTGCGGCAGGAAAGCCGCTTGAGGTGTCTGAAATTGCTGATATCACCGAACAATCGGAGTTTAATGTTCTTGAGGCATTAAAGCTTTTAAAAACAAAGCTTGACGGACAGGAAAGCGGAATATGTCTTTTAAAGCTTGAAGATGCGTATCAGCTGACAACAAAACCGGAATATTATGATTATATGGTTAAAATGGCGGCTCCGGCACAGAAAAGTATGCTGTCGGGGGCGGCACTTGAGACGCTTTCTATTGTAGCATATAACCAGCCGGTTACACGCTCGAGTGTGGAATTTATTCGCGGCGTCAACAGTGACAGTGCCATTAACCGACTTGTTGAACGTGGACTCATTGAGGAATGTGGCAGGCTTGACACTCCCGGTAAACCGCTTATCTACCGGACAACACCTGAATTTTTAAAAAGCTTTGGCATTTCATCGCTAAACGAGCTGCCCGACATCAGCAATATACCTATTCAAATGTCTTTTTATGACGTTTAAGAGGGGATAAAATTGAAAATACTTTTAGTAACGATTATAATTTTATTACTGCTTCTGATATACAGTGTCAAAATTGTTTTTTCGGTTAAGCTTAATAACTTTGATTTTTCTGTACGCATATTATTAAAACTCCCGTTTGAAAAAGAGATATATAGCAATAAACGGAAACAGAACAAATCGGAAAAGAAAGCGACAACGGATGAAAAAACGAAAAGTAAAATGACGCTCAGCAAATTAAAAGAGCTTAAATCGCCCGCAACGGATGTTGTTTGTGAGGTGTGCGGGTTAATTAAAAAGCATACCAAAATAGTAAGGCTTGAAACAAAGGCGTTATCTGCGCTCCAGGACCCTATGGAAAATGGGATTGCTTTCGGGATTATAAGTGCTGTGCTTAATGTTATAACACTTATCTTAAAAGAGCAATGTGACATAAAAAATGTTTCACTTGAAATTTTGAGTGATTTTGACAGCGGAAGCGGACTTTTATTTGAAAGCTGTGGCGCATTAAAACTAAGACCTATTCCAATGCTGCTGACGATTATTTTTAACAGAAAACTTATTAAAGCAATTAAAGATATTTCAGATATATTAAACAGGGAGGAAAAAGAAAATGGCTGAAAATTTAAATGAACTGGTAAAAAATGCACTTGGTTCAATCAAAGGTATGGTTGATGTTAGTACGGTTGTCGGTGAAGCTATAACAACTCCCGACGGAACTATGGTAATTCCGGTTACACAGGTTTCCTGTGGATTTGGCGCCGGCGGTACTGAGGTTGCAACAAGCAAGCTTAACACAAACGGGCAGTATCCGTTTGGTGGAGGAAGCGGGGGCGGAGTTAAAGTAAAACCTGTAGCTTTTCTTGTGATTGCTGGTGAAAAAGTTAGACTTATTCCTGTGTCACCAAATGGCGAACACCCAGTGGAAAAACTTGTTGAAATGCTTCCTGAGGCTTTTGAAAAGGTGAACAATTTTATAAAAAGGAAAAAGCAGGAGAAGGCTGAGTAATAAAAAAGAAAGGATTTCTCATATAATATCAATAGATTTATATGAGGAGTAATGAACAATGGTGAAAAAACTCACGGCAACAATTCTGCTGATGATAAATCTGCTATTTGCTTTTTCAGCAGTGGCAGCTTACGATATAACACCTTCTGCAAAATCTGCAATTATGATAGATGGGGCATCAGGAGCAGTTTTGTACAGTAAAAATCCAGATGAAAGACTTGGTATGGCTAGCACAACCAAGATTATGACGGGAATACTCGCTCTTGAATATGGAAAGTTAAATGACGTTTATACTGTTCCACAAGAGGGGTACTGGGTTGAAGGCTCAAGTATTTACGTTAATCCCGGCGAAAAAATCACCTTGGAAACCCTTCTTTACGGGTTGCTTTTAAAATCTGGTAACGATGCGGCTCTGGCAATTGCAAGGCATATTTCGGGCAGTGAACAGGCATTTGTAAAACTTATGAATGATAAGGCAGCAGAGCTTGGTCTTACAAATACCAGATTTGCAAATCCGCACGGACTTTATGCAGAAGAGCATTATACAACATCACGTGAACTTGCAAAGCTTGCAGCCTATGCTATGCAGAACCCGGTTTTTGCACAGATTGTCAACACATCTCAGTATAAAGAAACTCCCATCCAGGACAGGGACGGGAGAGTTATAAACAATGCCAACAAGCTTATTTCCATGTATGCTGAAGCTGATGGAATTAAACCGGGATTTACTCCTGAAACAGGCAGAACGCTTGTAGGGTCGGCTTCAAAAAATGGCGTGAGAGTAATTACTGTTACGCTTGATTGTGCTGACGACTGGATTGAGCATAAGGCAATGTTTGACTATGCTTTTAATAACTTTGAACAAAAGACAATCTTGAAAAAGGGCGACAGTGTTGGTACCTACAGAGTCAAAAATGGTAACTATAACGAGGTTGGAGTTATAATTGATAAAGATATTTCAATGCTTGTCAGTAAAAACAGTGCAGGGAAATATCAGATAGAAATGGAATCACAATATCTTACAGCCCCTGTAACAGAAGGTCAGCAGGTAGGCAGTGCGAAAATCTGTTTTGATGACGGCGCAGTGCATGAGGTAAGCCTTATTGCAAACAGTGATGTCCCCGTGAGAGAAAAAAACTTCTTTAAGGTAATCTGGCAACTGTTTCTTGCTTTATTTGGAATGGAATGATTAAACAATGGATGAACTTGTAAGACTTCAAAAATTTATTGCCGGTGCCGGAATATGCTCGCGCAGAAAAGCGGAGGAGCTTATAACTGCAGGAAAAGTTAAGGTTAACGGACAGCGGATAACTGAACTTGGCACAAAAATCGACCCTGACTCAGATTCTGTTGAGGTGGATGGTAAACTCATAGACGCAGCAGGTAAGAAATATTATATTATGCTTAACAAACCGGCGGGTTATATTACAACAACCTCTGACACCCATGACAGACCTACGGTTATGAATCTTGTTTCGGATATAAAAGCAAGAATTTACCCGGTTGGAAGACTAGATGCGGATACCGAGGGGCTACTCCTGATGACAAATGACGGTGATTTTGCAAATGCGGTAATCCATCCGTCAAAAAAACATGAAAAGGTTTATATAGCAGAGGTTAAAGGACTACCCATGCTTGAAACCTTAAAAATTCTAAAACGTGGTGTTGACACCGGTGAATATATCACAAAGCCTGCCAACATTGAGCTTTTGAAAGGAAATCAAAGTACGTCAACACTTAAAATTGGGATTACAGAGGGCAGAAAACGTCAGGTAAGAATAATGTGTGAAACGGTAGGTCATCCCGTTTTAGCTTTAAAGCGTGTGGAAATAGGACCGCTTACTCTCGGGAACCTGCCCAAAGGCAAGTGGCGCCATTTAAGAAAGGAAGAAATAGATAGGATATGTTCAAGATAACACCGGTTTTACCTGAGGACATAGGTAAAGTAATGGATTATTTAAAACCCTCAAAAAATGGTATTATTCTGGCTTGCTACGAAGAAACCGGAATAACAGGTGCAGTCTGCTTTGAAATTGACGGACATGAGGCGTTTTTAGATGTTTTAAAATCGGACAAGCCGATTATGGAAGAGGTTATTTTAAAATCTGCAATGAATTTTCTTGAAGTTCATGGAATATATAATTTTTATCTTCCGGATGAAAAGGATTTATATAAACTTCTTGATTTTAAAAAGACGGACAGAGAAGGATACAAAATGTACGTCAATATTGACGGATATTTTGATACACATAAATGTCATAGTTAAAGGGGGAAAATAAGATGAGCGAAACAATTTGGAACAATAACGAAAACGAAAGAAAAAGCAGAGTTGAAATGGTGATGTCCCAGATTTATGATGCCTTGAAAGAAAAAGGTTATGACCCGGTGAGTCAGATAGTTGGATATATACTTTCCGGTGACCCGACATATATCACCAGCCATAATGGTGCAAGGTCGCTTATCACAAAAGTTGAAACCGACGAAATATTAGAGGAGCTTGTAAAACATTATCTGACTAAATTTTAAACCAGGGTGACATAAATGACAATTGAACAATTTAAAAATAAAATAAATGGCAAACAAGTCACCGTTGTTGGTATTGGTGTGAGTAATCTGCCGCTTATAGAGTTTCTTTTGAAATGCGGTGCAAATGTAACCGCCTGCGACAAAAAAAACCGCCAGAATATTAAAGAAACTGCTGCAGAGCTTGAGGCGAAAGGAGTAACCTTAAAGCTTGGGGGAGATTATCTTGACGATATCAAGGCAGATGTTATATTCAAGTCACCGGGAATCCGTCCGGATATTCCGGAATTTGTGGCGGCTCAAGAAAGCGGTGCGACGCTTACAAGCGAAATGGAGCTTTTCTTTGAGCTTTGCCCGTGCGACATTATTGCCGTTACCGGCAGTGACGGAAAAACCACAACCACAACTCTTATCAGCGAAATGCTGAAAAAAGAAGGGTTCACATGCCATGTGGGCGGTAATATCGGGAAACCGCTTGTTGCCGAGGTAGAAAATATGTCTGAAAAAGATATGGTGGTTTTAGAGCTTTCAAGCTTTCAGCTTTTCACAATGAAAAAAAGCCCTAAGGTTGCAGTAATTACAAATATTGCACCCAACCATCTTGACTGGCACATAGATTTTGATGAGTATGTTGATGCCAAAAAGAACATAATGAGATATCAGAATAAAGAAGATATTCTGGTGACCAATTCAGCAAATGACATCACAAAAAGTATTGGCCTGAGCGCTATTGGCAAGAGCAGAACTTTTTCATCAAAAGGGGAAGCAGATGTTCACCTGCGTGAAGGTATAATTTACTTTGGCGACGAGAAGATTATAGACCCTTGCGATATAAAAATACCGGGCGCACACAATGTGGAAAATTATATGACGGCAATTGCTGCAGTGCGTGATTTTGTGTCAAATGAAACTATTGAATATGTTGCGAAAAATTTTGGCGGTGTTGAACATAGGATAGAGTTTGTCCGTGAAATAGGTGGAATTAAGTTTTATAACGACTCCATTGCATCAAGTCCGACAAGAGCTATGGCGGCGCTTAATTCTTTTGACAAAAAGATTATACTTATTGCCGGTGGATATGATAAAAAAATCCCGTTTGACGAGCTTGGTGTAAAGATTAATGAGAAGGTCAAAGAACTTGTTCTGGTGGGGCATACTGCCCAAAAAATCAAAGCAGCGGTAGAAAATGCCGGAGACCAAACAAACATAACGGTTTGCGACGGGTTTGAAGAGGCTGTTCTTTGTGCTTATAGCAAAGCGAAAACAGGCGATATAGTAATACTTTCGCCGGCGTGTGCATCCTTTGACCTGTTTGAAAATTTTATGGTTCGAGGCAGAAAATTCAAAGAAATAGTAAATAACATCTAGGGAGAGTTACAGAAGATGAAAGATAAATTTTATATTACCACGGCGATAGCTTATACATCACGTAAACCTCATATTGGTAATACTTATGAGGTTGTACTTACTGATGCTATTGCCAGATACAAAAGAAAAAGAGGATATGACGTGTTTTTCCTGACTGGAACAGACGAGCATGGTCAGAAAATTCAACAGGAAGCCGAAAAGAGCGGTATTTCACCTCAGCAGTATGTTGATGGTGTTGCAGGAGAAATCCGCGAGATTTGGGACCTTATGAACTCAAGTTATGATAAGTTTATCAGAACAACTGACGATTATCATGTAAAAACTGTTCAGAAGATTTTTAAAAAATTCTACGACCAGGGCGATATTTATAAAAGTGAATATGAGGGTCATTACTGCGTGCCCTGTGAATCTTTCTTCACAGAAACACAGCTTGTGGACGGTAAATGTCCCGACTGCGGCAGAGAAGTTCAGAAAGCCAAAGAGGAATCATATTTCTTTAAAATGAGCAAATATCAGGATGCACTCATGAAACATATTGAAGAAAATCCTGACTTTATTCAGCCCGAATCCCGTAAAAATGAAATGGTTAACAATTTCCTTAAACCGGGACTTCAGGACCTTTGCGTATCAAGAACATCGTTCACCTGGGGTATCCCTGTGGAATTTGACCCCGGTCATGTAGTTTATGTTTGGATTGATGCTCTTTCCAACTACATCACAGCACTCGGCTATGACCCGGAAGGCTCGGGTGAACTTTATAACAAATACTGGCCGGCAGATGTTCATATTATCGGTAAGGACATTTTAAGATTCCATACAATTTACTGGCCCATTATGCTTATGGCATTAGGCCAGCCTCTGCCAAAGAAAGTATTCGGTCATCCGTGGCTTTTGTCGGGCGAGGATAAAATGAGCAAATCCAAAGGCAATGTTATTTATGCGGACAGTCTTGCAAAACATTTCGGTGTTGATGCGGTAAGACACTATTTGCTCAGTGAAATGCCTTATGCAAATGATGGCACAATTACTTATGAAAACATCATTGCAAGATACAATTCCGAACTTGCAAATACTCTCGGCAATCTGCTTAACAGAACTGTATCAATGTCCAATAAGTATTTTGACGGTGTTGTAAACAAGCCGACAGAAATTACAGAGCTTGACAAAGAACTTGCTGCAAAAGCTGAAGAAACAGTCAGCGCTTTTGAAAAAGCGATGGATGAATATAAAGTAGCGGATGCTGTTGAAGCGGTATTCTCACTTGCTCGCAGATGCAATAAATATATTGATGAAACTGCTCCCTGGGTACTTGCAAAAGATGAGGCAACAAAAGACAGACTTAATGCAGTTTTATACAATCTCATTGAAGGTCTGCGTTTTATTGCTGTTATGCTTGAACCCATTATGCCTGAAACCAATAAAAACATTATGCAGCAAATTAATTCTGATGAAAATGATTGGGAAAGCATAAAAGTTTTCGGTATCGGTAAAGGTGGTAAAGTAGGCGAGGCAAAAGCGCTCTTTGCAAGAATCAATGAAGAAGAAAAGCTTGAAGAAATAAAAGCGGAACTTGAGCCACCGAAAATGGATTTGAAATTAAAACCCGAAATTTCAATTGACGATTTTGCGAAAATTGATTTAAGAGTAGCAAAAGTAGTTGAAGCTGAAAAAGTTGAAAAGGCGGATAAGCTTTTAAAACTTACACTTGATTTGGGAGGTAATCTCCGTACAGTTGTTTCCGGAATTGCGCAAGGATACACACCGGAGGCGATTATCGGTAAAAGTGTGGTTGTTATTGCAAACCTCAAACCGGCGAAAATCCGGGGAATTGAATCCAACGGCATGCTTCTTGCCGGAATGGGTGAAAAAGCACCTGTTCTATGTGTGCTTGACAGTGAAATTCCAAGCGGCACACAAATAAGCTAAGGTGAAAAGATATGTTGTTTGATTCACACTGTCATGTAGATGACGATTCTTATGATAAAGACAGAACAGAGCTTATTGAAAGCCTGCCTCAAAAAGGTATTGACCTTATAATGGAAATTGGCGCCGATATGGATTCTTCAAGACGTGCAACCGTTCTTGCAAAAAGATATCCTTTTATATATGCTGCCGTTGGTGTTCATCCTCACGATGCACAGGATATGACCGAGCATGATATCGAAGAACTTGCACTTCTGGCAACTGAACCTAAGGTTAAAGCAATAGGGGAAATTGGGCTTGATTATCATTATATGAATACCGATAAAACCTTGCAGAAAAAATGGTTTAAAAGGCAGATGGAGCTTACTATGGACCTTTCTATGCCGTTTATAATCCATGACAGGGACTCACATGCAGATTGCCTTGAAATTCTAAGAAAATTTGACATTAAGCGTGTGGGCGGTGTTATGCACTGCTTTTCAGGTAGTGTGGAAATGGCAAAAGAGGTTATAAAAATGGGCATGGTAATTTCTCTTGGTGGGCCGGTTACATTTAAAAATGCCCGTCACAGCGTTGATGTTGCAAGAGAAATTCCGCTTGATAAAATTCTTATTGAAACGGACAGCCCGTATCTTTCACCCGAGCCGCTTCGTGGCAAACGCAATTCACCCGAATATGTAAGATATGTTGCGGAAAAAATTGCCGAAATTAAGGGCGAAACTTTTGAAACAGTAGCAAAAGTTACAAAAGAAAATGCAATGAAATTGTTTAAAATTTAAATTTACCCTTGAATTATCAATGGGAAAGTAGTACAATAATAGTTGCAGATTTATTTTTGTTAAATAATTACAAAGGAGATAAATGATTATGCCACTTGTTACAACCAAAGAAATGTTTAAAAAAGCGTATGAAGGCGGCTATGCAATAGGTGCTTTCAACGTAAACAACATGGAAATTGTTCAGGCTATTACCGAAGGTGCACAGGAAGTTAAATCACCTGTTGTTCTTCAGGTTTCTGCCGGTGCAAGAAAATATGCTAAACACGAATATCTTATGAAGCTCGTTGAAGCTGCAGTTAATGATACTGATATTCCGATCGCTCTTCACCTTGACCATGGTGACAGCTTTGAAATCTGTAAATCATGTATCGACGGCGGTTTCACATCCGTTATGATTGACGGTTCTAAATATTCATTCCAGGAAAATATTGAACTTACCAAAAAAGTTGTTGATTACGCTCACGAACGTGGCGTTGTTGTTGAAGCTGAACTTGGTAAACTTGCAGGCATTGAAGATGATGTAAATGTATCTGCTGAAGATTCCTGCTATACAAACCCCAACGAAGTTGAAGAGTTCGTATCCAAAACAGGCGTTGACTCACTTGCTATTGCCATCGGTACAAGCCATGGTGCATTCAAGTTCACAGGCGAAGCAAAACTCCGTTTTGATATTTTGGCTGAAATTGAAAAACGCATTCCTCAGTTCCCGATAGTTCTTCACGGTGCATCTTCTGTTATGCCCGAATATGTTAAAATGATTAACGAGTTTGGCGGCAATATGCCCGGTGCTCAGGGTGTTCCTGAAGATATGCTCCGTCAGGCTGCAAAGAGCGCTGTTTGCAAAATCAACATTGACTCTGACATCAGACTTGTTATGACAGGTACAATCAGAAAATATATGGCAGAACATCCTGACCATTTCGACCCCAGACAGTACCTCAAAGTTGCAAGAGACAACATTAAAGAACTTGTTAAACACAAAATTGTTAATGTTCTCGGAAGCGACAATTCAATCTAATGAAAAATTAAAGCCGGCTGATTTTCAGCCGGCTTTTTGTTGTATTCTTTATTCTAGTTAGATAAGTAATGTTTTATCTGTATAAAGGACCGTAAGCCTGACAAGCTCTGTAGTCTGCGCCTTCTTTGTCCATACCAAATGCGTTCCATGCAGCAGGTCTAAAGATTTTTTCTTCAGGAACGTTGTGCATACAAACGGGGATTCTGAGGATTGAGCAAAGGGTTATAAGGTCAGCGCCAATGTGTCCATAGCTGATAGCACCGTGGTTAGCGCCCCAGTTATTCATTACATCGTAAGCTGTTTTGAAAGCGCCTTCGCCTGTGCATCTTGGAGCAAACCATGTGCAGGGCCATGTATAGTCTGTTCTCTTCCAAAGTACATCGGAAACTTCATCAGGAAGGTTGATTGTCCAGCCTTCGGCAATCTGTAAAACAGGGCCAAGACCTTTAACAAGGTTAAGTCTTATCATTGTAGCGGGCATTTCAGCTCTTGTTAAAAATCTTGAAGAGAAGCCGCCACCTCTGAAGTAACCGAGGTCTGCCATATTCCATGTGGTAGATGCCATAACTTTGTCCTGGTCAACTTCTGTCATATCATACCACTCCTTCATCAGGGCGTTGCCATTTTCGTCAGTAACTTCGCCGCAAGCATCCAGACAGCACGCACCTGAGTTGATAAGGTGAATAAAACCGTCAGCCTCTTTTGCTTTGCCTGTGATTTCATATCCTGCTGCTTTTTTAACAGCATCGCCACTCCAGTATGTACGAACGTCAGCAAACATCTGTGCTCTGTTTGTAAGAAGTTTGCCGAACAACATGCCGAAAGCGTTTAGTACGTCATTTTCTGTTGCAAGAATGTAAGGTTCTCTTGCACCATTCCAGTCAAAAGAAGTGTTAAGCA
Source organism: Clostridia bacterium (assembly GCA_045633565.1). Taxonomy (GTDB): domain Bacteria; phylum Bacillota; class Clostridia; order RUG12999; family RUG12999; genus RGIG7450. Next base: position 25,047 of record JAZQYO010000001.1, on the reverse strand, counting down.
TAGCTTCGGGGAAGTCACAGTTGGGATAGAAGTCTGTCCACTGTCTCTGACCCTGGAAGCCTGCCGCAATGGCATTGTGACCAACCATTTCTTCTTCGCAGCCTTCAGGAAGATTTGCGTTGCCGTTCATAAGGTCTTTTATAATGCAAGCCATTTTTACAACAAATGCAAACTGTTCTTCTTTTTCTGCATCTGAAAGCTGCATATCTTCGGGGTTTTTGTCAAATCCCATCTTGCATTTTTCCTTTGCCCATTTAAGAGCTTTCTGATATTCAGCTTCATCATAGATGCCTTCAGACATACGTCTGATAACTTCAACCTCGTCAACAGATTCAACTCTCATACCAAAGTATTCTTCAATGAAAGCGGTGTCGATAATTGAACCACCGATACCCATACAGATTGAACCAATCTGGAGATAGGATTTGCCTCTCATTGTAGCAGCAGCAACAGCTGCACGACCGAATCTTAAAAGCTTTTCCTGAACGTCAGCGGGGATGGATGTGTCTGTAGCATCCTGAACGTCGTGTCCATAAATACCAAATGCAGGAAGACCTTTCTGTGCGTGAGAAGCAAGAACTGCTGCAAGATAAACAGCACCCGGTCTTTCAGTTCCGTTAAAGCCCCAAACGGCTTTGATGGTGTCTCTGGACATATCCATTGTTTCTGAGCCGTAGCACCAGCAGGGAGTAACTGTAAGTGTAATGTCAACACCTGCTTTTTTGAATTTATCAGCGCAAGCTGCAGCTTCAGCAACACGTCCGATGGTTGTGTCTGCAATAACAACTTTAACGGGTTCGCCATTGGAATATTTAAGATTTTCTTCAAATAATTTAGCGGCTGCCTTAGCCATGTTCATAGTCTGGTCTTCAAGAGATTCTCTTACTTTGAGCGGACCACGTCTACCGTCGATGGTAGGTCTGATACCGATAACGGGATAATCGCCGATTAATCTGTTTTTTGCCATAATGGATTCCTCCTTATTTATATATATTTTAATTATAAATTACTGAGCATATCAAACAAATGTATTTTGTGATAAAAAATATGTGTTTTTTGACATGAGTACTAAATTCTTTTTTTGTATTCACTGGGAGAAACGCCTGTTTCTTTTTTAAATGAACGGGTAAAGTTGTGAATGCTTGAATAGCCAAGTTTATCAGCAATTTGTGAAATATTCATTTCATCCTGACGGAGAAGTTTTTTTGCTTCTTTTATTTTCAGCCCGGACATGTGCTTTATTATACTTGAAGATGTATATTCTTTATATATCCGACACACATAGGATTTGCTTATATTGAAATGAGCACAAATTGTCTGAAGACTGACCGGATAAAAAATGTTTTCTTCAAGAAAATCGTTGATTTTTTCAACAAGAGCATTTTCTGCAACCTTTGCGGTTGTATTTGTCTGACTTATGTTTTGCACCAGGTTTTCGTGCGAGCGGATAAGTGAATATAAAAACTCAACAAAATAACATTCCATAAGCTGAGAAGAACCAAAAGGTGAAGAGCCGAATGAAATGGGTGTGTTGTCCTGATATACACTCTTAAGTTTGCCCAAAGCGTTCTCTGCCTCAGCAAGAAAAAGTGAGAGGATTTTTCTGGAGCTTTTTTCAAGCATAAATATTTTCTGCTCAAATAACCTCATAGCCTTACTGCCGCAGGAAAAACTTACAATAAACAGGTTGCTCGGGTCTTTGTTATTTGAAAAATGAGAGTGAAGCTCACCCGGGCGGTGAAACACAACCTGTCCCTGAACAAGGGGATAGCTGACACTGTTCATGGTTGCGGTGGTTTTGCCACTGTCAACATACACCATTTCCCAGAAATCATGCTGTTCCTGAGCGTGATAAAAATCCTTGCCAAGCTCAAGATAGTATATGGAATTAAACCCCGATAAATTTATATCATGCATTGGACGAACCATATTTGACACAAAATTACCCCCTGAAGGACGAAATGTTAAATAAAATAAAAAATATGCTAAAGACTAATTGATAAAAATATTATATCATATATGATATAAAAGTCAATAGTTTACTGACTGTAAAAGTTTAAAAGAAAGGTTTTGTGAATAATGAACGTATTAGCAATTGGTTGTCATCCCGACGATATTGAAATTAACTGCGCAGGCACACTTGCAAAATGTGTAAAACGCGGCGACAATGTAACAGTTTGTCATGTTTGTAACGGCAACATGGGTCATGTTGTTATACAGCCTGATGAACTCAGAGAAATCAGAATAAATGAAGCGAAAAAGGCAGGCTCACTTGCAGGAATTAAAGTTGTAACCTGCGACATTGGTGACCTTGTTGTTTATCATCAGAACAAAGAGCACAGAGACATTCTTGTTGACATAATAAGAGAAGCTCAGCCTGATTTTATCATAACCCATGCACCAAACGACTATATGCCTGACCATGTTGCGGTTAGCAACCTTGTTTTTGATGCTGCTTTTGCTGCAAGCTGTCCGCACTATCTTACAGGAGTTGCGGCTGCATCTTCAGTTACTCCCATTTTCTATATGGACAATCTTGGCGGAAACGAGTTTCTGCCTACAGAATATGTAGATATTACTGACGAAATTGATTTAAAACTTGAAATGCTTGAGTGTCATGAAAGTCAGCTCAAATGGATGAGAGAGCATGACAATATCGATTTTGCCGATATGGTTAAAACAATTTCAAAATATCGTGGTTATCAGTGCGGAGCTACTTATGCGGAAGCATTCAGCCAGTGTATGGTTTATCCCAAACCCACAACAAAGAGGATGCTGCCATGAGTAAAGTAGCTTGTGTCGGTATTTTAGTTGCTGACGTTATGACAAAACCGGTGGACTCAGTTCCCGAAAGAGGACTTTTATCACAGGTTGATGCCATTGAGCTTTTTTCGGGCGGTAATGCTATGACCGCTGCGGTTAATATGTGCAAAATGGGTATTGATGCTGCAATTGTCGGCAAGGTCGGCGAAGATATGTTCGGCAGATTTTTGGAAGAAAAAATGGCAGAACAGGGCGTTAACACCAAAGGACTTAAAAAGGACGACAAAACACAGACTTCTGTATCTGTTGTACTTTCCGCGTCTGACGGTGAAAGAACATTCCTTCACTGTGTTGGCACAAACGCAACATTCTCCATTGATGATGTTGACTGGGATGTAATTTCTGAGGCTGATTTTGTTTTCGTAACAGGAACATATCTTATGAATACATTTGACGGTCAGCAGACAGCAGAATTCTTGGAAAAATGTCAGCAGATGGGTAAAACAACCTTACTTGATGTTTGCTGGGATTCAAAAGACAGATGGGCTTCGGTGCTTGATGTTGCAATGCCTTTCATTGATATTTTTATGCCAAGTATAGATGAAGCTGTTAAGATAAGCGGCGAAACCGAGCCGGAAAAAATTGCAGATGTATTTTTCTCAAAAGGCGTTAAAAAGGTTGTAATCAAGCTTGGTAAAAAAGGTGCTTATTTAAGAGAAGCAAAAGATGCCGAGTCTGTTATTGTACCCACTTACAGTAAAATAAAAGCGGTTGATACAACAGGTGCAGGGGACAGCTTCTGCTCCGGGTTTATTACCGGTCTTGTTAAAGGACTTTCCTTTGAAGAATGTGGACTTTTTGCTAATGCGGTTGGTACTCATTGCGTTATGGAAAAGGGCGCTACAACAGGTATTAAATCTTACGAAGAAATCAGAAAATTTATGGAGGAATACGAATGAAAGCGGTAGTTTACGGAGGCGGAAACATTGGCCGTGGCTTTCTTGGTCAGCTGCTTTATGAAAGCGGATACGAAACTGTTTTTGTTGACGTTAATAAAGCAATGGTTGAAAAGCTCAACGCCGATAAATGCTACCCCATTAAAATTGTAAGTAACGAAAAACAGGAAGAAATTATCATTAAAAATGTCCGTGCGGTTTATCCGGAAAATGCTCCGGACGAAATTGCAACTGCAGATATTATTTTCACATCTGCCGGCGTTAATGTTCTCCCGTATATAGCACCGGTGCTTAAAGAGGGTCTTGATAAAAGAGAGTCGGGCGTGGATATTATCATCTGCGAAAACCTTATGAATGCCGATGCATATTTAAAAAAGCTTATCAATACAACCAATGAAAAAGTTGGTTTTGTTGAGGCGAGTGTCGGCAGAATGGTGCCTGTTATGACAGACGAAATGAGAGAGGGCGACATCAACAAGGTTTGGGTTGAACCTTTCTGCAGATTGCCTGTTGATGAAGAGGCTTTCAAAAACCCCATTCCGGAAATTAAAAATGTAGTTCCCAGTAAACCTTTTGCATACCATATTCAGAGCAAACTTTACCTGCATAACATGGGTCATGCTATTGCGGCTTATATGGGAATGAACAAGGGACTTGAATATATCTGGCAGGCGATGGAGGATGAGGAAATAGCATCAACTGTCAAAGAAGCAATGTACGCAAGTGCAACTGCTCTTTTTCTTGAACATGGTAAAGATAAAGCGGAAGTTATAGCTTATGCTGACGATTTAATGTTCAGATTTAAAAATAAATACCTTGGCGACACAACAAGCCGTGTGGGCAGAGATGCAAGACGCAAACTTGCCGCAGATGACAGACTGCTCGGCGCACTCACACTTTGTCAGAAACATAATATCAAAGCTGATGCTATAAAAACAGGTATAATGGCAGCTTTGGATTATTTATATGAAAAATAAATTTAAAGGAGATTAAAGATTATGGATTTCATGTCAACAGTTAAAGGTTCACTTTTGGAAAACTTCTATCCCGTTGGTTGGGATATGGCTAAAATTGACGCTTGCTGCGAAAAAGGCGTTGCGAGAGAAGATTTCTGGCACAAGGATTTTAATCCTGTAGAATGTGAATCCCTTGCAGATTTCGATACATATATGGGTCACGAAATCGCTCAGCAGATTAAAAACGCTAAAGAAAGAGGCGAAAAACTCGCTATGATTCTGCCCGTAGGTCCTATGGGTATGTACAAGTGGGCAGCTTACTTCATTAACGAATGGAAAATCAAATGTGACCATGTTTACACATTCAACATGGATGAATGGAGTGACGCTGACGGCAACACTCTTCCTAACACCAATCCCGCTTCTTTTGAATATAGTATGAAAGAAGCATTCTTTAACAAACTTGGCGACCTTACAATTCCTGAAAGCCAGAGAAACTTTGCAACAAAAGAAAATCTGCCTACATACGCAGAAAAAATTGCAGCTTTAAAGGCCGAAGGTGCAAAGCTTGTTCTGGTATATGGTATCGGCAGAGCATGTCATATTGCATTCTGGGAACCCCACTTTGCAGTTGAATATGCATCAGAAGCTGAATGGAAAGCAGATACACACAGAATTGCTGCAAAGCTCAATCCGATGACAATTGAACAGAATGCTATCACAAGCTTCAAGAGCAGAACAACACTTGTTCCTTGTAGAGCTAATACTGTAGGCCCCGGACTTTTCCTTCAGGCTGATTATGCTATCGGCGGATGTGACGGTGCACTCGGCAGAGGCATGGGTTGGCAGGGCATGAGCTTTTTAACAACCCTGCATCATGGTCCATGCACAGCTATCACATCTTCATATATTCCCACACTTCCAGGTAAACTTTTCTACCTGAAAGAACTTGCAGGTCCGCTTACAGCAGAATGTAACTAAAATTTTTCAAAAAAGTATTGACAAAACAAAATCACAGTGGTATAATAACAAAAAAATAATAAAGGCTATGACGAAGACGGTTTCATTTTGAAGTTTTCAGAGAGTCGGCGGTTGGTGTGAGCCGATAGCGGAGATTTGAGTATAACCCATCACTTCTGAGCCGGAAGCCCGAAATCTTTTTTTAGAGAGTAGACGTTTCCCGAGTTTGCTGCGTGAGTGCATAGGGATTGTTGGATCCTGATGAGTGGCAGAGTTTTCTGCAATTTGAGTGGTACCGCGAGTGTGAATTACACCCGTCTCAAAGAATTCTTTGAGACGGGTTTTTGTTTTTTGTATCAAAAAATCAAGACTAAGGTGACCCGACCATAATCTTGATTGCGATAACGGGTCGGGGTTTAGATTTAATTATTTTTTAAAGGAGGAATGTAAAATGGCTACGGTCGAAACAAGTAAACTTATGGAGGTGGCTCAGCGAATTCGCGAAATGCGCGAAATTTTCGGATTTACTCAAGAAGAAATGGCTGAAAAAACAGAAGTGTCGGTTGATGATTATGTTAAATATGAATCCGGCGAACTTGATTTCCCGTTCACATTTATACATAAGTGTACACTTGCGTTTGGCGTTGGTGTAAGCGACCTTCTTGAAGGTAAAAGTGCAAATCTTTTATCCTACACCGTTACAAGAAGCGGTGAAGGTCAGGAAACTGCAAAGGAAGAGGGCATTGTGATTAAAAACCTTGCTCCTAAATTCAGAAAGAAAATTGCCGAACCTTATTTTGTACGCTATGAGTACAATGCGGCACTTCAGGATAAACCTATTCATTTGACAAAACATTCCGGTCAGGAATTTGACTATATTATAAGCGGCGAACTGAAAATTCAGGTGGGTGACCACACTGAATATTTAAAAGAAGGGGACAGCATTTACTACAACAGTTCCACTCCTCACGGCATGATTGCTGTTGGCGGAAAAGACTGTGTGTTCTGTGCAGTTGTCCTCCCGGGAGAAGATACAAAAGAAGATAAGGTAAGAGAAAGCGTTGCTTCACTCAGACCTTCAACAAAGCTTGTTTGCGAAAAGTTTGTTGATGCAAAAGAAAGTGCACCCGGCGTTCTTGAGTCGGTTGAATTTAAAAATACAGAAACCTTTAACTTTGGTTTTGACTGTGTTGATGCTGTTGCAAAAAAATATCCCGACAAGCTCGCAATGATTCATCTTGATAAAAATAAAACTGAACGCAGATTTACATTTAAAGATATCAAGCGTGAATCGGCAAGATGTGCAAACTATTTCACATCACTCGGAATCAAAAAAGGCGACAGAGTAATGCTCGTTTTAAAACGTCATTATCAGTTCTGGTTCTCAATGGTTGCGCTTCATAAAATCGGTGCGATTGCTATCCCTGCAACACATCAGCTTAAAGAACACGACTTTGAATACAGATTCAATGCAGCTAATGTTTCTGCAATCGTTTGTACAGTAGATGACAATGTTCCTGCGATTGTTAACAACACCGTTAAGGTTTGCCCGAATGTTAAAACGCTTGTATCTGTTGGCGGAAAGGTTGAAGGCTGGCATGATTTTGATAGCGAATATCAGATGTTCTCAAGCAATTTTGAACGCCCCGAAGACTGCTCAAGCGGGTCGAAGCCGGCGCTTATGTTCTTCTCTTCCGGTACAACAGGCAACCCCAAAATGGTTGAGCATAAACACACTTACGCTCTCGGCCACTTTGTAACTGCAAAATACTGGCACTGTTGCGAAAGAGACGGTCTGCATCTTACAATTTCCGATACAGGTTGGGGTAAATCTCTCTGGGGCAAACTCTATGGTCAGTGGTTGTGCGAGGGTGCTGTATTTGTCTATGACTTTGACAGATTTGATGCATCCGATATTCTGCCCATGTTTGCTAAATATAACATCACAACCTTCTGTGCGCCGCCGACAATGCTCAGACTTATGATTAAAGAAGACCTTTCAAGCTACGACCTTTCTTCAATTCATCACATGACAACTGCAGGTGAGGCACTTAACCCCGAAGTGTTCAAACAGTTCCAGAAAGCTACAGGTCTTGAAATCATGGAAGGTTTCGGTCAGACAGAAACAACACTTATCATAGCTAACCTTTATGGAACAACACCCAAAAACGGTTCAATGGGTAAAGCATCACCACAGTATAAAATTGACATTGTTGACCCGGACGGCAAATCTGTTGCACCCGGTGAAACAGGTGAAATCGTTGTCAGACTTGATGAGGGAACACCGGTTGGACTCTTCTCCTGCTATCTTGATGACGAAGAAAAAATGCAGGAATGTATGCGTGGTGGAATGTACCACACCGGCGATACTGCATGGCGTGACGAGGATGGTTATTTCTTCTATGTCAGCCGTATCGACGATGTAATCAAATCATCCGGTTATCGTATCGGACCTTTTGAAATTGAAAGTGTTATCATGGAACTTCCGTATGTTCTGGAGTGTGGTGTTTCAGCTGCTCCTGACGAAGTCCGCGGACAGATTGTAAAAGCAAGTATTGTTCTTACAAAGGGCACAGAACCTACCGAAGAACTTAAAAAAGAAATCCAGCAGTATGTAAAGACAAATACTGCGCCCTACAAATATCCGAGACTTGTTGTATTCAGAGATGAGCTGCCAAAAACAATCAGCGGCAAAATCCAGAGAAACAAACTGTAAAATATACTATAAAACTATTGACAAAGTTCGATATTTGGTGTATAATTACTCGTGTATAAAGACGTTGACGGAGAGTGCGCGTTTAATCAGACCCAAAGAGAGGCAGTGGTCGGTGTAAACTGTCGGTTTTGATGAATGTGTCTGTAGCTCCTGAGTCGGGAGGAAGAAAGCCGTGGACGGTTAGTAGAACCTCCTCGTGATTGCTGCGTTAATGCATACGACTTGCTTGAGTCTGAGTGGCGCTTTATGAGCGCAATTTGAGTGGTACCGCGGGTGCAAAGAGATTTTTCAGCACTCGTCTCAAAGATATTAACTTTGGGACGGGTGTTTTTTCGTTCCAGAAAGGATGTCTTTACTTATGAACCAGATTACAGGACTTGACTACAAAATAAAGGAGATGGCGGCACGTATCCGTGAACTCCGTGAAATTGTAGGACTATCTCCCGAGGATATGGCGGGAAAAACCGGCGTTTCGGCGGAAGAATATCTTCAGTGTGAAACAGGTACGTGCGACCTGCACTTTGCATTTATTTACCGTTGTGCACTTGCGCTCGGTGTTAATGTCACCGATATCATTGAAGGTCACAGCCCTACGCTTAAATCCTTTACTGTAACCCGTTCGGGAACAGCACAAAAGGTTGCACAGGCACACGGAATGACCTATTATAACATGGCGTATGCTTTCCAGAACCGTATTGCAGAACCGCTTTATGTTAAAAGTGTTTATGATCCTGATGCGGAAGGGAAAGATATTGAGTTGACCACGCATGATGGTCAGGAATGTGACCTTATAGTTTCCGGCCATCTGATGGTGCAGATTGGTGAACACAGGGAAGTTTTAGGCCCCGGTGACAGTATTTATTTTGACAGTAACACGCCTCACGGTATGATTGCTGTAAATGGTGAAGACTGCATCTTCTATGCGATTGTTTTAAATCCCACCGGTGAACCTATTCCTGAGCTTACACCAACAAAAGCAATTGAAGACAGATATGTCCGCCGTGACGATACAAAAGACAGAATTTATAAAAAGTTTATTGATACCGTTACAAACGAAAAAGGTACACCTACGTCCATTACTTTTAAAAACACAGAAAACTTCAACTTTGCATTTGACCTTGTGGATGCACTTGCTGACCGTGAACCAAAAAAGCTTGCTATGATGCATGTTTCAAGGGACCATACAGAGCGTCCATTCACCTTCAAGGATATGAAACGCGAGTCAGCAAGATGTGCAAACTATTTCAGAGCGCTCGGTATTAAAAAGGGCGACAGGGTAATGCTCATTTTAAAGCGTCATTACCAGTTCTGGTTTGCAATACTTGGTCTTCACAAGCTTGGCGCAGTTGTTATTCCGGCTACAAACCAGCTTCTCGCTCATGATATTGAATATAGATTTAATGCAGCGGGAGTTAACACAATAATCTGTACTGCGGACGGAGATACAGCGGCTCAGGTTGAAATTGCAGCAGAAAAATACCCGCAGCTTGTTAATAAACTTATTGTAAATGGCGAACGTGAAGGCTGGAGAAATTTTGATGAAGAGTATATGCTCTACAGTTCTCATTATAACAGAACTAAAGATTCTCCCGGCGGCGATGATTTAATGCTTATGTTCTTTACATCGGGAACAACAGGCTATCCGAAAATTGCTGCACATAACTTTAAATATCCTCTCGGTCATTTCCATACAGCAAAATACTGGCACAATGTTGACCCGGACGGACTTCACTTTACAATTTCCGACACCGGTTGGGCAAAATCAATGTGGGGTAAGCTGTACGGTCAGTGGCTTTGTGAGGCAGCAACCTTTGTATATGACTTTGACAGGTTTGACGCAGCGGACATTATGCCAATGTTTGCTAAACATAAAATAACAACCTTCTGTGCACCGCCCACAATGCTCAGAATGATGATTAAGCAGGATTTGTCAAAATACGACTTTTCTTCTGTTCGTCACATGACAACTGCGGGCGAAGCATTAAACCCCGAGGTTTACCGTCAGTTTGAAAAAGCTACGGGACTTCAGATAATTGAGGGCTTCGGTCAGACCGAAAGCACAATGATTATCGGTAACATGGTTGGTGCATCACACAAGATTGGTTCAATGGGTAAACCTGCACCGATATATGATGTTGAACTCATTAATGAAAATGGCGATCCGGTAGCGGTTGGTGAAACGGGTGAAATTGTTATTAACCTTAAAAATGGTCACCCATGTGGACTCTTTACCGGATATTACGGTGATAAAGAGAAAACAGATGAGGTTATTCATGACGGATATTATCATACCGGCGATACAGCCTGGAAGGATGAGGATGGCTTCTATTGGTATGTTGGTCGTGTGGATGATGTTATTAAATCTTCCGGTTACCGTATCGGACCATTTGAAATTGAAAGTGTTATCATGGAACTGCCTTATGTTCTTGAATGCGGAGTTTCTGCTGAGCCTGACGAGGTTCGTGGTCAGGTAGTTAAAGCAAGTATTGTACTTGTAAACGGAACCGAGCCCACAGAAGAGCTTAAAAAAGAAATTCAGCTTTATGTTAAGGATCATACGGCACCCTATAAATATCCGCGAATTGTTGTGTTCAAAGATGAACTTCCAAAAACAGTAAGCGGTAAAATTCAGAGAAATAAACTCTAAGAAAGAAGTGTTTAATTATGGAAATCAAAATCACTAAAACAACAAGTCCTAAAGAAAAACCTGCTAAAGGTGCGAAACTTGGTTTTGGTAAAATTTTTACCGACCACATGTTTTTGATGAACTACACAGAAGGCAAAGGCTGGCATGATGCAAGAATTGTACCTTATGGTGCAATTGAGCTTGAGCCTGCTGCTATGGTATTCCATTACGGACAGGAAATGTTTGAAGGTCTTAAAGCGTATAAAGGTGCTGATGGCAAAATAAGACTTTTCAGACCTGATATGAACGCTAAACGTGCCAACGCAAGTAACGAAAGACTTTGTATTCCTGAAATTCCGGAAGAAATTTTTGTTGAGGCTATAAAAGAAGTTGTTAAAGTTGATGCTGACTGGGTTCCCGAAGAGGACGGCACATCACTCTACATCAGACCTTTTGTTATCGCAACTGACGAGTTCTTGGGAGTTGCTCCTTCCAAAACATACCTCTTTATAGTAATCCTTGCTCCCAGCGGTGCTTACTATGAAAATGGTCTTGCTCCTGTAGGCATCTGGATTGAGGACGAATATGTAAGAGCTGTTAAAGGCGGTATGGGCTTTGCAAAAACAGGCGGTAACTATGCAGCAAGCCTTATTGCTCAGGTTAAAGCTCACGATGACGGTTATTCCCAGGTTCTTTGGCTTGACGGTGTTGAAAGAAAATATATTGAAGAAGTTGGCGCTATGAACATCTTCTTTAAGATTGACGGAAAAATTATTACTCCTATGCTTAACGGCAGCATTCTGCCCGGTATTACAAGAAATTCAGTAATCGAGCTTTGCAAACGCATGGGATATACAGTAGAGGAAAGAAAAGTTTCTGTTGATGAGCTTGTTGAAGCGGCTCATAACGGTAAACTTGAAGAATGCTTTGGTACAGGTACTGCTGCAGTAATTTCTCCTGTTGGCAAACTCAGATACAAAGATGATGTTTACATGATTAACAACAACGAAATCGGCGAAGTAAGCCAGAAACTCTATGATACTGTAACAGGTATTCAGTGGGGTAAATGTGAGGATGAGCTGGGTTGGACAGTAACTCTTTAAACTATAAAAGACTGACCATTATTTCAGGTCATTATGGCAGCGGAAAGACAAACATTGCTGTTAATATTGCAAAAAAACTTGCTGATAAAAAGAGCAATGTGGCACTTGCAGACCTTGATATAGTAAATCCTTATTTTAGGTCTAAAGACAGCCAAAGAGAGCTTGAGGAAAAAGGCATTCGTCTTATCTGCTCGCTCTACGCCAACTCCAATGTTGACATTCCTGCTCTTCCGCAGGAAATATATTCAATTACAGACGACAAAAATCAGACAGTTGTACTTGACATTGGCGGTGACGACAGAGGAGCACTTGTTCTCGGCAGACTTGCTGACGCCATAAAACAGGAAGATGATTATGAAATGTTGATGGTCATAAACAAATTCAGACCTGAAACAAAAGATGCAGACTCAGCGATAGAAATAATGCGCGAAATAGAAGCTGCATCAAAAATAAAATTCACAGGGATTATAAATAACTCTAATCTCGGCAACGAAACTGATGAAAACTGCATATTATCTTCACTGGGCTATGCAGAAGAAATTGCAGAAAAAACGGGTATTCCCGTTGTAATGACAACAGTTTGGGAAGATATTGAAATCAAAACAGATATTCCCGGACTTTATAAACTTAAACTTCAGGATAAATATTTCTGATAAAAAAAGGAGTGACAAAAGGTGTCAAAATTAACTTTTAAAACAGACCTTTGTAAAGGTTGCGGTCTTTGTATAGACGCTTGTCCCAAAAAGATTTTAAGACTGTCACCTGACAAAATCAATAAAAAAGGACATCATCCTGCAGAGCTTACAGATGAAGAAGCCTGCATTGGTTGCGCATCCTGTGCAATTATGTGTCCGGACTGCATAATTACGGTGGAAAGGGGATAAGAAAATGGCAGAAAAAGTTTTAATGAAAGGTAACGAAGCAATTGCTGAAGCTGCTATTTTAGCAGGCTGCAGACATTATTTCGGTTACCCCATCACCCCGCAGACAGAAGTTGCGGCATATATGGCAAAGAAAATGCCGAAAATTGGCGGAACATTCCTCCAGGCTGAAAGTGAAATTGCAGCTATCAACATGGTTTATGGTGTTGCTGCAACAGGGAAAAGGGTTATGACTTCTTCTTCTAGCCCCGGAATTTCTCTTAAAAGTGAAGGTATTTCATATCTTGCAGGTTCAGACCTTCCGGCGCTTATTTTAAACGTTCAGCGTGGCGGCCCCGGCCTTGGCGGTATTCAGCCCAGCCAGTCTGACTATTTCCAGGCTACACGTGGCAGCGGTCACGGTGACTATCATCTGGTGGTTTATGCTCCTGCTTCCGTTCAGGAAATGGCTGAACTTACAGTTAAAGGTTTTGCTGTTGCTGATAAATACCGTATGCCGGTAATGCTCCTTGCTGACGGTACACTCGGTCAGATGATGGAACCGGTTTCGCTTGATTTTACAGAGCCTCCTATGCCCGAAAAACCCTGGGCAACAAACGGCACTAAGATGGAGCGTGAGCATAACATTGTTAACTCGCTCTACCTCCAGCCTGACAAACTTGAAAAGACTAACTTTGAAAGATTTGAGCGTTATGAACTTGTAAAACGTGATGAAGTTATGTATGAAGAGTTCATGATGGAAGATGCTGAAATCTGCGTTGCGGCTTTCGGTATCGCAGCACGTGTTTCTAAAAATGCTGTTATAGAAGCAAGAAAGCAGGGGATTAAAGTTGGTATGATAAGACCTATCACACTCTGGCCTTTCCCGGCTAAACCTTTTGAAGAGGCTGCAAAACACGTAAAAGAAATTATTTCTGTTGAACTTTCAATGGGACAGATGATAGAAGATGTAAGACTTGCATCACAGTGCAAAGTTCCTGTATCGCTTTGTAACCGTGTTGGTGGTATGATAGTATCACCCGAGCAGGTACTCGATGCAATAAAAAAAGCAAACGGAGGTGCAAAATAATGGCAGTAGTATTTGAAAAACCTCATGCACTTGCGGACATTCCTTTTCACTATTGTCCCGGATGTACCCATGGTATAATCCACAGACTTGTTGCTGAAGTTATTGACGAACTTGGCATTGAAGGCAGAACAATCGGTGTTGCACCGGTTGGTTGCTCTGTTATGGCTTATGACTATTTTAATTGTGATATGATTGAAGCAGCTCACGGACGTGCTCCGGCAGTTGCAACAGGTGTTAAACGTTCTGACCCCGAAAACAATATTGTTTTCACATATCAGGGCGACGGCGACCTTGCATCTATCGGTATGGCTGAAACAGTTCATTCTGCTGCAAGAAATGAGAATATAACAATTATTTTCGTTAACAACGCAATTTATGGTATGACAGGCGGTCAGATGGCTCCTACATCTCTGCCCGGTCAGGTAACACAGACATCACCTTATGGTCGTGACACAAACCACTGTGGTTTCCCCATTAAAGTTTGTGAAATGCTTTCTCAGCTTGACGGTCCTGAGTACTTAGAACGTGTTACTGTTAACAATGTTAAAAATGTAAGAAATGCTAAAAAAGCTATTAAAAAGGCTTTCCAGAATCAGATAGACGGCAAAGGCTTCTCGCTTATTGAAGTTGTTTCCACCTGTCCTACAAACTGGGGTCTCACACCGAAAGATGCTCTTAAATGGCTGGAAGACAATATGCTTCCGCAGTATCCGCTTGGTGTTTATAAAGACAGAAGTGCTGCAAAGGAGGAAGAATAATGAATACAAAAAATATTATACTTTCCGGCTTTGGCGGTCAGGGCATACTTTTTGCAGGTAAATTCCTTGCTTACAAAGGTATGCTTGAAGAAAAAGAAGTTAGCTGGCTTCCGTCTTACGGTCCTGAAATGCGTGGAGGTACAGCAAGCTGCAGCGTTATCGTAAGTGATGAAAAAGTAGGTTCTCCTATTATTACTAATCCTAATGTATTAATCGCAATGAATCTTCCGTCACTTGATAAATTCGAATCTACAGTTGAAAAAGGTGGAATCATTATTTGTGATTCCACACTCATTGAAAGAAAAGTAGAACGTGATGATGTAACAGTTTACTACGTTCCTGCTACAAAACTTGCAAGTGACAACGGTTTCCCGACACTTGCTAACATGATTATCGTAGGAAAACTCTTAAATGTTCTTGGCGAAGATAAACCCGAGGATATTGATGCAGTTTTAAAGAAAATCATTCCTGCAAAACGTGCCGCAATGGCAGAATCCAATCTTAAAGCATTGCAGATAGGCGCAAGCCTTTAATACACAAATTCCCCGCATATTATAATGCGGGGAAACCTTTAATGAGGTGATATTATGGATAAAATTCGTGGTTTTGAAATATGTTCCACTTTTGCAGATAAAGAAATTAATCTTCCTGCACGCAGCACAAAAAACAGCGCAGGCTATGATATTGAAGCAGCGGAAGATATAGTTATCCCTTCAATCTGGAATATGACAGAAAAAAAGCCGACTTTTGTAAAAACCGGCATTAAAGCTTATATGGCAGAAGACGAGGTATTGTATCTTTATAATCGTTCATCAAATCCCGGCAAAAAAGGGCTTGTAATGGCAAACTCTGTCGGAGTTGTTGACAGCGATTATTACAACAATCCCGACAATGAGGGACATATAATGTTTGCTTTTTATAACTTCTTTACTGAGGACACAGTCATAAAAAAAGGTGACCGTATCGGTCAGGGCGTTTTTGCGACATTTTTAAAAGCAGACGGGGATAATGCCGAAGCGGACCGCACGGGCGGATTTGGCAGTACGAATAAGTAAAAAGACGGGCATTGCCCGTCTTTTAGTTTATGTAATCATATTTACAAAATGGACATTTTGGGCAGTCAATATCATGACTTTTGCCGCATTTTGGGCACTTTGTTTGCGCAATACCATCTGAAGAAGTGTTGTTTGATTGATAAAATTCAACTTTTCCACAACTGGAGCAAATGTAAATGTCAAACTCCATGGAACCAGCAACAAGATTCGGCAGGTCTCCCAAAAACCATCCCGTCTGACCAAGTTGAAATTTCTCTGTCGAAATATAGTTCATTTCAGAACCACAACGCAGACAATTAAGATTTTTCATATTGTTACCTCATGTTTTAAGTATAGCATAGGCATCTCTTTTTGGGATGCATTTATCTTTTGCGGCTTTTTTTAAAGCCTCTTTTTCATCCATGCCGCCTTTAATATATTTTTCATACAGTTCTTCGAGAGAAATGTCTTCAAATTCTTCAGTTTTATCCTGGATAAAGCCTTCAATTATAAGTACATATTCACCTTTGGGAGATTTTTCTTCATAAAGCTTTATTGCACCTTCAATATCAGTTCTGATAAACTCCTCGTAAGTTTTTGTAAGTTCACGGCAGAGTGCAATTTTGCGGTTCCCGAAAACTCTAAGCATGTCATCAAGTGTTGATTTCAGCTTGTGTGGTGCTTCATAGAAAATGAGCGTGTCAGGCAATTTTGCAGCAATCTCAAGATGCTCATTTCTGGCACGCTTGTTCATCGTCAGAAACCCCTGAAAGGTAAATCTGCTTGCGGGTAAGCCTGATGCAATAAGTGCAGTAAGCGCAGCGTTTGGTCCCGGCAGGGGGACAACAGTTATTCCTCTTTCGATGCATTGCGCCACTAAAACTTCACCGGGGTCTGAAATTGCAGGCATACCGGCATCTGTAACAAGAGCCACGTTTAAACCCTCGTTAAGTTTTGCGATAATTTCTTCGCCACGCTCAAGCTTGTTGTGCTCAAAATAGCTTATCATAGGCTTTTTTATATCAAGATGATTTAGAAGTTTTAATGTATGTCTTGTATCCTCAGCAGCAATTAAATCAACCTCGGATAATGTTCGTATAACTCTTAATGTTATATCCTCGAGGTTGCCGATGGGAGTGGGACAAAGGTATAATGTGCCTGCCATATCAATTATCCTTTCTGGTCAATTATGGGCGGATAAATTGTCATTTGTGGTTTACCGCCCTTTGTAAAGCTTATAAGCATAAGCTTGGAATTTTTGTCCGGTCCGCCGTGCTGGAAACAGAGTTCTTTCGGCTCAAGACCAAATTTTTTTGCCTCGGCAATGATTTCGGCAAGGCGTTCTGACTTATGTACCATATAAAATCTTCCGCCAAATTTTAAAATATCATTTACACTGCGGAAAATATCGGGGAGCTTGCATAAGATTTCATGACGAGCAATCATTTTTGCATCCGATTCATTGACATAGCCACCACCCCATTCGGTATATGGGGGATTGCATGTTACAACATCAACACGTTTATCAATGTGGTTTTTAGCATTTTTCAGGTCGTCACAGATAATAGTGATTTTTTCCTCCATGTTATTAAGTTGAACTGTTCTTTTGGCAAGAGCAGCAGAGCTGTTTTGAATTTCGATTCCCACAACATGTAAAGGTTTATGTTTCGCAAAAAGCAAAACCGGAATAATTCCGTTTCCGCAGCACAAGTCAACAACCCGCTCACCGCTTTTGATTTTTGCAAAGTCAGAAAGCATAACCGCATCTGTACCGAAACAGAATGCGTCCGGGTCCTGAATTATTCTGTAGCCATTTTGTAAATCTTCAATTCGTTCCATGGTTTTAGTCCTTAATGTTAAGATAAGCTTTTTGCTCAGGAGTTAAAGTGTCAATTCTGATTCCCATTGATTTAAGTTTAATTCCGGCAATCTTTTTATCAATTGTTTCAGGTACGCTGTAAAGCTTATTTTCAAGATTTCCTGCATTTTCAAGTAAATACTGTGCTGAAAGTGCCTGAACTGCAAAACTCATATCCATGATTTCAGCAGGATGACCGTCGCCTGCTGCAAGATTTACAAGTCTGCCTTCGGCAAGGACGTTTATGCGTCTGCCGTCCGCCATAATGTATGTTGTGATATTTTCCCTGGAAATTTTCTTTTCGGTTGCAAGTGCAGAAAGCTCACGAAGATTAATTTCAACGTCGAAATGACCTGCATTTGAAAGAATTACACCGTTTTTCATAACTTTGAAATGTTCTTTTGTTATAACATTTTCGCAGCCTGTAACGGTAACAAAAATATCTCCAAGTTTTGCAGCCGCAGACATGGGCATAACTTCAAACCCGTCCATAATAGCCTCTATGGCTTTAATGGGATCAATTTCGCAGACAATAACTTTTGCGCCAAGAGCCTTTGCTCTCATTGCACAGCCTTTGCCACACCAGCCATAACCGGCAATTACAACATATTTACCCGCTACAATAAGGTTTGTGGTACGGTTAATTCCATTCCAGACAGACTGACCTGTACCGTAACGGTTGTCAAACAGATATTTGCAGTAAGCGTCATTGACAGCAAACATAGGGAATTTAAGCTCGCCTGACTCGGCCATAGCCTTAAGACGGATAATTCCTGTTGTTGTTTCTTCACAACCACCCAGAATGTTTGGAATAAGGTCTTTGTGTTCGGTATGAATACGGTTTACTATATCACCGCCATCGTCAACAATAATTTCAGGTTTGGTTTCAAGTGCTTTATCTATAAATTCATTGTATTCGTCTTCGGTAATGCCATATTTTGCAAAAACAGTAACGCCGGGTGTTTCAGAAAGTGCCGCTGCAACGTCATCCTGAGTTGAAAGAGGATTGCATCCGCAAGCAACAACTGTTGCACCTGCTGCAGCAAGAAGCTGAATAAACCTTGCGGTTTTGGCTTCAATATGCACGCTAACCAGCATGTGCTTGCCCGAAAAAGGTTTGTTTTTTATAAAATCCTTTTCAATCTCGGCTAAAATGGGCATGTTGTTTTTAACCCATTCTATCTTATTTTTGCCTGATGGAGAGAGGTTAATATCTTTAATTATACTTTTCATATTTTTCTCCTTGCATCTGTATCTTTTTTTAGCTGCTCTGAAAGTAAAACCGCTGATGAAAATTTTTTTTGTGGTCGGAGCAACTTAATAAATTCAATTTTAATTTCTTTTGAATAAATATCTTCCTTAAAATCTAAGATATGACTTTCAATTATTGTCTTATTTTCTGAAAATGTTGGTGCAGTGCCTACGTTTGTTATAGAAGGATAACTTTTTCCGCTAACAATGGTAGTTGTTGCATAAACACCCGGCATTGGAAGTTTTATATTTTCCGGCGGCAAAATGTTTGCAGTCGGGAATCCAAGTGTATGACCGACATTTCGGCAGTGAACAACAGTTCCCGAAAGACTAAATGGTCTGCCAAGCATTTTATTTGCATCAGAAATAATACCTTCGCTTAACTTTGTCCTGATGAGAGAACTGCTGATAATCTGATTTTCTTCCTTTAGGTAGGGAACAACCGTATATTTTATACCTTTTTCGTCACATAACTTTTTTAAAAGCTCACAGTTGCCGGATTTATTTTTGCCAAAGGTATAATTTTCACCTGAAACCACGTATGCGGCATTAAGCCTTTTTACTAAAATTTCGTCAACGAAATCTTCAGGTGATATATTCAGAAAATCACGGTCAGTTTTTTGAAGATAAATATAGTCGGTATCCATTGACTTTAAAACAGACAATCTTTCATCCGTGGAAGTAATCATTGGAACCGGAGAACCGAAAAATGCAGACGGATGAGTGTCAAGTGTATAAATAACAGATTTTATATCGCCTGTGGCATATTCTTTTGCTGTATTTATAAGGGAAGTATGTCCACGGTGAACGCCATCAAAAAAACCAAGAGCGACAGAGGTGGCTGAATTAATTTTATCTGCTGTAATCATATCATCCCTCCTCAAGTTCAAGATTTATTTGTTCCCAGGTTTCCATTAAGCCGTCAAGTTCATTTTTTGCAGCATCAAGCTGATTGGAGATTTTGACAGCCTCTGTGTAATCGGTAGCAATTTCAGGTGATAAAAGAAGTTTTTCAAGTCCCGAAATTTCTTCTTCGGTTTGTTCAATCTGTTTTTCAGTTCGGGAAAGGCTGATCTGTAGTTTTCTGAGTCTTGCACGTTCTTCTTTTTCCTGTTTATAAGAATTGTTTTTTTCTGCCTTTGATACTACTGATGTTGCCTCAGATTTCTTGGAAAGAAAATAGTCATAATTCCCAAGGTACTCAGTAATTCCGGTGTCATCCATATAGAAAATCTTATCAGCGAGACGGTTTATAAAATAACGGTCATGAGATACGATAAACATTGTTCCCGCATATTCGGCAAAAGAATTTTCAAGCGCTTCTTTGGATGAAATATCAAGATGGTTTGTAGGTTCGTCGAGCATCAAAAAGTTACTGCCTGACATCATGAGCTTTATAAGTGACACCCTTGCTTTTTCACCACCGCTGAGAGTGGAGATTTTTTTAAAAACATCCTCACCATAAAATAAAAAAGCAGCACATGCATTTCTTATTTCAGTAATTGTTTTGTCGGGATAAGCATCGTAAACTTCGTCAAAAATAGTTTTGTCCGGGTCGAGGTCACTTTGATGTTGGTCATAATAACCGACGCTGATATTACTGCCAAGACGCACCATTCCTTCGTGGTCTATAAGTCCGAGTATAGCTTTAAAAAGCGAAGATTTTCCGCATCCGTTTGCACCTAAAAGAAAAATTCTTTCACCACGTTTTATGCTAAACGAGAGTTTGTCAAAAAGCCTTTTTCTGTCATAGGAAACTGAAACTTCAGTAGCTGTAACAACATCATTTCCGCCCGTTTTATTCGCACGGAATTCAAAGGATATTTTATCATGCTCAGATGGGGGAGCGACAAGCGTTTTTGTAAGTCTGTCAATAGATTTTTGCTTGTGTTCTGCAGTTTTAATATTTCTTTCACGATTCCATTGACGCTGCTGTTTTATAATAGCTTCAATACGTTCAATTTCCTGCATTGTCATCTCATATTTTTTTGAAATGGCATCAAACATTTCGGCACGTTTTTTCTGATATGTGGAATAGTTGCCGTTAAAGGAATATGTTTTGTTTTCAAAAAGTTCAAAGGTTTTTGTTGTAATTTTATCAAGAAAATATCTGTCATGTGATATAACGAGATATGCACCTTTGTATGAAATTAAAAAGTTTTCAAGCCATTCAACAGACTGAATATCAAGGTGGTTTGTCGGCTCGTCCAAAAGAAGAAGATTGCAGTCGGAAAGTAGAAGTTTTGCAAGCATTACACGTGTTTTCTCACCACCGCTGAGCATGGTGAGATTTTTTGAAAAATCATCCTCTGTAAACCCTAGTCCGATAAGGCTTGAACGTGCCATGCTTTTGTATACAAAACCGCCTTCCTGTTCATACTGCGTTTGCAGTTTGTGCTGAAGCTCTACAAGCTGCGAAGCATCGCCTGAACCAAGGTTTATATCTAAGGTTACATCCTCAATTTTCTGTTCAAGCTCCAAGAGTTTTGAATATGCCGACAAAACCTCACCGAAAACAGTAGTGTCTTTATCTTCGGGGGCTGTTTGAGATAAATATCCGATTTTTAAATTGTTGTTTTTTGTCAGCGTGCCGTCATCATAAGAAATTTCGCCGGTCATAATTTTTATCAGCGTTGTTTTACCAATGCCGTTTTCACCAATGAATCCTATTTTTTCGCCTTCGGGAATTTCAAAGGATATATTTTCAAATAACAGACGCGAACCAAAATATTTTGAAATATTATCAAGTTTAATTAGCATTTATATCAATCCTGAATCAATCATATTCTGGAGTGCCACGAGAACACCAACTCTGCCGCACTCAAAATCAAGGCTGCCCTGCATGTAAGCAACATAAGGCTCACGAATGGGCGCATCTGCGCTGAGTTCTGTCGTTGCACCTTGCGTAAAGGCGCCCGCAGCCATAATAATATCACAATCATAACCGGGCATTTCTGAGGGCACGGGAGTTGCAAAAGAATCTATCGGAGCACCTTTCTGGATACCCTGACAGAAAGCAATGAGTAGGTCGGGATTTCCGAATTTTATTGCCTGAATAATGTCGCCTCGTTCATCTTCGGGAGTTGGGCACACTTCAAAGCCAAGCTCGGAAAAAAGTCCGCTGCAGAAAAGCGCAACTTTTACTGCCTCTGCAGTAATGTGCGGAGCCATAAAAAATCCCTGAAGAATTTCTCTGTTCATGCCAAGAGAAGGACCAACATCCTTGCCCTGACCAACGCAGTTGAGTTTATACGCAGTAAGTTCAACAAACTTTTGTTTTCCTGCAATATAAGCACCGCCACGTGCAATGCCGCCACCCGGGTTTTTAATGAGTGAGCCTGCCATAAGGTCAGCGCCAACATGAGTTGGCTCGATAGTTTCAGTAAATTCGCCGTAACAGTTGTCAACGATACATATTATTTCCGGATTAACTGATTTTACTGTGCTAATTATTTCGCCAATCTGTGAAACGGAAAGAGTGTTTCTCCAGTCATAACCTTTGCTGCGCTGAATTAAAACGGCCTTTGTGTCAGATGGGAGTGTGGTTTTAATGGTTTCAAGGTCAGGGAGATTATTTTTAAGTTCAATCTGAGAATATGATATGCCAAAATCAGCAAGACTGCCGGTGTTTTCTGATGAAATAACACCTTTTAAAGTATCATAGGGATTGCCCGTAACAGAAACCAATCTGTCACCCGGGCGAAGAACGCCGAAAAGACATAATGTGAGGGCGTGCGTACCTGACACGATAGAGTGTCTGACCAATGCATCTTCGCAGCCAAAAACCATAGCGTAAAGCTCGTCAATTGCATCTCTGCCCAAATCATCATACCCGTAGCCGGTCGTTGCTGCAAAGTGAGGCTCTCTTATTTTGCATTCGCGAAAAGCCGCAAGGACCTTCAGCTGATTGTACCGATATGTTTCTTCAATTCTCTCTAAAGGTTTTTTAATCTTTTCAAACACCTTTTTATCAAGGTCAATTACTCTGTCTGAAAGACAGTATTCTTTTTTTAAAATTTTACTAATCATTTTTTCTCCTGCATTTACATATTTTAACGGATAAAGTATAAAATATTAGTGTGGGTTTGCCGGCTTTGCACAGGCAGTCGTTTGCCTGAAACAATGCTCAGCCGGCATTCCAATCGTTCAATATTATATTGTACTATAAATTGCGCCAAAAATAAAGAGGGCGCATTTCTTTTGTCTGTTTTGCACAAAAAAACATTATATATATGTACGGTTTTGTTGTTTAAAAGGTGATTTGAGTTAAAAATATATGTAAAATGTAGATAAAATGACGGAAATTATGGCTTTATTTTAGTAAGTTGTTATATAGAAAAATTGTTTTTTTTATGATATAATAATTAATTGGAAAATTAATGTTAAAAATGGCTTTAAGCCAAACAAATATTTTAGGAGGATAAAATGAGTAAAAAATTTGTTTATCTCTTTAGCGAAGGCGACGCTTCAATGCGTGAGCTTCTCGGTGGTAAAGGTGCTAACCTTGCCGAAATGACCAAAATTGGTCTTCCTGTTCCTCAGGGTTTCACAGTATCTACAGAGGCTTGTACTCAGTACTATGAAGATGGCCGTAAAATCAGCGAAGAAATTCAGGCTGAAATTATGGAAAACATCGTTAAGATGGAAGCTATCTGCGGCAAAAAATTTGGTGATAAGGAAAATCCGCTTCTGGTTTCCGTTCGTTCCGGCGCAAGAGCTTCTATGCCCGGTATGATGGACACTATCCTCAACCTCGGTCTTAATGAAGACGTTGTTGAAACAATGGCAGCTAAAACAGGCAACGCAAGATGGGCTTGGGACTGCTACAGAAGATTTATTCAGATGTATTCTGACGTTGTTATGGAAGTTGGTAAGAAATACTTTGAAGAACTTATCGACGAAATGAAAGAAACAAAAGGCGTTACTCAGGACGTTGAACTTACAGCTGATGACCTTAAAGAACTCGCTGGTCAGTTCAAAGCTGAATATAAATCCAAAATCGGTAAAGACTTCCCGTCTGACCCGAAAGAACAGCTTATGGGCGCTGTAGAAGCTGTATTCCGTTCATGGGACAACCCCAGAGCTAATGTTTACCGTCGTGACAACGATATCCCTTATTCATGGGGTACTGCTGTTAACGTACAGATGATGGCATTCGGTAACATGGGTGACAACTGTGGTACAGGTGTTGCATTCACACGTGACCCTGCTACAGGTGACAGAGGCCTCATGGGTGAATTCCTTGTAAACGCACAGGGCGAAGACGTTGTTGCCGGCGTTCGTACTCCGATGCCGATCGCGCAGATGGCTGAAAAATTCCCTGAAGCATTTGAAGAATTCAACAAAGTTTGTGCTATCCTTGAAGATCACTACAGAGATATGCAGGACATGGAGTTTACTATTGAAGACAGAAAACTCTACATGCTCCAGACAAGAAACGGTAAGAGAACTGCAAAAGCTGCTCTTAAAATCGCTTGTGACCTTGTTGATGAAGGCATGATTGACAAGAAAAAAGCTGTTGCAATGATCGACCCCAGAAACCTTGATACACTTCTTCACCCTCAGTTTGACGTTAAAGCTCTTAAAGCTGCAACACCTGCAGGCAGAGGTCTTGGTGCTTCTCCCGGTGCTGCATGTGGTAAAGTAGTATTTACTGCTGAAGATGCAGAAAGCTGGAACGCAAGAGGCGAAAAAGTTATCCTTGTTAGACTTGAAACATCACCTGAAGATATTACAGGTATGAAAGCTTCTCAGGGTATCCTCACAGTTCGTGGTGGTATGACATCTCACGCAGCTGTTGTTGCTCGTGGTATGGGTACTTGCTGCGTATCCGGCTGTGGCGAAATCAACATGGACGAAGAAAACAAAAAATTCACTCTCGCAGGTAAAACCTACGTTGAAGGCGACTTTATCTCCATCGACGGTTCTACAGGTAATATCTACGATGGCATTATTCCTACAGTTGACGCTGAAATCGCAGGTGAATTCGGCAGAATCATGCAGTGGGCTGATGAATTCAGAACACTTAAAGTAAGAACAAATGCTGACACACCGGCTGACGCTAAAAAAGCAGTTGAACTTGGTGCTGAAGGTATTGGTCTCTGCCGTACAGAGCA